>DATBPG010000211.1:0-2474 GCA_036561485.1 Steroidobacteraceae bacterium | reverse complement strand
GTCCGCGCAGGACATTTTTCACGGGGTGGAGACTTTCTATCGGCGCTTCTACTTCCGGCCGCGCAAGATCGGCGAGATGCTCGCCGAGATGATGGGCAGCTGGGATCTGGCCAAGCGGCGGCTGCGCGAGGGTGTCGAGTTCTTTCGCTTTCTGCGTGCGCATGAGGCCTGAACGCTTCCTGATCGTCACCGCTGACGATTTCGGCCTGCACGAGGCGGTGAACGAAGCGGTCGAACTCGCCAGCCGCGCCGGTACGCTGTGTACGGCCAGCCTGATGATGGGCGCCGCAGCCACGACGGACGCCGTGCGGCGAGCACGCGAGCTGCCCGGACTGCGCGTCGGATTGCACCTGGTGCTCACCGATGGCAGCCCGGTGCTGGCGCCCGAGCAGATCTCCGCGCTGGTGGATGTGCACGGCCGCTTTCGCAGCCGCCTGTTCACCGATGCGGCCCGCTACTTCCTGTCCCCGGGCGCGCGCCGGCAGCTCGAGGCCGAGATCCGCGCCCAGTTCAAGGCGTTCGCAGCCACCGGCCTGAAGCTGGATCATGTCAACGCGCACAAGCATTTTCATATTCATCCGACCGTATTGAGCCTGATGCTGCGGGTCGGCCGCGATTTCGGCCTGCAGGCCGTGCGGCTGCCGTATGAGCCGGCGGCGCTGTTGAACCGCACTTCACGCACCACCGTGATGGATTACCTGGGAGGATGGGGCATCAAGCCGTGGTTGGAGCTGATGAAACGGCGTCTGCAGCGTGCCGGCGTACTGTGCAACGACCAGCTGCTGGGCATTCATCACAGCGGAGCGATGAACGAGGCCACGCTGTTCGAGTCACTGCAACGGCTGCCGGTGGGTGTGACCGAGATCTACCTGCATCCAGCCACCAAATCGGGCGCCACGATCGCGCAGTCGATGAGCGACTATCGTCACACCGAGGAGCTGGCCGCGTTGCGCAGCCCGCGTGTCCGGGCCGCACTGACGCAGATGCGCGCTACCTGCGGTGGCTATGGCGACCTGGTCAGGCTGCGCAGCCAACGCTTCGCTGCGTGAAGGTGCGCCTCGCCGGGCACTTCGCCCCGCGCTGATCCTCATCGGCCCGTAGGGTCATGCAGTACATCACCTACGCAGCTGACGGCAGCGTCGACTCGCTGCATCTCATCGATGGGCCTCAGCCGGCGCCCACCGCCGGGCAGATCCTGATCGAAGTGCACTACGCCGGCGTCAACCGGCCGGACCTGATGCAGCGCCAGGGCGCCTATGCGCCGCCACCGGGGGCCTCGCCAATCCTCGGCCTCGAAGTTGCCGGCACGGTGGCCGCGCTCGGCGTCGATACCGATGAATGGCGCATCGGGGATCCGGTCTGCGCACTGGTACCTGGCGGGGGCTATGCCCAGTACTGCGTAACCAGTGCCAGCCACGCACTGCCGGTTCCGGCCGGTCTGAGCCTGGCGCAGGCAGCGGCGCTGCCCGAGGTCTGGTTTACCGTCTGGGCTAATCTGATCGGCCTCGGCAACCTGCGCTGCGGCGAGCGGCTGCTGGTACACGGCGGCTCCAGCGGTATCGGGTTGGCAGCGCTGCTGCTGGCACAGCATGTCGGGGCGCCAGCCCTGGTCACCGTCGGCACCGAGGACAAGGCGCGGTTCTGCCGCGATTACGGCGCGCTGGCGGCCATCAATTACCGCACCGAGGATTTCGTGGCGCGCACGCTCGAGCTCACCGGTGCGCAAGGCGTCGACGTGGTGCTCGATATGGTCGGAGCGCCGTACCTCGAGCGCAATCTGCGGATACTGCGGCGGGACGGGCGTCTGATATTCATCGCCTTCCAGCAGGGCAATCGCTGCGATCTCGACCTGTCGCCAGTGCTGACCAAGCGCCTGCGCATCACCGGCTCGACCATGCGCCCCCGCACTGTGGCGGAGAAGGCCGCCATCCGTGACGCCCTGGCGCACAACATCTGGCCGACCCTGGCCGCCGAGCCCCACAAGACTCATTTGCATGCCGTGATTCCCTGGCAACGGGCCAGCGACGCACATCGGCTGATGCACAGCAGCGTGCACATAGGCAAGATCGTGCTGTGCGTGCGGCCCTGAGGGCTAGCGCCACTCACCCACCGCCGGCGTTCGGACCGACGGTTGAAACCAGCGCACCGCATCGGCCAGCGCCTGCTCCGGGGGCCGCCAGCGATAGCCCAGTTCCCGCGCCGCCTTTGCACTGGAGAAATACATGTGGTGGCGCGCCATACGCACGGAGTCCACGGTAATGCGCGTCTCGAAGCGTCCGATGCGGGCGCAGGCCTCGGCCGCGTAGGCCAGCGGCAGCGCGAGCGCAAGCGGCAGGCGCACCCGCGGGGGGCGCCGCCCCACCAGCGCGGCGATGATCGTCAGGATCTGCTGCAGGCTCAGGTCTGTGCCGCCGAGGATGTAGCGCTCCCCTGCGCGGCCGCGATGGAAGGCCAGCAGATGACCCTCGGCGACG
>DATBPG010000210.1:0-4475 GCA_036561485.1 Steroidobacteraceae bacterium | reverse complement strand
CGATCAGCACGCGGCGCTTGAGCGCCAGATTGCGCGCCGCGAGCGGCATTTTCGTCGAGCTGAAGCCACCGATGAGGGAGGCCAGGCCCGCGACCGGCAGCAGCTGCGCAAGCATGGGGGCCTTATAAAAGAGCGCCGCGGGTTGACCCAGGATGCACAGCGCCAGCCAGATCATGAGTCCCTGCACCACCTGCACGGTCCAGGCGGCATTGATGAAGGACTCTTCGTGGCCGCGCTTGTTCTGGATGATGCTGGCCTCGACACCAACGTCCAGGAACATGGACAGGCCTATCATCACGCTCTGCACCAGCGCCATCAGTCCGAAGGCCTCGGGAAACAACAATCGCGTGAGCAGCAGATTGCCGCCGAGGCGCAGCACCTGTGTCGCCCCGTAGCCGCCGATCGTCCAGACACCGGCGCGGATGGCGCGAAAGCGCAGGGAGTTCAGATTACGGACAGCGCTGATCTGGGCTCGTACCAGTCCCGGTAAGCTCATTAACGGCACATTCATGGTGGACAGCACACGGGTCGTGGTGGCCGGCGCGCGGGCATCTGAGCGCAGCGTGGGCCTCTACCAGCAGTCGCGACGGCACTCCCTTTCGACAGAGCTCGATTGTTGTCCGCTTATGATCAGTCGGTGATCGCACCGGCGAATTCAGCGTATCGACTTCTCGGCGCCCGGAAAGTAGGACTCGATGCCGTTGTGGAGAATTTACGAGCCGGCCGCATCGGGGCTGGAGGCGAGACCCATGCCCTGCAGAGTCGCCCGCAGCGCCTCGGCCCAGGGCCGCGGGGCCAGTCCGAGCGCTGCCGCCGTTGAGGCCAGCTCCAGCACGCTGTAGGCGGGCCGACGCGCAGCGGTGGGGTACTGCGCGGTGCTGATGGCGCTGACGCGCGCCGGGCGCTCCAGCAGCCCCGCGGCCAGAGCTTCCCGGGCGATGCGTTCGGCAAACTCGTACCAGCTGCACTGCCCTGCGTCGGTCCAGTGCAGGATACGGGGCCCGGGCGGCCGCGCCAGGGCCGCCCAGACCGCGCGGGCGACCGACTCGGCGGCGGTGGGGCTGCCAAGCTGATCGGCGACCACGCGCACCTCGCCGCGCTCGCGCATCAGTCGCAGCATCGTCAGCAGAAAATTACGCCCCTGCGGCGCATAGACCCAGGCCGTGCGCAGGATGAGGGCGCGCTCGCCGAGAATCTCGACAACAGCCTGCTCGCCCTGCAGCTTGCTGCGCCCATAGACGCTCATGGGATTTGGCGCATCCTCCGGACGATAGGGCACGCGCGCATGGCCGTCGAACACGTAGTCGGTCGAGAGCTGCAGCAGACGGCACTGGGGCAGCGCCTGGGCGGCCCGTGCCAGCTGCTGCGGACCGCCGGCGTTGACCCCATGGGCCAGTGCCGGTTCGGCTTCGGCGCGGTCCACCGCCGTATAGGCGGCGGCATTGACGATCCAGTCCGGTGCCACCCGCTCCAGCACCGCACGCACCGCCGCCGCATCACAAATATCCAGCTCCCGGTGCGTGCTCGCGTACAACTGGATGCCGGGCGGTGACAGCGTGGTCAGCGCGCGGCCGACCTGCCCCTGGGCCCCCGTCAGCAGCACCCTCATGGAAAGCAGTCTGCCGTCGCGAGCAGCGGCGCGGCCGCATCGCGCGCCGACACGATCGGGGTGCTGCCCTCCGGCAGCGGCCAGTTCACGCCGATGGCCGCATCATCCCAGCGGATGGCGCGCTCATCCTCGGGCAGATAGAACTCGGTGCACTTGTAGAGAAAGTCCACCTCCCCGCTCAGCGCCAGATAGCCGTGGGCGAAGCCGGGAGGAATCCAGAGCATCGCATGATTGGCCTCGGACAGCAGCGCGCCCGCCCACTGACCGAAGCGCGGGGAGCTGCGGCGCACATCCACGGCCACATCGAACACCTCGCCACGCGTGACGCGCACCAGTTTGCCCTGCGGGTGCTGGCGCTGATAATGCAGGCCGCGCAGCGTGTGGCGCAGCGAGTGGCTGTGATTGTCCTGCACGAAGGCTGCGCTGATGCCGGCCTGCCGGAACTGCTGCGCATGCCAGCTCTCGAAAAAATAGCCGCGCGCATCGCCGAACACACGCGGGGTGATGAGCAGCACCTCCGGCAGGCGCGTGGGCTGCAGCTGCATCAGCGGCTCTCCTTCAACAGCTGCAGCAGGTATTCGCCGTACGCGGTGTTCTTCAGCGGCTGCGCCAGGCGCGAGAGCTGCTCGGCATCGATGAAGCCCTCGCGATAGGCGATCTCCTCGGGGCAGCAGACTTTCAGGCCCTGCCGATTCTCGATCGCCTCGATGAACATCGAGGCCTGCAGCAGCGACTCGTGCGTGCCGGTATCGAGCCAGGCGACGCCGCGTCCGAACAGCTCGACCTGCAGCGCACCGCGCTCCAGATAGCGCCGGTTCACGTCGGTGATCTCCAGCTCCCCGCGCGCGGAGGGCGTCAGGTCCGCCGCGATATCGAGCACCTGGTTATCGTAAAAATACAGGCCCGTCACGGCGTAATTGGATTTCGGTTGCGCTGGCTTCTCCTCCAGACCCACCGCCTTGCCCTGCTCATCGAACTGCACGACGCCATAGCGCTGTGGATCCTTGACGTGATAGGCAAATACCGTGGCGCCCGCCTCGCGCTGCGCGGCGCGCTGCAACTGCTCGGGCAGGCCGTGGCCGTAGAACAGATTGTCACCGAGCACCAGCGCGCTGGGCTGCAGGCCAACGAAGGAGCGGCCAATGATGAACGCCTGCGCCAGCCCGCCCGGCGTCGGCTGCGCTGCATAGCTCAGCGACAAGCCCCACTGCGAGCCATCCCCCAGCAGGCGCTGGAAGGCCGGCAGATCCACCGCTGTGGAAATCAGCAGGATGTCACGGATGCCTGCCAGCATCAGCACTGCCAGCGGATAGTAGACCATCGGCTTGTCATAGACCGGTAACAGCTGCTTGCTGACTGCAAACGTCACCGGATGCAGCCGCGTGCCGGCGCCGCCGGCTAGAATGATGCCCTTGCGCATGCAGGCCTCGTGTTGTCCGGCGTTGGCCGGCGCTGCATTCTAGCGCCTGAGGATCAGGCTACGGCAGGCAGATCGTCCGACTGGACAGCCAGGCGCGCGCAGGGTATCTGGTAGCGCGATTGCAATCGAAGTGTGCACACCACAGGAAGGCCATGGCGAGATTATTGGTAACCGGGGGCGCCGGATTCATCGGCGCGAATTTCGTGCATCACTGGCTCGGCGCGCACCCGGGCGAACGTCTGGTGGTGCTCGACGCGCTCACCTATTCGGGCAATCTTGCCAATCTGCAGGATCTGCCCGAGCGCCCGGAGCTGCGCGTGGTCCACGGTACGATCTGCGACACCGCGCTGGTGCAGTCGCTGCTGCGCGAGGAAGGACTCGACACCATCGTGCACTTCGCGGCCGAATCGCATGTGGACCGATCCATCAGCGGCCCGGAAGTCTTCATCCAGACCAATGTCGTGGGCACCCACAGTCTGTTGCAGGCCGCCCGGCAGGTGTGGCTCGAGCAGCGAACCGTGCCGGCGCACCGCTTTCATCACATCTCCACCGACGAGGTATTCGGGTCACTCGAGATGGACGATGCCCCCTTTACCGAAACCACGCGCTACGCGCCCAACTCACCCTATGCGGCCAGCAAGGCGGCCTCGGATCATCTGGTGCGCGCCTATCAGCGCACCTTTGGTCTGTGCACCACCATCAGCAACTGCTCGAACAACTACGGCCCGTATCAGTTTCCCGAGAAACTCATCCCCCTGGTCATCGTCAATCTCCTGCAGGGCAAGCAGCTGCCCATCTATGGCGATGGTCTCAACGTGCGCGACTGGCTGCACGTGGATGACCACTGCCGCGGCATCGAGGCCATTCTGCTGCGCGGGAGCCCGGGGGCGACCTACAACCTCGGCGGCCGCAGCGAATGCACCAACCTGCAGCTGGTAACGAGCCTCTGCAGCTTCGCCGATCGGTTGTTTCGTGACGAGCCCGCGTTGGCGACGACCTATCCCGCCTGCCCTGCCGCCCGCGGGGTACCCACGGCCAGCCTGATTGGCTTCGTCGCCGATCGCCTCGGCCACGATCGGCGCTATGCAACCGATTGCACGCTCGTGGAACGGCAGCTGGGCTTTCAGCCCCGGGTCAGCCTGACGCCCGGCCTGGAACAGACCTTCCGCTGGTATCTGGAACACGGGCCATGGTGGCAAGCGATCCTCGAGGGGCGGCACCCGCGCCGCCTGCCCACCGCCGCCGCGGCATGAATTTCAGCTGCGGTAGCAGCCAGAAGATACGGGGACCACGGACCAGGTAACGTTTCGCGAGGCGGCGCGGGTTCTGCACAAGCCGAAACAGCCACTCCAGGCCCCAGCTCTGCAGCCGCTGCGGCGCGCGGCGCTCTACGCCGGTGAGGAAGTTGACCGACGCCCCAACGCACAACGCCAGTCCGCGCGCGCG
>DATBPG010000209.1:0-4083 GCA_036561485.1 Steroidobacteraceae bacterium | reverse complement strand
CAAGGCGCGCCCGACCGAATTCGCGCGCCGACTGGCCTGGGCGGAACGACGTGCCCGTGTGCGCATGCAGCCGCAGATCGAGGCGCTGCGTAGCGATCTGACCGGGGTGCTGGCGGTGGCACGTGATGCGCGCAATCAGTTGCTCACGCTGCACGCGAGCCACGACATGGCGCTGCCGGTGCTGCAGCAGTACGCCGCCGGCGCCGAGAGTCTGCATCTCGACTTGCGCTTCCAGGGCAGCGTCGATGCGCTGCGGGCATTGAAGGACGAAGAGTGCCTGTTGGCAGGCTTTCACGCACCGGTGCTCGAGGAGACGACAGCGCTCACGCCGCCGCTGCTGGGCCTGCTGCAGTCCGGGGTACAGCTGATCGCCTGCTCGCGCAGACTCCAGGGCATCATGGTGCGCAAAGAGCATGCTGCATTCGTGCACTCCTTTGCCGATCTGGTGCGCCATCGACTGCGCTTCGTCAATCGCCAGGCGGGCTCGGGCACGCGCATGCTGGTCGAGCAGATGATGCGCGAGCATGCGCTCCGTCCCGCCGAGCTGGACGGGTATGCCGAGCGCATCGAGCATACGCACGTATCCGTGGCGTTATGCGTTGCCAGCGGCGTGGCGGATGCGGGCATCGGCATTCAGGCCGCCGCGCTGCAGTTCGGGCTGCGTTTTCTGCCGGTCGTCACGGAGAGCTACTACCTCGCCTGTCTGTCGACCAACGTGCGGCATCCGGCGATCGAGCGCCTGCGGGAAATTCTGGCCGGGCAGCGATGGCAGGACATCCTGGCAGGACTGCCCGGATACCGACTGCCCGACAGCCCCGGCCGGCTGCTTTCGCTCGAAGAGGCGTTGCCCCAGCTCGCTCGGGGCTCAGGGACGCTGCGCAGGGCTCACCAGCCGTAGAAGCGCGCGACGTAACCGGCAGCAAATGGCGCCGACTGCGGCGGCAGTTCAACGAATCCCTGTGTCTGCGTCAGGGCGAGAAAATCCCCTGGACCATTGGTCGGAGCCGGTACGGCCCTGCGCACCCCCAGCTCATCGGTCTGCACCGCGACAGGCAGGAAGTAGGTGGCGGCGATCCGGCCGCGCTGCACGCTCGACGCCAGTGGCATGTGCTGCGGCTGGAGCGGGCCGCGACCTGACATGTAAATGAGCGCAGCGATGACGTAGCGCACCAGGCAGATACAGGTTGCGACCGGATTGCCGGGAAGTCCGAAAACCGCCTGGCCGTTGCGGCCGACGCCGAAATACATCGGCATCCCGGGGCGCTGCGCAACGCGGTAGAGAATCTGCCGGACGCCGAGTTTCTCCAGCACTTTGGGCACCAGGTCGAATTTGCCCTTCGACACACCGCCGCTGAGAACCAGAATGTCCTGCTCGGCCAGATGCCGCGTCAGCCGCTCGCTCAGGCACTGCTCGTCGTCAGCTATGTGGTCATCGCTGACGTGCTGATAGCCACGATCGCGCAGCAGCGCCACGATGGCGTAGGCGTTGGAGCGGCGCACCTGGTATTCCAGGATCGGCTTGCCGGGCTCGATCAGCTCGTCTCCCGTCGAGATGGCGATGACACGCGGCTGGCGCGTGACGCGGATCTGGGCAAGACCGGCCGATGCAGCCACTGCAATCTCCGGAGCGCCCAGGCGGATGCCGGCCTTGAGCATGGCCACGCCCGGCTGGCTGTCTTCGCCGCGGCGCTGAACATTGCGCTGTGCCTGGGCCACGGCCTGCGGCTTCAGCGCGGCAACATCGCCCTGCTGGTCATATTCCTCCAGCGGGATGATGCAGTCGGTTCCAGCCGGGAGCATGGCGCCCGTCATCACCTCGACGGCGTTTGCCGGATCCGACAGGCGCAGTCCCGGAACGCCGGCAGCCTGCATCGACTCGATCCGAAAGCGGCGCACACCCTGCTCGAACGCCGCACTGGCAATGGCAATGCCGTCCATGCAGACGCGATCGAACGGGGGATTGTCGCGCTCGGGGAATACATCCTGGCGCAGGGTCTGTCCGACGCAGCGCTCCAGCGGCTGCAGCTCGGCGGGCAATACCGCCAGCTGAGCCAGGATGGCTTCGTCGGCCTGCTGAACACTGATAGGCGTAGGGCCTCCAACACTCGGACGCCGCAGCTCTATCGAGCGCCAATCAGACGTTGCGGGTTCGAATAGACATTGCACTGCGTGGCACGCACGAATCCTGCCAGCGTCAGGCCGGAAGCGCGCGCCAGATTGACGGCCAGGCTCGAAGGCGCGCCAATGGCGGCGAGCACGGCAACGCCGGCGCGCAGCGCCTTCTGCACCAGCTCATAGCTCGCCCGCCCGCTCAGCACCACGATGTTCTGCTGCAGCGGCAGCCGTCCGCTCATGAGACTCCTACCCACGAGCTTGTCCAGGGCATTGTGGCGGCCGACGTCCTCGGCGATATCCAGCAGAGTGCCGGGGAAATCGAATAACGCCGCAGCGTGCACACCGCCGGTGTCGCCGAACTTGGATTGCTGCCTGCGCATGAGCTCAGGCAGGCCAAGCACAGTGGCCAGCTGCACCGTACCGCCCTCGGCGATACGCGTCGCGGCCGCCCTGGCGATGGCGGCATCCAGGCTCGTCGTGCCACAGACGCCACAGCTCGAGCCGGCCGAAAAGCGCCGCGTCGGGGGCTGCAGCTCGAAGCGCACCTCCGGACGCAGCCGTACGTTGACCACGTTCGGGCGCCGAGTGCTCGATTCGACCGCATCGACGTCTTCCGGCCGGCTGATGATGCCCTCTCCATAGAGCAGGCCGACGGCCAGATTCTCATCGTCTCCCGGTGTTCGCATCGTGGTGCCGAAGGAGATCGGCTCGTGGCCGAGCATGGGGTGCTGCAGCATGTATTCCAGGGGCCCCTCGACGGCCACCCGGTCGTCTTTTTCAAAGCTGTTTTCCAGCCCTGCGCGCAGCACCCGCACGTTCATGGTGCCGCTGGGGGCCGCTGCCGCAAGCTCGACGGACGCGACGACGGATTCCATGCTCACCATGATACCGGAGCCTTCCCCGTCCAGCCGAACCGGACCAGGCAGGCTCGCGTCCGGCGCCTGCCGCGGGCAGCGCTGCGAAGCGACAGCGGCACGGATATAATTGATTTTTGTATAGATTAGGAGCACGGGGCGCGGCGGATGCGCGCGCTCTTTCTGCCCGCCAGAGCCCGCATGCGCCTTCACGGCTTCGATCTGAATCTGCTCGTCGCGCTTGATGCTGTGTTGCATCAAAAGAACGTCACGCGCGCAGCAGAGCATATCCATGTATCGCAGCCGGCCATGAGCGCCGCCCTGCACCGCCTGCGCGAGTACTTCAATGATGAGCTGCTGGTGCGCGTGGGCCGGGACTTCGAGCTGACGCCGCGCGGGCATTCCCTGCTCGAGCCGGTTCGCGCCACGCTGCTGCACATCCAGGCGACGCTCGGCACGCAGCCCATCTTCGACCCGGCAGCCGCCCGGCGCACCTTCTCCCTGATGCTCTCGGATCTGCTGATGCCCGGGCTGAGCGCGCGGCTGCTCCAGCGCATCGTGCCGGAGGCCCCCGGGGTGAATCTGTGCTTTGCGGCCTGGTCGCGCGCCGGACTCGACCAGCTCGCCGCCGGAGACATCGATTTTCTGGTGATGCTGGACAACCCGGCGCTGATGGGCCTGCAGAGCTTTCCGGACTGGCTGGCGCGCGCGGAACTGCGCCGCATGCACTGGGTCTGCGCCGTCTCGGCGGACCATCCGACCGTGACGGATGCTTTGACGCGCGAGCAATTTCTGGGTCTGCCGCACGTTTACGTGCGCTCCCCGGGCGAGACCCTGTCCACCGATGATCTCGTGCGACGCGAGCTCGGGCTGCATCTGAACGTGCGCGCGACCACGGAAAACGTCCTGGAAGTGCCCTTCATGCTCCCGGGGACGACGCTGCTGGCGCTGATGCCCGACGCCCTTGCGGCCCTGCTGCAGCCATCGCTGGCCATCCGCGTGCTGCCCCTGCCCGCCGGACTCGCCCTGCAGGGACGCATCACGCTGTTCTGGCATCGGCGCAGCGAGCCCGATCCGGGCCACGCCTGGGCGCGGCGTATCATCGTCGACGTCT
>DATBPG010000208.1:0-9447 GCA_036561485.1 Steroidobacteraceae bacterium | reverse complement strand
TGCGGATCATGCAGCATGCGTCAGGGGATGGCCAAAACAGCCCCGCGCCCGTCAGGGCGCGCGGCCCCCTGCATTTCGCGGCCGGCCCTATTCTGATAGGGTGAGGTGGGGTTTCAGACAATGACAACGGGATTGTTCGGGGGGTCGAACCATGTCGCCATCTGACTCGAGGGTTTCTCGCAGGCACGTCCTGACCGCGGGCATCGCCGCCACGGGCACACTGCTGGCCGCGTCGCGGGCCGGGGCGATACCCAGTCCCGATGCGAAGTCGGGCGCAGGCATTGCGGGGCGCAAGTTCCGCGCCTGGGTGTCACAGGGCGACGGGCCCGATCGCACGCGTCTGGAGACGCTGACGATGCTGCCGGTGACCGGGCGGATGGTCGCGGTGCGCACGCAGGCTGCGAGCCTCTGCTACACCGTCAGCACCGACGTACTGGGGCTGCCTCGGGGCTCATTCGGCGCGCCCGATGTCGATCATCTGCTGCACGTGCCCCCGGCTCCGGCGACCTTCGAGGCGCTGCAGAAAATGGCCATCATCCAGGGCCATGGCGGCGTAGGCATCGTCGAGGCGGTGGGACCGGAGGTGCGCCGTGTGAAGGTGGGCGACCGTGTCTGCGTGTCCGGCACGCCGCAGTGCGGGTCCTGCTACCAGTGTCTGCGCGGCCGCGCGGATATGTGTCAGTTCCTCTACACCCAGGGCCCGGACGATCTGGTCGCCTGGGCGACGCGCTCGGATGGCACCCCCGTGTATTCGAACTCTCACATTGGCGGTCTGGCCGAAATGATGGTGAGCTTCGAGGAATGGGTCGTGCCAACGGCGAGCAACGCCCCCGCGCACGAGCTGAGCATGGTCTGCAGCTGCACGAGCGTCGCGGGACTGGGTTCCACCGTGTCGCAGACGCTGGCCAGCGTCGCGCCCGGCTCCTCCGTGGCCGTGGTGGGCCTGGGGCCACTGGGGCTTAGCGCCGTGCAGGGCGCGCGCATCGCCGGGGCTTCCATGATCATCGGCATCGATCCGGTCCGCGTGCGCCGTGAGCTCGCCATGAAAGTGGGCGCCACGCACACGCTCGATCCCAACGCCGAAGGCATGCAGCTGGTGCAGCGTGTCCGCGAGCTGACGGTCGGCAAATACGACAATCGCTGGGGCAACGGCAAGTATGGCCTGCGCGGGGCCGGCGCCGACTTCGTGGTCGAGGCGGCCGGCGGCAATCGGGCCAAGCCGATGGTCGAGGATGGGCCCGATCCCACCGGGCTGCTGGCGATGGAGCAGGCCTACTACATGGTGGCGCCGGGCGGTCAGATCGTCACCAACAGCCTGCCGGTTGGCAACATCAGCCTCAATGTCGGCACGTTCGCACTCGGCGGCCGCTCGCACCATGCGGGTCAGGCGGGCGGCATGAACCCACTGCGCGACATCCCCCGCTTCGTGCAACTGCTCGACAGCGGTCAGTACGATGCGAAGTCCCTCGCCACGACGGTGGTGCCGATCGACGGGATGATGGAGGCCTACAAGCAGGTGCTTTACCGCACCACGATTACCGGCATCATGACCGCCTGACGCCGGCGTCGGCGTCGCATTCCTCCTCGACGGCACTGCGGGGCAGGTCATCCGACCTGCCCCGTTTCAATTGTGGACCCCGCAGGCGGGCTTCGGCCGGCAGCGTGCCCTCTTCCGAACCCTCCCGGTTACGTGAATTCTGGGTCGCGCATCCGGCCAGCACCGACTGCACCTGCGCGTCGCCCCGGCGATAGTAGGCCTGAGCCCCGCACCCCATTGCACTGACGAGCGGTCCGCCTTGGACAAGGAGACACCGTGGCGACGGAACTGCACCCCTTTGACCATCTGGGCGTCGCCTCATCCTCTCCGACTGCCACACCGCTGCCCCCCCGGGCCACCGCGGCACCCGGCCCTGCGCCCGGGAGCACCTCGGCCATGTCGCTGCTGCGCGAGCTGATCAATCAGCTGACGATTCTGATGCGCCAGGAACTCGCGCTTGCCCTCGCCGAGCTCAGCCGCTCGCTGAGCTCGCTCAAGTCCGGCGTGGCTGCGCTGGCTGCGGCGGCGGCCGTGCTCTTCTGCGGCTTTCTGGTGCTGCTGGCTGCGGCCGTGCTCGCCCTCTCCACGGTGCTGGCGGGCTGGCTCGCGGCATTGATCGTGGGCGTCGTCGTGCTGGCGCTCGGAGGTGCATTGTTGCTGGCGGGCCGCCGTCAGCTTCACCCCGCTGCCGTGACCCCTCAGCGCAGCTCCGACTCCCTCAAGCGCGACCGCGATATGGTCGCAAGGCATCTATCATGAGTGTGTCGTTTCGCATGGACGCGGACCCCGCCGTGATCGAGCACGACATCGATCAGACGCGCGCGCGCGTGGACCAGGTGCTCAACGAGCTGCAGGACAGGCTCTCCCCGGCGCAGCTGCGCGCGCAGGCACAACACTTCGTACAGGAGCGCAGCGCGCGGCTGGTCAGGCGTGTGGGGCGCAATGTGCGCGACAATCCGCTGCCGGTCGTCCTCGGCGTGCTGGTGGCCATCGGCTGCGTCGCGCTGGTGCATCGGCGTCGCAGCCGGCTGGAAAGGGTCTCCCGGGCGCTGCGTCGGTCCATATGAGCACCACGGGCGGGCCTGAGGACGGTGCGCCCGACACCGCCCAGGACCATGCGCAGCAGGCTTCGCGCGGGCGCAGCGCCGAGCGCCCCGCCGACATTCCGGCCCCCGGCTGGCGCGACATCGCGATGCGCGTCTTCCAGAACCTCTCGCGCCACAATCTGTCGTTGGTCGCGGCGGGGCTTGCCATGTATGCGCTGCTATCGATCTTTCCGGCGCTCACGGCAGCCCTGTCGCTCTATGGCCTGTTCGTCACTCCGGTGAACGCGGTGCAGCAGATCAACTCCCTGGCCGGCATGTTGCCGGCGCAGGGCTGGATGATGGTCAGCAAGCAGCTGCAGGAAGTGGCGAGCCACACCTCAGGTACCCTGAGTATCTCCGCCGGCGCTGCGCTGCTCGTGGCGCTTTGGAGCGCCCGCTCGGGCATGTCATCCCTGATGTCGGCGATGAACATCGCCTATGACGAAGAGGAGAAGCGCAGCTTTCTCTGGCAGGTCGTGCTGTCCTTGTTCTTTACGCTCATGACGCTGCTCGCGTTGCTGGTGCTGCTGGCCCTGGGTTTCGCCATTCCCGTGGTGCTGACCATTCTGGGCACCAGCCAGTGGGTGAAACTGGCCGCCGAGGTGCTGCGCTGGCTGTTGATCTGGGGCTTCAGCGCCGTCGCCCTCGCCCTGCTCTATCGCTTCGCCCCCTCGCGACGACAGCCCAAGTGGCATTGGGTCAGCTGGGGCTCGGCCATTGCCGCGACGCTTTGGGTCATCGGCAGCCTGCTGTTTACCCTGTATCTGCAGACCTTCGGCAGCTACCAGAAGACCTACGGTGCCGTGGGCAGCGTCGTGGTGCTGCTGCTGTGGTTCTATCTGTCGAGTTTCTTCGTGATGCTCGGCGCAGAGATCAACGCGGAGATGGAACACCAGACCGCGCGCGACACGACCGAAGGCACACCGCGCCCGATGGGGCGGCGCGGCGCCTACGTGGCCGACACCCTGGGTCCGGGGGCCGACGGCGCTGGGGCTACCCCAGCGCGATCTGCAGCTCGTTAGCGCTTTCGCGCAGCAGCGCCTGCAGCGGCGCGCGGGCGATCAGGACGGCGCCGGGGCGGTGCGCGTGCGACTCGCGTTGCAGCTGCAGGCTCTGGCCGTTGAGCGCCACCGCGTGCACGCCGCAGCCGCTCGCGCCGATGCGGTAGCGTACCTGGACGCTGTCGCCCCAGAGCGCGAGCCGCGTGCGCAGGCCATCGAGCGAACCGGGGATGACCGGGTCGAGCCGCAGGCTGTCATGGCGCAGCTCCCAGCCCAGAAAGCGCCGCAGGATCAGGCCCACTGCAATGCCGGCGCCGCTCGAATACACGCGCCAGCCGCCATCGAATGCAATCTCGCCGCGCCGCACGCGCTCGTAATCGGCGCGCGCCTCATAGCGATCGGCAAAGGCGGCGTCCGAACTGGAGAAGTAGCAATTGGCCTGGCGTCGATCGGCGCTGGCGACGAGCGACTGGATCTGGATGGGGACCGCCTGCGACAGCGCATGCAGGAAGCGTTCGGCCTCGCCGAGGTGAGCCAGCGCCTGCGCATAGCGCAGGTGCGCGTGCGTGTACATGAGCCCGATCTCGCGACCGAAGAAGGTCGCGCTCTCGGCGCGCTGAAAGATGCGCTGCGGGCCCCCATGATAGGGCAGTGGCCGATCGAACAGACGTACTCCATCGGGACCGCTCAGCTCATCATCGAGCAGGCGCAGATGATCGCGAGCCTGCGCGGGCGTGAACAGATCCTCGAGGATCGCGTGGATCATGCCGAGCGCGCTGTACTTGACACCCGTGAGCGCATCGCGCGGATGCAGCAGGTAGCGCCGCTCGCCGTCGCTCTCGAAGATGGCGTAGCCCGTCAGTACCCCATCGGCGATCAGCAGGCGCTGAAAATCGCTCTGCACCGCCTCGGCCTGCGCCGTCAGCTGCGCGGCGCGGGCGGCATCGCGGCCCACATGACGCAGGGCAGCCGCCAGCGCGCGCAGCGCCTGCACCTGTAGCGTGACCGTCCAGGCACTGCACATGTGCTCACGCAGCCGCGGATCGACCGGCTGCAGCGAGTCATTCCAGTCCCCGTGGCCATAGGCAGCCAGGCGCGAGCCCGGCACGGTACGCCGCTGCAGCAGCGCCAGGGCGCGCTCGACGTGCTGCCAGACGCTGACACGCTCGCCGGCGTCCGGCCCGCGCGCATCGAAGAAGGGCACCGCCTCATCGAGCACGGCGGCATCGCCCGATGCCATGAGGTACTGCGCGATCACCACCAGCGGCCACAGCACGATATCCCCATGCGAGTCGCCGGCGCGTATCAGCCGCTCGCGCTCGAACATCATGAACCATTGCGGCCAGTCGCCATCGGGGTTCTGCGCGCGCATCACGCGCAGAACGATGTCGCGGATCGGCTCACTGCGTCCCAGCGCCAGCAATAACTCCACCGGCCCCTGGCAGACATCGCGCGTACCCCATCCGCCTCCGGAAAACTGCTCCAGACCGCGCGGGGACAGGAAGTGCACCCAGGCATTCTGGGCAAACCAGGGCAGAATCTCCCCGAGGCGCTCGGCCGCCTGTGCCGGCAGGACACGCGCGCCCCGCGCCCCGAGCCCGGGTTCTGCGGGCTCGATCGGAACCTGCGGCAGCAGCTCCGCCGTCGAGGCTGCATAGATCGGCGACTGGGTCTCCTGTGGTATCAGATCGCCACTCAGCTGCAGTTCGAGCTCGCGCACCGGCGTACTGAGGAGGCACAGGTAGGACTGATTGCGCGAGCGGGCATCCCCATACAGAAGCTCATCGCCGCCGACGCGCTCGATCTGCGTGGTCTCGCCCAGGGTCAGACGGAAGCTGCCGCCCGGAAAGCGGCGCGCAAGCTCGCTGGCCTCGGGCGGAACGACCCGGATGACACGCCCGTCGCGTTGCCATTGAACCGCCCCGCCCGCAGCGCCGTCGTCGGCGCTGAAGGCCACGTGATGAGCAATCAAAAATCGAACCGGTGCGCCGGCGAGCACGCGCAGCGCCAGCGTCAGCGCGTGCGGGTCGCTGTGCGCGCCGGCCCGCACCTCGATGAGTCCGTCTGCGTGCCGATACAGCCAGCGGCAGCTCTCGGCCGCCATGTCGAACAGCGAGGGCAGATGCAGCAGCTGCCAGCGTCCTTGCAACTGCACGAAGACGCGTTGTCCCTGTGAGCGAAACAGCCCGAGGTAGCTGCGCACCGTGGACAGGAAGCGATTGAGGTTGACGTGACCCTGCGCCACCATCGAGTGGAACGCCCCATCCATCCATACGGTCGAGGTCAGCGCGCTCTCGGCCGGTGTCTGGTGGCGCCCGGTGCGCAGTAACTGCCCATGGGGCCGCAGCACCTGCAGTTCCTTGGCGCGCGCAACTGCGTGATGACCCGCCCCATGGAAGAAGGAGAGCAACCTGCCCTGCGCATCGCGCTCCACGTGGCGCCAGGGACCGGGACAGTACTCGAGCAGCTCATCGTCCGAGGCATCGAGCGAGTCCAGAGCCGCCGCTTCGGTAAATAGCGAGCCGGACCGCTCCGGCGCTGCGGTGGCTTGCGAACCCGCGCTCAGGCTCAGGGCAGCCTCCGGCAGGGCCAGAACCGCCGGTAATCGCATCAGATCCGCATCGGAGCTCGCGTCGCGATGGTCGGACATGAACACGCCGAAGAAACCGCAGCTGGCGCTCTTGCCGGCCGCAAGGCGTAGCGGCTCCTCGCGCAGCACCACCGTGGAATGCTCATGCTGCAGGCGGCGGGAAGGCAGCTCGGAGCGTAGCCCGGGAGCATCCTCCGCCACGCCCCCGGCGCGGGCGCTGCGCCCATGAAACTCAAGCGCGTCGGTCGCGAAGGCGCCGGCCTGGCGCAGCGATCCGATCAGTGTCCACGGGTAGCGCCCCTCGAGTACCTGATTCTGCCGAGAGGCGACGAGGTAGCCGTGCGAGGCGTGCCGCAGCGGCGTGTGATCGATGTACTGGCTGCAGTAATACTCGTTGTTGCGGGCGGCCCCGTAGGCAGTCAGGCCGAGATCCTGCACGTAGGTCAGGTCCAGAATCTGCTCGGCCTGCGTGTCGTTGAATAGTGTGAGCACCCAGAACCAGGCGGCTGCATTCGCGGCCAGGCGCAACTCGAGCACGTAACGCAGGCCCTGCCACGCGCCGCAGGCGCGCCACTGAGTGGCCGAGCACGCAGTGTCCGCGCGGGTGGCCGCCCCCGCACGGCCGGCGGTACGCGGACCGAGCAGAGAAGTCCACTGCAGCGGGTCAGTGTGACGGCGCAGGTACAGGTTGGTGACCCCTCCTTCCATCTCGTTGCCTGGAAACAGCAGCAATGAGACGTTGCCGCAGTCGAAGCGCCGCAGCGAGCGATTGGCGTTGAGCTCGGCTGCGAGGCCAGCCCCGTTCGACAGCCTGATCGTCCCGCCCACGCGCGCCGGCTCGCTCATTGCGTTCTCCTGCTGGTTGCGCCGGCTTGAAGCTGCCGGCAGCCAGCCCCATGGTGAGGGTATGGCGGAATCTTTGCACGTGGTCTGCCCCCACTGCGACTCGGCCAATCGCGTGCCACAGGAGCGCCTCACCGAGGCGCCGCGCTGTGGGCGGTGCCATCAGCCGTTGTTCTCAGGCGGCCCGACTGAATTGACGACGGCGCGGTTTCGGCGCCACCTGTCCGCAAGCGGCCTGCCCATCGTGGTCGACTTCTGGGCCAGCTGGTGCGGGCCGTGTCAGATGATGGCGCCGCAATTCGCTCAGGCCGCGCGTGAACTCGAACCCTATGTCCGCGCGGCCAAGATCGATACGGACGCCGAAAGCGCGCTGGCGAGCGAATACGGCATCCGCAGCATTCCTACCCTGGCGCTGTTTCGCGGCGGTCGCGAGGTCGCGCGACGCTCCGGTGCGCTGGGCGCCGCCGAGATCGTGCGCTGGGTGAAGTCACCGACGGCGTAGCGACGCAGGGGAGCTGCCGAGGCAACGACATGGCGGCCGCATGCCGGCGCAAGACGCCGCGCAATAGCGGCCGCGCCGGGCCCTGGCGTACTATCGGGCGCACGGTAAAGACGGCTCGAGCCGCACACTTTCGCCCGGGGGAACGATGCTCAAAGGTACCTGCACGTGGGTCATCCTCGGCAGCCTGCTCGTATTCGTGGCCGGCTCGCGCATCGCCTGGGCACAGCCGGCGCTGACGCCCGACTATCTGGAGCACGAGGATGTGCCACCGCCCCTGCTGTTCCGCGAGGTGTGGCAGCAGCCGCCCCATACGGGGCCTCTGAACGACCAGAATCGCCGCATCACGCAGCAGGCGCTGACCGATTCGGACCTGCAGCTGCACCTCTACGGCCCCGACGTCAGCGATGTACAGGTGGCGGTGCATCACGGGCTTCACGATCTGTGGACTGGCTTCACCACCTCACCGGTCGCGGTGACGTTGAGCGACAGGAAGGGATATCTGGATCTGACCGGGCTCGCAAGGTTGCGCTGGCTCGCGCGCACAGAGGATCTGCACATTCTGCATCCGGTCGTGAAGCTGGCCGACGGCACGCTGCTGGCTGGCAGCCAGACCTTTCAGAGTCCGCAGCGGCCCATGGACGGAAAGAATGACGTCAATGCCTACTCCGGCGACTTCGTCGTTGCAGATATCACGTTCGACGATCAGCGCTGGTTCAAGCTCGATCCGGTCCGGATCGTCACCACCCGGGAAGTGGCGCACCCGGACCTCCGCCGCGTCGCCGAGATCGGCTTCGTCGATCTGATGCCCGGCGGCGGCCACGGTTTTGCCGGCTGCTCGAACGTGTCATGGATCGAGCTGTACGCCCAGGTGCACCCGCGCTGAGGGCTGCCCCTGTCGGCAGGCGCGTGTCATCGATGGATGACGTGAATTGGCGACTCTGGGTTCTCGTCAGGGGCTGCGAAGCGGGGCTATGCTGCGCCGCAGTTCCCGCCTCCTCAGGAGAAACCCATGACGCGAACTTTGCGCTCGGCAACTCCCGGCGTCCTCGCACTCGTGCTCAGCGCGGCCTTCGCGCTGCCGCTGCACGCGCAGGACAGAGCCGATCAGCGCCGCGATCAGCCCACCTCGGAACATCAGGGGCAAGCGGATGAGCGCCGCGGCCAAACCGATCAGCGGCGCGCCCAGACCGATGAACGTGCCCAACCTGATGCACGTCGTGGCCAACAGGATGAACGTCATGCGCAGCCTGATGAACATCGCGCTGCGCAGGATTTCCGCCGCGATGCCCGGCCCGAGGAGCGCGGCGGGCGAGCGGATGACGTTGAGACTCTGCGTCACGCACATCCGCGTGCAGCGGCGCGCTGCCACGATGGTTTCTTCACCAACACCCGGGACCGCGGGCGCGCCTGCTCCAGGCACGGCGGCATCGAAATCTGGCTGGGGCTGTAGCTCGAGCGCGAGCCACTGGCCGCGGCTGCTGCCGCGGCGGGCCGAGCGCGCGCGTAGGGGGACTTCGCCCGGCGCCGGCAGATGGAGAGTTGGCGCAGCTGCGGCGCTCGCCGTAGCCCTGGCGGCGCTGGCCGCAATTCCTTCACGTGCAACGCAGGGCAGCGACGTCAGCGCGCTCGGTTTCGTCAAGCTCTTCCATGACTCCTGCATGGTCTACCTGGGGCAGCAGCAGGCGCTCAATGCCATGCTCGAGCGCAACGGCTTCAAGATCCTGCCGGTGGATGCGTCGGCAGATTACCTGCAGGGCACGACTGGCATTGCCTGGGCCGCACCCCGGTCGCTCGGTGAGTGGGTGGTGGGGCTGCGCGATGACGGAACCTGCGCGGTGTTCGCGCGCCGCATACGCGAGGCGGATGTGCAGAGCTCATTCGATGGCCTG
>DATBPG010000207.1:0-5852 GCA_036561485.1 Steroidobacteraceae bacterium | reverse complement strand
CGGCGGGTGAGCCTTCAGAGCGGCTGCAATGGCGCTAGCGGATTCTCTGGGCTGCGGCGCCGGCTGAGTCGCCCAAACGGCACAAACGCTGCAAACGACTAACGCCAGCGCTATCGAGACCCCCAGGCAGCGGCGGTAAAGGCCAGGCAGAGGGCGACCGAGCGTTGCGATCCGCTCCGTCAGCGGATGGCTTGATTGCCACTGACACCCAACCGGCAGGCGCCACGGGGAATCGCAGAGGATCTGCGCCTTGAGCAGTGCAGTGGCATAGCCGCGACGAGAGGTCCCTGCAGCGGCCAATACCAGAGCATCGGCGGCAAGGTCCTGATCGAAGCGAAGCCATCCAACTGCCAGGTACGTCAAGGGGTTGAACCAGAACACACACAGCGCCCCCGTGGCGATGGCGTTCACTACGGCATCGCCGCGCTGCAGATGCGCGCGCTCATGGGCCAGGACCCACGCAGCCTCTTCGGGCGTATACCGCGCCTCGAAATCTGCCGGAAGGACGATTCGTGGTCGGCAGAGCCCCACGAGCATGGGTTCCAGCCCGGACTCGCTGCGATACGTGCCATCCGCCCGGGAAGACACGCGACCCAATGAGCGAATGAAGTTGCGCTGACGGCGAACCGCAACGGCTGACATGGCCCCCACACCTGCAAGCCACGCGACAAGTCCCGCGATGAGGTAGTTGAATGAGGTCGGCGCGGCAGACAGGCCGAGCATCGCGTTGCCGACAGCGCCGTTCAGCGAATGGGGCACGGCGGCGATGACCATCGCCACCGGCTGCGAGGGCGCCGGCAAGACTACCGCGAGCACACTGCTCGGGACCAGCAGCCACAGCCAGTAGGCCGCACGTGCGCCCACGGCACGCCTGAGGGGCTTTCGAACCAGGCCCACCAGCACAATGGCCGTGCTTGCAGCGAGCGTCGCTTGCATCAGACAGAGCATCAGCTGGCTAACCATCGTCGAGCTCCTGGATCAGACGCTTCAGCTCTTCGATGTCGCGCCTGCTCAGCTTCCTGTGCTTGCTGAAGTGGGCGACCAGAGGGGCGACCCGGCCGCCGAACAGCCGGTCGAGCAACCCCTCACTTTCGCCCGATACCCACTGTTCCCGGGTGAGCACCGGCGAATACAGATAGCGACGTCCCTGTTTCCTCGCGCGGACGGCGCCCTTTTTGAGCAATCGACTGAGCAGGGTCTTGATCGTGGACTCCTGCCAGGGCTGCTCGGGCGCGAGGGCTGCGACGACTGCCTCGCTCGCCATGGCGCCCTCCCGCCACAGCACCGCCATGACCAGTGCTTCCGCGTCGCTCACGGACGGCGGATTTTTCATAGGGACAACTCTCTGTCACGATGACACGTGTAATCGGTAAACGATTACACGTGTAGACGATCGTGTCAACCCTGCTCCGTGAGCGGCCGAAAGCGGCGCGGGGGAGTGATCAGCCTCTGCCGGGCAGGTTCCTCGGCCGCGGTCCACCACCGGCCCAATCGAGCAGCTCGACGGTGTGCACCGCCGGTATCTCGACACCGGCGGCAATCTGCGTGAGGCAGCCCAGATTGCCGGCCGCGATCACATCGGGGGCGACGCGCCGAATCGAAGCCACCTTGCGCTCGCGCAGCTGAAGGGCGAGCTCAGGTTGCAGCAGGTTGTAGGTACCGGCCGAACCGCAGCACAGATGGCCCTCGGGGATCTCGCGTACGTCGAAGCCGGCGGCTCGCAACAGCTCACGCGGCCGCTCGTCGATGTGCTGTCCATGCTGCAGCGAGCAGGCGGAATGGTAGGCCACACGAACCCCGTGCGTGCGGGCGGGATCCCCGTGTTGCAGGGGCAGCACCTCGACGATGTCGCGCCCCAGCGCCGAGATGCGCTGCGCAGAGTCTGCCCATTGCAGGTCGTTGCGAAACAGGAAGCCATACTCCTTGATCATCGTGCCGCACCCGGAAGCGGTCACGACGATGGCATCGAGACCGCGCTCCTGGATCTCCCGCCGCCAGCCATCCATCACGGCGCGTGCCTGGCGCTGCGCGGTGCGGGTGTCGCCCAGATGGTGTGCAAGCGCCCCGCAGCAGTGAGCCTGGGGCAGCACGACGACTTCGATGCCGTTGCGGTTGAGAACACGCACCGCGGCGTCGTTGATCTGCGGCGCGAGCACCCCCTGTGCACAGCCACCGAGAAGGGCGACGCGCAGCTGGCGCTGCCCCTGCGCCGGGTACAGCCCGCCGGCGCCAGCGTCTTTGGAGCGCAATCGCTGAGCGGCCCCCAGCTCCAGGATGGATGCCAGGCGGCGCGGTGCCCAGCGCGCGAGCGGGCGCATGCCCCGCGCCGCGCGCAGCGCCCATCGCAGCGCACGGCGGGACGTCAGCAGGCGCAGCAACAGCGCGCGCAGCAGCCGTTCGCCCCAGGGACGGCGGTACTGCGCGGCGATGCGCGTGCGCGCGTGATCCACCAGATGCGCGTAGTGCACGCCCGAGGGGCAGCTCGTCATACAGCTCTGACAACTCAGACAGCGGTCGAGGTGTTTGACGACTGGCTGCGTCGGCGGCTCGCCACTCTCGAGCATCTGTTTGATCTGATAGATCCGTCCGCGTGGACCGTCCAGCTCGTCGCCGAGCAGGACGTAGGTGGGGCAGGCCGCGGTGCACAGGCCGCAGTGCACGCAGGAGCGCAGGATCGCATTGGACGAGGCGATCTCGGGGTCGGTGAGTTGCTCGGCGGAGAAACGGGTCTGCATTGCAGTCTCAAAGTCCCGGGTACATTCGGCCGCGGTTGAAGAGGCGCTGCGGATCGAACTGCGCCTTGATGCGCTCAGTGAGCGCGGCGAGTGGCCCGACGAGCGGCGGCAGCGGCGAGGTATTTGCCCGCACGCTCTCGTTGGCACGCACGAGGGTGGCGTGCGCATCGGTGCCGCCGACACGCATGCAGACCTCGCGAACGAGTCCCTGGTGTGCCAGCGCCTCAGGCGGCAACTCCATCCACAGCAGCGCACCGCCCCAATCGAAAAAATACCGACATTCGAGCGATTCCTGCACGGTGCGGATGAGTTCGACCGCCGCACTGGCGCGTATCGAGAGGCGCCAGACGGGTCGTTCACTGGGACCTGCGAATGCCGCCACATCGGCCACATCCGTCCAGAGCTGCCGGGAGGCGTCGTCACCGAGCGCCGTGCCGTCGCTCCCGGCTGGCGCAAGCCGCTGCCTCAGATGTTCGAGGCGGGCGTTGACGGATCGCTCCAGCCCTTCCAGCCGCAGTGCCGTCACGGCAGCGGATGCGCCCTGCAGACCCGGCAGTCCGCCGGCGAGCGCCGCCGGGAAATGCGCCGCGCCCGAAACCGCGGCCGGACTCGAGAGCGCATCGCTCATCAGCGCTACCGCCTGAGCGTCGTCCAGCCCATGCAGCAGCAGCGTCTTGGTGCACGGCGGAGCGGGCATCACTTTGACGGTCACCTCGGTCATCACGGCAAGGGTGCCGAGGCTGCCGGCGAGCAGCTTGGGCAGATCAAATCCAGTCACATTCTTGACCACGCGGCCGCCGGCGGCGAACGCCTGAGCGAAGCCATTGACACCCTTTACACCGAGGAAATGGTCGCGAGGCGCGCCCGCGCTCGGACGCCGCGGACCGCCCGCCCCGAGAGACAGGCAGCCTCCGAGGGTGCCGCAGCCAGGCGCCTGACCCCAGAGCCGCCCGAAGTCCGGGGGTTCGAAGGCGAGATGCTGGCGCTGTTCGGCCAGCGTGGTCCGGATGAGCGACAGCGGACTGCCGGGCCGCGCACTGAGAACAAGCTCAGCGGGTTCGTAGACGGTGATGCCATCGAGTGCGCTCACGTCCAGCAGCGCGTCGGTCTGCAGCGGTCGGCCATAGGAGCGGCGGCTCGCGCGGCCGACAATCTCCGCAGTGCGCCCGCCATCGAGCAATTCGGCGACGGCCTGCTGCGTCTCGCGCGCATCAGTGACACGCAGTGTCGACGGCACAGCGTCAGAACCGCGGCAGATCCGGGAAGCGCAGCGCCCCGGCATGCACATGCACGCGGCCGAGCTCGGCGCAGCGGCACAGGTGCGGGAACACCTTGCCCGGATTGAGCAAGCCGTCCGCGTCGAAGGCGCACTTCAGTCGCTGCTGCTGTTCCAGATCCGGCGGCTGAAACTGCACTTCCATCAGATCGCGTTTCTCGACGCCGACGCCATGCTCGCCCGTCAGCACCCCGCCCACCTCGACGCACAGCGTCAGAATCTCGGCACCGAAGCGCTCCGCCTTTTCCAGCTCATCGGCGTGGCTGGCATCATAAAGAATGAGCGGGTGCAGGTTGCCATCGCCGGCGTGAAAGACGTTGGCAACCGCGAGGCCGTACGCCTGCGACATCTGGTTGATGCGGCGGAGCACCTGTGGCAGGCAGTGACGCGGAATGGTCCCGTCCATGCAGTAGTAATCCGGAGAGATCCGGCCAACGGCCGGGAATGCCGCCTTACGCCCGGCCCAGAACTGCAGCCGCTCACGCTCGCTGGCGGAAACGCGCAGATGATCGGCACCGCAGTGCGCTGCCAGAGACTCCACGATCCGTACATGCTCTTCGATCTCGGCGCGTGGACCATCGAACTCGACGATCAGCAGCGCTTCGACGTCGAGGGGATAGCCGGCATGTACGAAGGCCTCGGCGGCTTGAATCGCCAGCCGGTCCATCATCTCCACGCCGGCCGGAATCAAGCCGTTGCCGATGATCTGCGCGACACAGCTGCCGGCCGCCTCGATGCTGGGAAAGCCGATCAGCAGCGCCTGCTGGTGTTCGGGCCGCGGCAGGATGCGCACCGTCACTTCGGTGACCACACCCAGCAGGCCTTCGGAGCCGGTGACGATGCCGAGCAGGTCGTATCCGGGGGCGTCGTACACACGACCACCGAGTCTGACGATGCTTCCGTCGATGAGCACCATCTCCACGCCGAGCACGTTGTTGGTGGTCATGCCGTACTTCAGGCAATGCACGCCACCGGAATTCTCTGCCACATTGCCGCCGATCGAGCAGGCAACCTGGCTGGAAGGGTCTGGCGCGTAGTAGAAGCCACGCTCGGCCACTGCCTGAGTGATCGCAAGGTTGGTCACTCCAGGTTGCGCGATGACACAGCGATTGGCGTAGTCGATCTCGAGCACGCGATTGAGTTTGCCCAATCCCAGCACGATCGCATCGGCAAGCGGCAGCGCGCCGCCGGAGAGCGAGGTACCCGATCCTCGCGGCACGACCTTCAGGCCTTGCGAATGACAGTACACAAGGACCGCGGCCACCTGCGCGGTATCTGCCGGCAGCACCACGGCGAGCGGCGGCTGCCGGTATGCCGTGAGACCGTCGCATTCATAGGCCGCCAGCTCCTCGGGCGTGCCGATCACCCCCTCTCCGGGCACGAGCTTGCGCAGCGCGCCCAGAAACTCTGCGCGACGCGACACCAAGCCAGGATCGGCCACCGGCATGCGCATGGCCGACGATTATGCCTTGGTTTGGCCGGCAGCAGGACTGGAGCGCTTGATGGCCCTCGATCTCGAGGGCCGAGGTGTGCGTGATGCCGCGAAACGCAGCGCTCTTCTACAGGGTAGCGAGGAAAGCGGCCAACTGGCTGATCTGCCGAGGTGTCAAATCCATCTGGAAGCGCTCGTTGTAGAACCTGACCACCTGAAGCAGCGTCGCCGCCGAGCCATCGTGGAAATAGGGAGCTCGCGCGGCCAGTCCGCGCAGGACGGGTCCCTTGAAGCGCTCCAGGTCGGCGCACTTGCCCGTGACCAGTGCTCTGCCCGGATCAGTCGTGTAGACGGTCGTCCCCCGGCCAGGATTGAATGGATCCGGACAACCCGTGATCCGATATACCGG
>DATBPG010000206.1:0-4394 GCA_036561485.1 Steroidobacteraceae bacterium | reverse complement strand
CGCAGCGCTCACCCCACCGGACGTGCTGTCGCAGATCTCGATGGGCTTGCCGATGTACGGGCTCTATGAGGCCGGCCTGCTGTTCGCGGGCATCATGAGCCGGCAGAAGGCCAGCGCCGTCACCGCCAGCGAGCCAGGCATCAGCTGACCAGACCCGGCGGCGCTGTGACAGTCGCCGCCACCCCGCGCTGTCGCTGCTGGCGCTGCTGGCGCTGCCGGCGCACGCTCAGCTGCGCAGCCGCGCCGCCCAGCGATACATGAGCAGGATGGTCAGCGCAAAGGCCAGGGGCCCCAGGATGGTGGCGACCTGGTTGGCGAAGTAATCGCTGACGAGGGACAGCGGAAAGTCCCTGCCCGAGAAAGCCACCAGCGCGGCGATCAGCACGCCGATGAGTCCCTCGCCGACGATCATGCCCGAGGCGAGCAGCACGCCGAGCTGCTTGATGCGCTCGGGCGCCGCGCGGCGCTCGGCGCGCTGATCGAAGTACCACCCGGCAATTGCCCCGATCACCACCATCAATACGCTCTGCGTGGGCAGATAGATGCCGAGGCCGACGGCGAGCGCGGATAGATGCGCGCCCCTGGTGACCTGGCGCAGCACCTCGTCGATGACGATGACCACCACGCCGATGCCGACTCCGACGCCGATCAGGCTCCAGTCGACGTTGTTCTGCAGAACGCCCTGCGCCAGCGCGGAGATCAATCCGGCCTGCGGCGCCGGCAGCGCGTGCTGGCGTACTGCGCCCACGGCGCCGGCAAACCCGTACGCGTGATTCAGCAAGTCGAGGATGGGCGGAATGATGAGCGCGCCGGCGATGACACCGATGACGAGCGCGACCTGCTGCTTCCAGGGCGTCGCGTCCACCAGTTGCCCGGTTTTCAGATCCTGCAGGTTGTTGTTGGCGATGGTGGCGACCGCGAAGATCACCGAGGTGACAAACAGCGCGTAGGCGACCAGTGCACGCTCGGCGCCGGCCGGCAGACTCGAGCGCACACCCCAGAGCAGCAGCAGGGCGGCACCGATGACCGCCAGGATGCCGATGCCCGAGAGCGGACTGTTCGAGGCGCCGATGAGACCTGCCATGTAACCGCAGACCGAGGAGACGAAAAAACTCATCAGTGCGATATAGATGACGCCGCCCACCACCAGGGAGGTCATGTGCCCGGTGAGCACCCCGCCGCTGTCAAAGCTCGCGAGCAGCACCGCGATCGGGATCATGCACACGAGCGTGATGGCCCCGACCATGCCGATCGGAATGTCCTGCTCGGTGCGCGGCATCGCCGCCTGCGCGCCCGCACGGCGCGCCCGCGAGGCGGCCAGCGCGGAGGCGAGACCTGCGTAGACGGGACGCACGAGCTTCGCGAGCGTCCAGATTGCGGCGATGAGAATGGTGCCGGCGCCGACGAAGCGCACCTGGTGACTCCAGGTGTTGGCCGCGAGGACCGCGGGTGCGGCCGCGCTGTGGGCGAGTGCCGAGTAGTGGGGCACTCCCCAGCCCCAGGCAATGAGCGCGCCCACCCCCATCGCCACTCCGACCCACAGTCCGACCAGATGCCCGATCCCGAAGAGCGCAAACGACAGGAAAAAGTCAAAACCGCTCACCCCGCCACGCACCCCCAGGCGAAAGGAGCGCGCCAGATCACTGGCGAAGAGGCGAGTGGCGACGATGAGGGCGAAGGCTGCCGAGAGGATCGCGCCCCAGAGCACTGCACGCAGGCCGGTGCGTGCATCATCGACCGCTGAAGTGTGGGCCTCGGTCCCGCCACCGACCTTCAGCACCTCCGCGCACGCCACGCCTTCCGGATAGGGCAGGTCGGACTGCGTCACGAGCGCCCGCCGCAGCGGAATCGAGTACATCACGCCGAGAATGCCGCCGAGCGCGCAGATCAACATCGAGGTCCAGTAGGGAAACCCCGTCCACCAGCCGATGATGACCAGTCCCGGCAGCACGAAGATGATGGCCGACAAGGTGCCGGCGGCCGAAGCGACCGTCTGCACGATGTTGTTCTCCTGGATCGTCACGCCGCGAAAGCCGCGCAGGACGGCCATGGAGATGACGGCGGCAGGGATCGAGGTCGCGAACGTAAGGCCGGCCTTCAGGCCGAAGTACACGTTGGCGGCGGTGAACACCAGCGTGATGAATCCACCGAGGATCAGGCCCCGCAGGGTCAATTCACGGCCCTGTGCCGGCACGGGCTGCGGATGCGCTGCCAATCGACCTCCCGCCGGCGGCTGACGCGCCGCCTGTTAGCTTTGCGGCAAGCTTAGCGTTCCCGGCGTCGCTCAGTCACCTGAGCGGCGCCCCTGCGGCTCGCGTGAGTGCAGAATCAGCCCGAACAGCGGTATCAGCGACACCGCCACGATGAGCAGGGTCATGGTGCCGAAGTGCTGGCGGACCCAGGGCAGGTTGCCGAAACCAAAGCCGCCGAGCAGAAACAGTGCCACCCAGCCCACGGCGCCGCCTATATTGCTGGCCTGAAAGCGCCACTGCGGCATGCAGCCGATGCCTGCCACGAACGGCGCAAAGGTGCGCACGATCGGCACGAAGCGCGACAGCAGCACCGTCGCGCCGCCGTAGCGATGAAAATACGCCTCGGTACGCCGCAGGTACTCCAGACGAAAGAAGCGGTAGCGCCCGCTGAACGCCTGCGGACCGATGGCGCGCCCCACGGCGTAGTTCACGCTGTTGCCGGCCACGGCCGCAGCAATCAGCAGCAGCAGCAGCCAGCCGATGTGCAGCGTGCCGCTGCGGTCCACGGCGGCCAGCGCCCCGAGCGCGAAGAGCATGGAGTCACCGGGCAGAAACGGCGTCACCACGAAGCCCGTCTCGGCGAAGATGACCGCGAAGACGATGCCATAGAGCCAGAAGTGATAAAGCACCAGCAGCGCCGAGAGGTGCTCGGGCAGATGCAGCAGCAGATCGGCCGCCGAATGCAGCAAGCCCATGCGAGACCGTCAGACGATGGACGCGCTGGGCGCGATCAGCGCACGGGGCCGCCGGCATCGAGCCGGCCAATCACGCCCGCCGCCTTTCCGGACCCGGCTGGCGTGCCGGAGGAGGCCACGCCCGCCGGGTGCTCACCGCGCAGCAACGAGAGCGCAAGGCCGACCTGCGGGTCGCGCTGCGCCAGGGTCTCATTTGCGCCCGCGGGGAAGCTCGCTGGCGCAGGCGCGGTCGCCGTCGCGGTCGTCTCAGCGCCCGCGGCGGTGGACTGCGGCAATCCCACCGTCGCCGAGGCGTCGCGCGCGGTGGCGCCTGCGGCGTCAGCGGGGCGAGTAGCGGGACCGTTATCGCGGCGCGTGGTAAGCTGGCGAGTATCGGCCGATCCATCCACATCGGCCGGCACCTGCTCGGGACCCTTGAGCACTACATCGGGCACGATGCCGATACCGTTGATGCACACGCCGGCCGGGGTGTAGTAGCGCGAGGTCGTGATCTTGAGGGCCGTGCCATAGGCCATGGGCATGATCGTCTGCACTGTCCCCTTGCCGTAAGTACGGCGTCCAAGGAGCGTCGCGCGCCCATTGTCGTGTAACGCCGCCGCCAGCACCTCGGCCGCCGAGGCTGAGCCGCCATTGACCACGACGATGAGGTGCGCCCCATGCGTGATATCCCCGGGCGTGGCGTTCACGCGAAAGTTCGCCTCGTCGGTGCGGCCGCGCGCGCTGACGATGGTGCCGGCGTTCAGAAAGTCGTCGGCCACGCGGATCGCTGAATCGAGTACCCCCCCGGGATTGTTGCGCAGGTCGATGACAAAACCCTTGAGCCGATGCGGCGCCCCGTGCTCCAGATGCTCCACGGCATCCTCGAGCTCATCGCCCGTACTGTCGGTGAAGCTGCTGATGCGCAGGTAGCCATAGTCGTTCGTGAGCCGCTCGGCCTCGACACTGACCAGATGCACCTCGGCGCGGCGGATGGCGAACGGCAGCACAGTGGCCGCTCCGGCGCGACGCACGAGGAGGTGAATGGTGCTGCCCTCGACGCCGCGCATGCGGTCGATGGCCACGTTGATTTTGCTGGGGTCAACGGCCACGCCATCGATGCTGACGATGGTGTCTCCGGCACGCAGCCCGGCACGTTCGGCCGGCGATCCGGCCATGCGGTGCGTGATGCTGACGCCGTCCTTGGCTGCGGCGACCTCTACGCCGATACCCGCATAGGCACCGCTGGTGGTCACCTGCATGTCCTGGAATTCATCGTCGCTCAGGAAGGTCGAATGCGAATCGAGCGACTCGACCATGCCACGGATGGCCGCCTGCATGAGCTTGTGCTCATCGACCGGGCCGACGTAGTCCTCGCGCACGCGCCGCAGCACCTCGGCGAACAGCTGCAGATCGTGCTGTGGCAGGGCGCCGCTACCGCTGGCCTCGGCGGCCGCCTGCAACTGTGTGA
>DATBPG010000205.1:0-28540 GCA_036561485.1 Steroidobacteraceae bacterium | reverse complement strand
GCCGATCTGGGCATGAGCTCGCTGAAGATGGTCAATCTCATGCTGTCCATGGAAGTGCAGTTCGACCTGGCCATTCCGCAAGCCGAGATCACACCGGAGAATTTCGCCTCCATCGCCTCGGTGGAGGCCCTGATCCTGCGACTTCGAGCCTAGCCCTGCGCCGCCCGCGCCTGCTCGAGCGCGGCGACGAGCAGCTGCAGGTCCCGCTCCGAGCTCTCGCCGTGCGTTGCGCAGATGCGCACCGCATCTTCACCTTCGAAGCGCGTGGCGGCCACCCAGGCGTTGCCCGAGCGCAGCACGCGCTGCACGATCTGTCTGACCGGTGCCGAGCCCTGCGGCGGCGCCGCGCACAGCACCGCGAGCCTCGGCTCGTTGCGCACGCGCCAGCCCAGCGCCGTGAGAAGCCGCGCGAGCTCCTCGATGAGCGCCACGGCGCGCTCCACATGCGCGGCATAGCCCTCCCATCCCGCCGCCGCCAGCGACAGGAACAGTCGCAGACCCATGAAGCGGCGCGACCACTGCAGTGTGGTCAGATAGGGATCGAGCACCTCGGAGCTGGACTGCATGAAATCGGCGCTGACGCGAAAGGCTTCGGCGGCCGTGGCCGCATGGCGCGTGACGAACATGCCGCAGCCCATGGTGGCGGCGAACCACTTGTGCGCATCGATCGTCAGCGAATCGGCCTGCTCGATGCCGGCCAGCAGCGTTCGCAGGCGCGGCGAGCACAGCAGTGCCCCGCCCCAGGCAGCGTCCACGTGAAACCAGGCGCCGTACTCACGCGCCAGCTCGGCGCAGCGCTGCAGCGGATCGATCATGCCCGCGCCGGTGGTACCGGCCGTCGGTGCGACCATGACGGGGCAGTCGCCCGCGGCACGATCGCGTGCCAGTCGCTCGGCCAGCTGCGCCGCATCCAGCCGGCCACTGCCGTCGGTGCCGATCAGACGCAGCGCTCCGCGCCCGATACCGCACTGATGTGCGACCTTGAACCAGCCCGGTTGGCAGGCTTCCGACAGATAGACGGTCGGAGTACCGGCGAAGGCCCGCACGCCCTCACTGCCGAAGCGCGGCTCCAGGCGCGTCAGCGCACAGATCAGCGCCGTGGCGTTGGCCTCCGAGCCGCTGGTGGTGAAGTGACCGCGCGAGCCCGCCGGCAAGCCCGCGCGTGCGGCAAGCTGCGCAATCACGTGCGCTTCGATGGCCACGGCGGCCGGTGAGGTGGCGACGCTGGCGAGCTGAGGATTGAAGCTTGCGACGATGTGATCGGCGAGCTGCGCCGGAAAAGTGGGCGCCGGATTGAACAGCCCGAAGTAGCGCGGGTGCGTCAGGTGGGTGAGGCCGTGCTCCAGACGCGAGAGGGTCCAGGGCAGCAGCGTCTCGAGCGAGCGCGGTACCTCGAAATCGAACTCCTCGAGCTCGCGGCGCAGCTGCTGCATATCGAGCGTGGGGGTCACCGGTCCCGCCGCGACGCGCGCAGCGGCGGCTGCCAGCTCCTGCACCAGCGCCTGCGCGATGCGCTCGCGCTCGGCGGCCGGCGGAAACAACGCGGCCACCGGCGCGGCGATGCGCGCGCCGCTGCCGCTCATCTGCCTGATCCCGCCGCGGCGGCAGCCAGAGCTTGGTCCAGATCGGCGAGGATGTCGTCGATGTGCTCGATGCCGACCGACAGGCGCATGGTCTGCGGCGACACACCCGCCAGGCGCTGCTCTGCAGCCGACATCTGCCGGTGCGTGGTGGAGGCCGGATGGCAGGCGAGTGACTTCGCATCCCCCAGGTTCACCAGGCGCTTGAAGAGCTTCAGCGCATCGTAGAAGCGCACCGCGCCCTCGTAGCCGCCCGGCACCTCGAAGGTCAGCAGCGAGCAGGCACGCCCGGCCAGATACTTCTGCACCAGAGGATAGTAGGGACTGTCGGGAAACCCCGCATAGCTCACTGTCGAGACGCGTGCATCCTCGCGCAGGAACTGCGCCACACGGCGCGCATTCTGCACGTGCCGCTCCACACGCAGGGCCACTGTCTCGATGCCCTGAAGCAGCAGAAAGGCACTGAGCGGAGCCAGCACCGCACCGGTCGTGCGCTGATAGGCGCTGCGCGCGCGGCCGATGAACGCACCTGCACCATAATGTTCCGTGTAGATGAGCCCGTGATAGGACGGATCGGGCTGCGTCAGCATCGGAAAGCGCGCGGCGTGCTGCTGCCAGGGAAACTTTCCGGAATCCACGATGATGCCGCCGAGTGTGGTGCCGTGACCGCCGAGAAACTTGGTCAACGAGTGCAGTACAATGTCGGCACCGAAGTCTATCGGCCGCAGCAGTATCGGAGAAGGCACGGTGTTGTCGGCGATCAACGGCACGCCCGCCGCGTGCGCCACCGCTGCCAGGGCCTCCAGATCGCAGACGTTGCCAGCCGGATTGCCCACCGTCTCGCAGTACACGGCACGCGTGTTCTCATCGATCAGCGCCGCGAGCGCCTCGGGCCGATCGCTCTGCGCGAAGCGCACCGTGATACCGAATTTAGGCAGGATATGAGCAAACAGCGTGTGCGTGGTGCCGTAGAGCTGCGGCACCGAAACGATGTTGCGACCCGCTTCGGTCAGCGTCAGGACGGCGTAGTACAGCGCTGCCTGCCCGGAGGCGAGCGCGAGGGCCGCCGCGGCGCCCTCCAGCTGCATGACGCGCTTCTCGAGCACCTCGACGGTGGGATTGGAGATGCGCGCATAGCGATAGCCGGGCACCTCCAGATCGAACAACGCCGCCCCATGTGCAGCACTGTCGAATGCGTAGGCCACCGTCTGATAGATCGGGACGGCCACGGCATGCGTCGTGGCATCGAAGTCGAATCCGCCGTGCAGCGCGATGGTTTCGGGTTTCATTATGTCGCCCGTGGGCGGGACGGAGCAGCGCTCCACAGGATGCCATTATGAAGGCTGCCGGCGAGGAACGACACCGCCCCCCGGCGCTGCAGGCCTGGGTGCGCGCGCTGTCGGCCACCGCATCGATCGGCGTCAACGCACCGGCGACATTGCCGCAGCTGCTGGAGCATTGCGGCGAGCGGCTGGATACCGCGCCCGCGCTGCTGTCGGCGCAGTGCACCTACGATTATCGGCAGCTGGCCGATGCCGTACGCCGCTACGCACGCTGGGGCCTTTCCGAGTCACTGGGCGCCGGTGATGTCGTCGGCCTGCTGATGTACAACTCACCGCAGTACCTGGCGCTGTGGCTCGGGCTCACGCGTATCGGCGTGACCGTGGCCCTGCTCAATACGCAATTGCGTGCCGCGGGGCTCGCGCATTGCATCGGTGTCGTGCAGGCGCGCGGGGTGGTCGTGGGGCCAGGACTGGCTGCCCTCGCGCTCGAAGCGCATACGCGCGCCCCGGCGCTGCGCTGGTGGAGTCATGGCGAGCGGGAGCTGCCCTGGCCGCGTGCGGATCTGGCCGCCGCCGCCGAATCCGGCGCACCACTGGCGGACGACGCGGCAGCCCCACCCTCGCCGCAGCAGCGCGCGCTCTACATCTACACCTCGGGCACCACCGGGCTGCCCAAAGCCGCCCAGATCAGTCACCGGCGCGTCATGCAGTGGGCCCACTGGTTCGCCGGCATGATGGACGTACAGAGCAGCGATCGCATGTACGACTGCCTGCCGATGTATCACAGCATCGGCGGGGTGGTCGCCACCGGCGCCGTGCTGGTCGCCGGCGGCTCGGTCGTGGTGCGCGAGCGCTTCTCGGCGCACGACTTCTGGCGCGATGTGGGCGAGCAGCAATGCACGCTGTTTCAGTATATCGGGGAGCTGTGCCGCTACCTGCTCGCGCAGCCGCCCGATCCGCGCGAGCAACAGCACGCGCTGCGTCTGTGCTGCGGCAACGGGCTGCGCCGCGACGTGTGGCTCGCCTTCCAGGAGCGCTTTCGCATCCCGCAGATCCTCGAGTACTACGCCGCCACCGAGGCGAACTTCTCGCTCTACAACTGCGACGGCCAACCCGGGGCGATCGGCCGCATACCGCCGTTCCTGGCGCATCGCATGCACGTGACGCTGGTGCGCAGTGACGCCCAGACCGCCAGCGTCTGGCGCGCGCCCGACGGGCGTTGCCAGCGCGTGGCCCGTGGCGAGATCGGCGAGGCCATCTGTGAGATCGTCGGCGCCGATGCCGGCAGTGCGCAGTTCGAGGGATACTCCGACCCACAGGCCTCGGAACAGAAGATCCTGCGCGATGTCTTCAAGCCCGGCGACGCCTGGTATCGCAGCGGCGATCTCATGCGCCAGGACGAGCGCGCTTTCTTTTATTTCGTGGACCGGATTGGTGACACGTTCCGCTGGAAGGGGGAAAACGTCTCCACCACCGAGGTCACGGCGGCACTGCAGCGCTGCGCGCACGTGCGTGAGGCGCTCGTCTACGGCGTCGAGGTGCCGGGCAGCGAGGGTCGTGCCGGCATGGCGGCGCTGGTGGTGGACGCGGGCTTTTCCCTGTCTGACTTTCAGCGCGAACTCGCCGCCACCCTGCCCGCCTATGCGCAGCCGCTGTTCCTGCGCCTGGTCGCAGAGCTCGAGCTGACGGGTACATTCAAGCTCAGCAAGCAGCGCCTGAGCGCCGAAGGCTACGACGCAACGCTGATCCGCGATCCGCTGTTCATCGCCGATACGACACGCGCCTACCAGCCGCTGGATGCTGCGCGTTACGCTGCGCTGATCGCCGGCACGCTGCGCGTGTGAGTGCGGCCTGCGTGGGCGCCCGGCCGCGGGCCCCACGAGAGGCGGCGCGCGCACCGCTCAGGCGCTGCCGCCTGCATCCACGGTCAAGGTGGTGCCGGTGATGTTGCGCGCCTCATCACTCAGCAGAAACCGGACCGCGGCGGCCACATCGGCCGGGTCCGCCATGCGCCGCAGCGCACTGCGATGCGCGATCTTCTCGCGGAGCGAGGCATCGATCTGCGCCGTCATGGCGGTGGAGATGAAACCGGGAGACACCGCATTGACGGTGATGTCGAGCTGCCCCACCTCCCGTGCCAGCGAGTGTGTCAGTCCAATGAGCCCAGCCTTGGTGGCCGCGTACACCGACAGACCGGAATAGCCACGCGCCGCGACGATCGAGGCGATGTTGACGATGCGCCCGCAGCGCTCAAGCATCATGGAGCGCAGTGCGTACTTGCACAGCAGGATCGGGGCCGTCATGTTGATGCGCAGGAGCGTCTCGATATCCTGCTTGCGCATGTTCGACAGCACCCCCGCCGTGCCGGTGCCGGCATTGTTGACCAGTCCATAGAGTGCACCGTACTGCTTGCGCAAGGCAGAGATCAGCGCGCCGATGCTGGGCGTCTCGCCCAGATCGAAACGCTTCAGCAGCAGCTCTCCCGCCCCGGGCTGCTGCCCGAGGGTCGCTGCGGCGGCACGGAACTCATCACTGTCGCTGCGCGCGATGCCGATGACGCGATAGCCATGGCCCGCCAGAGCGCTCGCGATCGCAAGTCCCAGGCCGCGACTCGCGCCGGTGACGATAACGTTACGCATCGCCGCGCAGCAGTTTGCCGTTGCCCGAGAGCGGCAGCGTGGGCACCACCTGGATCACCGCGGGCACCTTGTGCGGCGCGAGCGCCCGGCGGCACGCCTCGCGAATCTGCGCGGTGACCTCCGTGTCCGCCGGGCGGCCCGCCGCGGCAAGCACGACCTCGGCAGTCACCAGCGCGCCCGTGATGGGGCTGCGCCGCGCGCGCACGCGCGACATCTGCACGAAGGGCTGGGAGTTGATGACCGCCTCGACCTCCTCGGGATGCACCTTCATGCCCCCGACATTGATGATGCCGCCGCTGCGGCCGAGAAATTCATAGCGATCCCCCTGCAACTGCACGCGGTCGGCCGTATCCACATAACCCTCCGCGTCGCGCAGCGCGGGCGCATCGGCGCCCAGATAGCGCAGCCCGCTGCCCGCCGAGCGCACCTGCAGCCGCCCCTCGCGGATGCGCAGTGCCACGCGGCCCGGCGTCTCGACCCAGCCCGCCGGAAAGCCTGCGAGCCCATCCTGCACCTCGAAGGCAACGCCGGCCTCGGTGGACGCAAACGCGTGCCCGATCTGCGCCTGCGGCCAGGTCGCATGCAGCGCATCCAGTACCGCCTGATCGGCGATCTCGCCGGACAGCCGCACATAGAGCGGCTGCAGCGTCGCGGCCGCACCGCTCATGAGCAGCGCGCGCCAGTGCGAGGCGGTGCCGGAGATATGGCTGACCCCAAGCGCTGCGGCCTGGGCCACAAACGCGCGCAGCGGCTGGGTGCGATCGAACAGCAGCATGCCGCGGCAGCGCAGGGAACGCAGCAGGATCTGCAGCCCGCCGTAGCGACGCGGATCGTAGAAGCTGCTCCAGAGCGGCTCCGGTTGGCCCACGGGCTCGTGCGCGAACGCCTGCGTCAGCCCCTGCATGGAATGCTCAACGAGCTTGGGGGCGCCGCTGGTCCCGGAGGTCAGCAGAATCCATTCGGTCGCATGCCAGGGCTTGCGCGTCCCGCCCAGTGGCCGGGGAGCGCCGGGGTCCACCGCAACGGCGAGCCCGATGCCCAGTGCCGCCAGCCGCTCGGGCGCCAGATCGCCCACGGCCGCATCGATCTCGGCCGTTGCCACCAGCGTCGGCAGATGCTCGCTGCGAACGTCGGGCGGACAGAGCAGCACGCGGCGGGCGGTACCATCGAGCTCCAGCAGCGCGAGCGAGGCGCTCAGAGCATCGCCGCAGCTGAGCAGCACCCTGCGCCCGCGCAACTGCTCGAGCGGCGCCTGCAGCAGTGACTGGCGCGCCAGGCCGCGCAGCGGCACGTGGCGCTCGCCGCTGAAGAGCTGCGGCCCCCCCGCCCCGGCCCCGGAAGTCCCGGCCGCCCCGGAGGCGCCAATCCAGTCCCACAGCCACATGGGTCGCTACTTTCCGCGTTGGAGCTTCAGGAAAAGAAGGCTGCGATGCGATCCACGACGTAATCGAGTTGCTGCGGCTGCAGCTCCGGAAAGATCGGCAGCGCCAACGACTGCGCCGCCGCCTGCTCGGCCAGCGGAAAATCGCCGGGCCGATGTCCGAGGTAGCTGAAACACTGCTGCAGATGCAGCGGGATGGGATAGTAGATCTCGGTTCCCACGCCCGCCGCGGACAGATGCGCCCGCAGCGCATCGCGCTGCGGCACGCGCACCACATACTGATTCCACACGTGCCGCGCGGACGGCATCACCTTCGGCAGTCCGATCCGGGCAGTGAGTCCGGCCCGCTCGAACGCCTCGGCATAGTGGCGGGCATTGCGCCGACGGGCCGCCGACCATTCCTCCAGATGCTTGAGTTTGATCGCGAGCACGGCAGCCTGCAGCTCGTCGATGCGAAAGTTGCCGCCGATGAAGGCGTGGTGGTACTTGGGCTTTCCGCCATGCACGCGCAGCACGCGCAGATGCTCGGCGAGCTCGCGATCCTGCGTGGTGCACATGCCGGCATCGCCGAAGGCGCCGAGATTCTTGGTTGGAAAGAACGACAGGCAGCCGATCTCGCCGATACTGCCGGCGCACTGCCCCTCGGGTGTCTGCGCGCCGATCGCCTGGGCGGCATCCTCAATGATGGGCAGGCCAAATTCGCGCCCGATCTCGCACAGCTCGCGCATGCGCGCGCACTGTCCATACAGATGCACCGGCAGCAGGGCACGCATTCGCCCACCGGTGCTGCGATCGATGAGCCGGCCATCGCGACGTTCGGCGTGGGATTGCAGCCAGCGGCGCACGGCGAGCGGGTCGAGATTGAAAGTGTCGGCCTCGATATCGATGAACACCGGCCGCGCCCCGACGCGGGCAATCGTCCCGGCGGTGGCAAAAAAAGAATACGGCGTGGTGAGCACCTCATCCCCATTGCCTATGCCCAGTCCCATCAGCGCAAGCAGCAGCGCATCGGTGCCCGAGGAGACACCGATCGCCTCGCGGCAGCCGCAGTAGTCGGCGGCCTCGCGCTCGAACTGCGTCACGGCGGGCCCGAGGATGAATTGCTGGCTCTCGCAGATCTTCTGCAGGGCGGGCATCACCTCGGCAGCCAGAGAGCGGTACTGCTGCGTGAGATCCAGCAGCGGCACCTTCATGGAGGCGCCGGGAGGGGCGGAGCGCTCGGGCTGGGGCATGGGGCTGCAGGATTCCTGTGAAGTGCGCACGGCGCTCATTCTATACGAGCGGGCAACGCGACCCCGGCGCTCACATAGCCCGCATGGCATCGAAAGCGTCCCGTCCAGGCCAGGCTCGGCGCCTGCCCGCCCGCTGCCCCCTGCACCCGCAGGGTTCGCAGCGCATGCACCCGGAAAGCCCCTTCTGGCCGCAGTGCCTCGCTCAGGTCGATGCGGACCGCATCGAACTGCAGTAACTCAGCGAAAAGCGCAAACTGCGCCTTGTAGAACGCCTCTTTCGCCACGAAACACAACGTCGCGGCACGCTGGCGATCCGGGGCCGCCCAGTGAACGAACTGCTCGAGCTCGGCAGGGGTACAGATCTCCCGCCACAGCGGCTGCGCGACCTCCTCGATGCGCTCGCAATCCAGTCCAAGGCTGCCCACCTCGGCGAGCCTGCCAATCGCAGCTGCCGCATAGCCATCGGTATGGGTGATGCTGCCGCTGATGTGCGGCGGCCAGAGCACCTGCCGGTCGGGCGCGGACAGCAGACTGAAGCCCTCGATGCCCAGCACCTGCAGGGCGCGCCGGGCACACAGGCGCCCGGCGGTGAAATCACGAATCCGCGGCGCACTGCAGTGAGCGATGCTGCGCCATTCGGCATCCGCCAGCAGCCCGCGCGCGCGGCTGAGTGCCAGCGCATCCGCAGCGGTTGCAGCATCGGGCCGATCTTCGAGGGCGCCGAGCACATCGCCCTGCAGCTGCGCTGCGACCACGCCGGGTGGAAACAACGCCGCGATGGCGGGCGACAGCTCTGCAGCGCGAGCCGGCGCTGCGGGATCCGCGTCGCTGCGCGGCTGCGACCCCCGCACCGCCGTCACTGAGTCGAGCTCGCGGCTGCCGCTGTCACGGCGGCAGGGCGAGCTGCCGGGCTCGCAAACAATTCGACACTCAGCACGCGCTCGAGCTCGTGACGCGGGGCACTCTGGCTGAAGATGTGATCGGCACCGTCGATGACATAGATGCGTGCTCCGCAGCGCTTTATCGCCGCACCGGCCTGCAGGCGCAGCAGTTCGATGCCGGTGTCCTCGCGCGAGAAGGCGAATACGATCTGAATCCCGCGCGCCGCCAAATCCTCGAGCTCCCAGCCCAAATCGTTCGGCAGCCGGATGCGCAGCCGTCGGGCGCCATCGCGCAGCGCCGCCTGCAGTGACAGCCAGGGCCGCCGCATATAGATTCTGGCGACCTTCCACACGTTCACCTGCCCGGCAAGCAGTCGCTGCCAGTAGGTCGATAAGGCGCGCTTGCGCACGATGTCGGCCAACTGCAGGTCGTTGATGGACATGCCCTCCTTCCAGTAGAAGACCTGCGGGTTGATCAGCAGCAGCCGATTGATCGGTAACGCCGCGAGCGCTGCGCGCAGCGCGTGGTAGGCACCGGCGCACAGACCTGCGAGCGTCACCTGCTGCGCACCGTAATGCCTGCGCAGATGCTCGATGGCGGCGCGCAGGTCATCGAGTGCGGCGGGCGCAAAGACCTCATTTCCCGGACGGCCACGGCGCGTGCCGCTGTCGCCCAGGCCCGCCAGATCCATGCGCAACACCGTGCAACCGCTCTGCGCCCACTGGCGTGCCAGAGAGACATACAGCCCGTTGGCGCCGATATGAGAAGTCGCTCCATCGTTGAGCAGAATGGCCGCGGGGGCCTCGGGACGCGCCCGCGCCGGCACGGTGACGATCCCAAAGACCAGCGGCTCGGTGCTGACGAACACCGGTCGCTCGGTCACACACCCGGCGGCAGAGCCCTCATCGCTGCCCAGTCGCAGCACCGGCGAGGCGGCTGCGTTGGACGGGGCAGACCCCGCCGGTGCAGTGCCGCGTCCGGCCGCCGCCGACGCCGTGGGCTGCGCGAGGCGTCGGGCCAGCCGCTCGAGCCAGCTGCGCACGGCGCTGATCATGGCGTGGGGGATTTTCGCGAAGTGCGGTGCCGTCCACATCATCTCCACGATGCCCGGCAATGCGACATATTCCGCCTGCGCACCGAGCTGCACGAGTTTCTCGCTCCACGAGCGTGCCCCGGGAAGATCGCTGCGGTCGATGACCAGAACATGCTCGACGGGGCGCGCCTCGATGCTGCTCAGGTCCAGCTGCGAGAGCGCCGCGGTGCTCGAGGCGCTGATGGAAAATCCACTCACCTCCAGCGCCGCGACAGCTTTGCCCTCCTCCGTATTGCCGGGCCGCGGCGCTACGACCACGGCCTTGGAGGCCGCCATCTGAATCACGCGCAGCTCGCGCAGATAACGCCGCCCGCTCAATACCGGTGCGACCGCGATCAGCGCGGTCACTTCGGGGCAGTGACGTGCGGCGAGGGTGGCCAACAGCGAGCCGAAACGAAATCCGAGCAGACAGACGCGTGCCACGCCGCTGCGCCGTTGCAGCTCGCGCACGGCGGCGAGCACGTCCTCGGTCCAGAGCGCCAGCTGATCGGCCGTCGGGTCGATGGGCCCTGAATCGCCGGTGCCGCTGTAATCGAAACGCAGGGTGGGAAAGCCCGCGGCCGCGGCAGCCTGCGCAAATGCCCCCAGACTGCGGTGCGCGCAGGTTGCCTCGTAGCCGAAGGGCTTGCAGATGACCACGCCCATCCCGGACGATGCGGCCGGGGCGGCTGCGCTGCCGCCTGCGCGGTGCAGCCACCCGAACAGCTGTCGATCGGCGGCGCTAAAATACAGCGGCTCTTCCGTCAGAGCGCTCGGTCGAAACTCCCACTCATCAGGAGCGATCGGCCTCATCACGGGATCGTTGGAACCTCGTATGCGTACGACCGCGTGCTGCGCCGCGTGTCCTGCGGCGTGCACTGGCGCTATTTGGATTGATTTTCGTACAGCCGTACGAAATCGCCAAAGGTGACCGGGAATTGCACCGGCTCATCCGTATCGAAAGGATCGAAGCCTACTGCGTCCTCCAATCGCGCCACAATCAGGGCAAAGCTCAGAGAGTCCAGTCCCGAATCCAGCAGCTTCAGGTCGTCTGAGAGCGGCACCAGCCGCCGTTGTTGCTCACGCGCTACCTGCTCGAACTGCGATTTGATAGTGGCCCTGATCGACATCTGCACGACGCTCCCGGGATTTCCGCCAGCTGCACTGAAATAATCATAACATCCCCGCTGTGGGGCTCGTTTCGCAGGCCGAGGCTCGCGGCGCTGGCGCTTCCGTTTGTCCCACAGCGAAATGCGCCGCCGCACCACGGACGCCGCGCAGGCGCAGAATCTATAAAAAGTCCGATGGCCTGCCCCATCGCGTTGGTCATAAGCTGCGCCTGCGGAAAAAAAGTCTTTTCGGCAGCGTTGGCGTTACGACACAGGGCCCTTGAGGTTAAAGTAAGATAATGCACGGTTACAGGGCCCCTTCGGGATCGGATCGCACTCTCATGCCCATTCGACTCGGTATCGCGGGTATCCGCCTGTCGCTGCGCCTGTGGGTCAGCGCCCTGATCGCACTGCTGGCAGGTGCCTGCCTCACCCCGATTCCTGCCGCTGCGGCCACGCCGTCAGCGTCATCCGTCGCCGCGGTGCCCGCACCCATCGGTGTGCCGGCAGCCACACGCGCAACTGAATCCGGCAGCGCCACCGCCAACGGACCGCGAGGCAGCGCCAACAGCCTCGCCGCCGATGGCAACCGCCTGGTGCCCCTGGGCCCGGGCGATTCGATCACGATTCAGGTCTACGGCCAGCCGGACATGACCTCGACGGTCTATGTCGCCGACGATGGCACGGTGCGCATCCCCCTTGCGGGCACGGTCTCGGTGTCGGGGGCAACGCCGGTGCAGGCCGCACAGCGCATTGCTCAGGCGCTCAAGAGCGGTGGCTACTTTGTGAACCCGGTGGTCACGGTCAGCCTGGTCCAGTCGCGCAGCGAGCGTGTCTCCGTGCTCGGAGAAGTCCACCAGCCGGGTACCTATGCCATCGATCCGGGCACGACGGTATTCGATCTGCTCGCACTGGCGGGTGGGGAGACGGCCAATGGCGCCGACGTCGTCTATGTTCGACGGCACGAAGCCAACGGACATGTCACGAGCTATCCCGTGGATCTGCAGAGCCTCGGCGGTGCGGGTGGTCGGGCCGTCCTGGGCGCGGACAATCAGGCGGCCAGCCGCCACCTGCAGGGCGGCGATGAGCTCTTCGTGCCCCAGGCTGAGCACTTCTACATCTACGGCGAGGTCAACGCTCCCAATTCGTACAAGCTCGAGCCCGGCATGACGATGATCGAGGCGGTCGCGCGCGCCGGGGGTATCACTCCCCGTGGCAGCTCGCGCCGCATCGAGGTGAAGCGGCTCGGCAAGAACGGCCGCTATACCATGACCCACGCGTCCGCCGACGAGCTGGTGCAAGCTGACGACGTGATTCGCGTCAAGGAAAGCCTGTTTTGAAAACCTATCAGCGACGGCTGCCGCACCTGACGGATGCCCAGGCACCCGGGCCCGAGGCGATTCCCGAGCATGAGCCGCCCTCCGGCCTGTCCGTGCAGCAGATTTATATGATCGTCCGGCACTACTGGAAGCTCAGTGCCGCCATTGCTGCGGTCATGCTCGTGGTGCTGGCGGTGTTCATCAAGCTCATGCCCAAGAGCTACACCGCGACCGCCACCCTGATCGTCAACTCGCCGCGGGAAAACCCGCTGCCCAATCAGCAGAGCGGCAACGACCTGGCCGACTACGTCGCCACGCAGGCGGAGCTGATCCAAAGCCCGGCGGTACTGGTGCCGGTAGTGGATCGGTTGCAGCTGACGAAGGATCCGAGCTTCTCCGGTGGCGGCCGCGGTCTGAACCCCGCGGCTCTGCGCCAGTACACCGCGCGCAACCTCGCCCTGAGCGTGCAGGTCGAGGAAGGCCGCGGCGGACAGCTGCTGCAGATCGAGGTGAGCACCGGCGATGCCGAGCAGTCCGCGCGCATCGCCAATACCATCGCCGACGTCTACCTGCTCGAAGATCGCCAGCGCGCCAATGACCCGGTCTCCGAGCAGGCGCAATTGAGCTCGCAGGAGCTGGGACGGCTGCGCGCCAAGGTCGTCGCGGCGCAGGCCGACGTCACGGCGTTCCGCGAAGCGCATGGGCTCGCGAGCATCGGCGGCGATGCCAACGACACCGAGAACCAGGCGCTGCAGAATCTGCAGATGCGGCTGCTGGAGGCGCAAAATCAGCGCCGCTCGCTCGAGGCGCAGCAGGCCGGTGAGATCGACAGCGGCAATGAGGCGCTGGCCTCCCCGCGTGTCGTCGCGCTGCGTACGCAGCTTGCGGATCTGCAGGCGAAGCTGGCGGCGTTGCGGCCGACACTCGGCCCGCGCCATCCGCAGATCATCTCGCTGGAGGCCCAGGAGAAAGCCACGCAGCGCGAGATGCGCGCTGCCATCGGCTCGCTCTCCAGCAACATCGGCACACAGCTGAGCCGCACGCGCGCCCTGGAGAAGGAGCTGACGCAGGCCGTGGCCGCACAGCGTACCAAGGTGATGCAGCTGCGGCAGATCCAGGATCAGGGTTCCAAGCTTGCGCTGGAATTGCAGTCGGCACAGAGCGTCTACAAGCAGGCGCTCGACGGCTTTGATCAGGTCAAGTTCGACACCGTGCAGAACTTCGCCAACGTGAACCTGGTGAATCACGCGGCCGTGCCCGTGGAGCCGAGCAAGCCGAAGAAGGCGCAGCTGCTCGGTATGGCGTTGCTCGCCTCGCTGGCCGCCGGCATCGCTCTGCCGTTCCTTTACGAGCTGTGGATCGACCGGCGCGTGCGCTGCCGCGATGACCTCGAGCGTGGCCTGGGCATCCGGGTGCTGGCGCAGATGAATCACCCGCTGCTGCCCACGGACAGCGTATGAGCGCGGATGCGAGTGACACGCTGCTGGGGGCCGAAGAGGGTGAACTGCGCGAGGCGCTGATCGCCTATTGCCGCCTCTCCGCGGAAGCCGTCGAGCAGATCGATGAGACGACGCGCGGCACCCAGCTCAACTTCTGCGAAGCGGCCGTGCACTCGGGGCTGGTGACCGAGGGCGAGGCTGCCGAGGCCCGGGCGTGGGTGCGCGCTGCGATCTCGCGTCGCAATTCCAATATCGTCGAGACGGCGCTGCGCCGCCATGGCAGCAGCAAGAGCATCGCGGTGCGCCACTCGCTGATGGGGCGCCCCGGCAATCGCCTGCAGGCGGCCTGCGATGCCGACAATCCACACGCCGAGCGCCTGCGCGCGCTGCGCACCGAGCTGCTGCTGCTGGCCGAGGGCGGACGCGATGCAAGCTGCATCGCCATCATGAGCCCCTGCTCGCACGAGGGCCGCTCGCAGCTGGCCGCGGAGCTGGCGGTTGCCTTCTCGCAGCTCGGCCAGCGCACGCTGCTCATCGACGCGGATCTGCGCCGGCCGACGCTGCATTCGCTGTTCGGGGTCGAAGTGCAGTGGGGACTGGCCCAGGCGCTGGCCTTCGGCGAGCCGCCGCATCTGATCGGCGTGGAAGGCCTGCCGTTTCTGACCGTGCTGCCCTCAGGACCGCGAGTGTCCAATCCGCTCGAGCTGCTGTCCGGCGGCCGCATGGAGAGCCTGCTGCGGCACTGGCGTCGTGACCAGGCATTCATCCTCATCGATACCCCGCCGGTGTCACAGTACGCCGATGCGCTCACGATCGCCGCGATGGTCGGCCAGGTGGTGCTCGTCAGCCGCACCCAGACGACGCCCTATAAGGAGCTGAAGGGTCTGCTGCAGCGACTCGGTCCGACGCACGCGCGCGTGCTCGGCGCGGTGGTAAACGGGACCTGAGCTGCGCCCATCGCAAGGCAGTTGGCAGATGTCCCGGCACGAGCAGCGTGCGATCGATGTGGCGGTGGTCATCGTCAACTATCGCTGCGCGGACATGACGGTCCAGAGCCTCGCTTCGCTGGACGGCGAGCGCGACATCGGCTGCGCCGCAGGCGCGCTCTCGATCCGCGCCGTGGTGGTGGACAACGCGTCCGGCGATGGCCCGGCCCTCGAGCGCGCGATCGGCGAGCATGGCTTTAGCGACTGGGTCGAGCTGCTGCTCGCACCCCGCAATGGCGGCTTCGCCTATGGCAACAATCGCGGCATCGAGCGCGCCTACGATCGCGGCGTGCCCGACTTCATCTATCTGCTCAATCCCGATGCGCAGGTTCGGCCCGGCGCCATCGGCGTTCTGGTGGACTTTCTCGCTGAGCATCCATCCGCCAGCATCGCCGGCGGCAGCTTCGAAAACGCCGACGGCAGCGACTGGCCGTTCGCCTTTCGCTTTCCCACGCTGCAGAGCGAGCTGCTGCAGGGACTGCAGCTGCGGCTGCTCACACGTCTGCTGCAGCGCTGGGAGGTGCCACGGGAGATGGACAGAGCCCGGGCGCAGCCGGTGGACTGGATCAGCGGCGCATCGATGATGCTGCGGCCGGCGCTACTCGAGGCCATCGGCGGACTGGACGAGAACTACTTCCTGTATTTCGAGGAGACCGATTTCTGCCGTCGCGCGCGCCAGGCCGGCTTCCAGACCTGGTACGTGCCGGCCAGCCGTGTCATGCACATCGGCAGTGGCGTCACCCGGGTCAATGAGCGCACCAGCGTGCTGAAGCGTAAGCCCGATTACTGGTTCGAATCACGCCGCCGCTATTTTGCCAGCAGCTTCGGTCCCGTTCGGGCCATGCTGATCGATGCGGTAGCCGTGGCAGCCAGTGGACTGGGTGTCCTGCAGCGCGCGCTGCGGCGGCGCAGTTACCGCAACATTCCGCACTTCACCCGTGACCTGGCCCGCAGCAGCATCGTGTGGCGGCGTAACCGGCGCCTGCCGCCGCCGCAGGGCTTGGTGCAGCGGCTGCCGGGCCGCCCGCGCTCAGCGTAGCAGCCACTCGACGGGCGCTGCGATGCCACGCTCGATGAGCGTGGCCCGATCGGCAACCGGGCGCCAACCCAGCACCTGCTCGGTACGGGTGGCGTCGAAGCGGGCGCAATGCGCATTGCAGCGCCAGTCGTGCAGCGTCGGCCAGCGCCGATTGGGATGACGTACCGCGTTCTTGGCAAGCTCTTTGATCATATCGGCAAGCCAGTAGCGCCACGCCGGGCGCGCATGCGCTTCGATGCGCGTGCCCATGTGCTGCGCCAGGGTGCGGATGTATTCGCGTGCGCTCATCATGGGGGGGCCCGTCAGCAGGAACGCCTGCCCCTCGATATCCGGCACCCGCATGGCGCGCACCAGCGCGTCCGCCACGTCCTCCACCAGCACCAGGGGCAGCGCGCTGCGGCCATCGCCCCAGTATTGCACGCGCGTCTCGGTCACGAAGTGCGCCACTCCCGGATGCGCCGGTGGACTGCCCGGCCCGAGGACGATACCGGGCCGCAGAATCACCAGCGGCAGCCCACGCTCACGATGCAGCCGCAGCAGCAGCGCCTCACAGGCGGCTTTGGAGCGCGCGTAATGGCCGCGCCGTGCGATGCGGGCGTCCACACCGGTGCGGCCATCGATCAGCGCGCGGCGATCCCCGGAGGCGTAAGAGGCGATGGTGCCGGTGTAGATGAAGCGGCGAACACCGGCCGCGAGCGCCGCCTCGGCCAGCACCTGTGTCGGGCCAATGTCTCCTTCGACATAATCCGCCCAGCGTTTGCCCTCGCATTTCGCCAGGTGGTAGACGACCTCGATTCCCTCGAGGGCCTGCTGCACACTTGCGGGATCGGCATGCGAGCCGGCGAACAGCTCGACCGGCTCGTCCTGGAACTCCAGCGCCGCGGCACGCGCATTGCGCGTCAGCACGCGCACGAAATGTCCCGCCTCCAGGAGCCTGCGCACCAGATGCCGTCCAATGAATCCGGTGCCGCCGACCACCAGCACGCGCGGCGCCAGGGCGGCGCGCGACTGGCGGGCGCGCGGGGCCTCGCGGCTTGGTGCACCGACGCCCGAGCGGCCGGCAATCTCTTCACACAGGCGGATGACCTCGGTCCCGAAGCGGGCATCATGCCGGCTGTCGAGCTCCCCGCTCGCGGCATGGAAGGCCGCGATGCTGCGTGCCATGCTCTCCTCGAACGGCTGCGCCTCCGGTCGTTTCGCCAGCGCCGCGCGCAGGCGCCGGGCACGCTCTGTGCGCGCCTGACGCAGCAGATCGGCACCGAGTGAGCGCGCGACCGCGTGCGCATCGAAAATCGGATTGTCGTGCGCGACGCCCTGTCGCAGCAGCAGGTCGCGGCCGAAATCGAGCGTTGCGCTGCCGGCGCGAGCGCGCACGTGCAGGCTGCGGTCGGCATGTCCGGCAGTCACCGACAGCGACAGCAGCGCGCTGGTCGCATCCCGACGCAGCAGCGCCGTCCAATGGCGCGGAATGCTCTGCCCGCCCGGCAGCAGCAATGGCTGTGAGGCTTCGGCCTGAATGACGCTGGGGGCACCGATCAGATCGATGACGAAGGCGGCCAGATGCGAGCCGAGCTCGAAGATCAGGTTGGCGGGCGCAGCGATCGGCCATGCATCGAACGGCCCGAACTGCAGCAGCGGCAGGCCGAAGTGCCAGTTCACGGCGATGCGATCGAGCCGCCCGAGCTCGCCGGCCCGCACGGCGCTGCGCAGCGTCTCGTAGCTGCGCGAGAACAGGAAGTTATGATTGACGCCGAGCGCGACGCCGCGCGTGCGCGCAAGCTCCGCCAGCTGCCTGCAGGCGCTGCTGTCCAGGCCCATGGGCTTTTCGAGAAAGACCGACTTGCCGGCCTCGAGCAGGGTGCGCGCGGCGGACAGATGCAGCGGCGGGGGCAGCAGAACGTGCACTACCTCGCAGTCACTGCGCGCGAGGTCTTCCAGTGACGCATACACATCAGGAGCCCCATAGCGCGCGGCGGCGCGCAGAGCACGGCTGCGCACCGCATCGCACACCGCACGGATCTGCAGCCGCGGAATCCTCGCCAGTGCCTGGGCGTGCGCATCGAGGATATAGCCCGCTCCCAGCAGACCGACCTTGCGGCTCATGTCGTTCTCATGCTCCCGGTGAAAGCAATGCGGCCAGGGGCTGCGCCGCTGGCATTGTCAGTGATATTCGATCAGCCTCGAAGAACGGCCGGCCAGCCGATCGTAGTGGTAGCCGATCAGGCCCAGCAGCTGTGGCAGCTTGCCGAGGATCAGCAGGATCCCTGAAGCGCGCGCGAGCGGGGGCGGCAGGCCACGGCGGCGCTGGGCATGCGCTAATTGCAGCATCTTCAGCGGCCAGGCAAGCGCAAGCAACGCGACCAGCAGCCAGCCCCAGGGTGTGACCATGAGCGCCAGTGCCACACAGAAGATCAGAGCCGCGGGCAGCAGCGCCCCCCAGGTGGTGATGCTGCGAACCGTGCGCGGCCAATTGGGGTTGCGGGCATCCGGATGCAGATGGGCCATCTCGCCAAAGCCGTGGCCCGAGCGACGCGTGCGCTGCCACCACTGGGTGAAGCGTGTCATGGCGGCGTCGTGCAGCGTCATCTCCGCGTCGAGACGGCGCAACAGCCAGCCTGCCTTGCGCAGCCGCATCGACAGCTCGCTGTCTTCGCCGGCGATCATCGCGGGATTGTAGAACGCCACCTGCCGCAGGGCTTCGATGCGGAACATTGCATCGCCACCGCAGCCGGCGGCCTCCCCGACCGGCACGTTCCACTCATCATCGCAGAGCGCGTTATAAATGGAGCGCTCGGGGTGACGCTCGCGGCGGCGGCCGAACACCAGTGCCAGATGGGATTCGGCCATGAGCGTCTGCAGCGCCACGTCGATCCAGCCGGGCTGCACCTCGCAGTCACCGTCGAGCATCTGCACGAACTGCACCTGCGGCTGCAGCTCGAGCAGGCGCGCAAGGCCCGCGTTGCGCGCGCGCGCTGCGGTGAAGGGCGGCGGTGATTCCAGGCGCACGACTTCGAGGCCCTCGCTCACTGCCCACTCGACACTGCCATCGGTCGATCCGGAATCCACATAGACACGATGTGGGACAGCGCGCACAGAGCGCAGACAGCGCTGCAGACGCTCGCCCTCATTGCGTCCGATGACCACCAGGCCCAGATCCGCCCAAGTCGTAGTGCTCACCCGCGGCAAAGTCTCCCTGCCGAACTTTTGTGAGCGCATGATGCCAATCCGTCAACGTCCGCGATGTCGGAGATTGCCGATTGACACTGCGGGGCTGCCTATCCGCATACTGACCGCGTGTCGCAAGCCCACCCTGACCCATCGCCCGACGTGTCGGTGGCGATTGCTGCCACCTTTACCGCCGAACCGCTGCTGCAGCTGCTGGAACTGGCGCTCGGCGAGGCCGGCCTGCGGCCCACGCTGCACCTTGCCCCCGATCATCGGCTGTTCCAGCAGCTGCTCTCTGCCGAAAGCCTGCTGGCAACCCACGAGGGCGCAGCCAATGTGCTGCTCATCCGCCTCGAGGACTTCGTTCGCGAGGTGCTCGAGCCGGCGGATGCGTTAAGTCTTATCGAGCGCACTTCGCGGCAACTCTCGGCCGCCCTGCTTCAGTTCGGCCGGCGCAGCCGCTCGCCCCTCATCGTGCTGCTGCTGCCGGTGTCCGCGATGCGCGCCGAGCCACTGGTAGAGGCGCTGCAGGCGGCCACCGCGCGGCTGCGCGCGCAGCTGGCGGCCTCACCGGCGATGCACGCGATCGACGTGGCGCAGATCGAGACACCGGGCGATTCCGACCCGCACAACCGGCTGCGCGATGAGCTGGCGCACATTCCCTATACAGAGGAGTACTTCGCGGCCATCGCGCTGGTGCTCGCGCGCCGCATCCATGCGCCGTGCGTGAACGCGCAGCATGGCCGTCTCGAGAGCACCCTGACCACGGCTCCTGCGCTGCTCGAGGCCCTGCGCAGTCGCCAGCGGCGCACCCGGCCTCTGCGCGCGCGCCCGGTGCAGGCCGCCAGTCCCACCGAGCGACAGCTGCTGTCGCTCTGGCAGGAACTGCTGAACATCGATCCGCTCGGCGTCGAAGACAACTTCTTTGCCCTCGGTGGCACGTCGCTCCTGGCTGCGCGCCTGTTTGCCGAGATCGCGCGGCGCTTCGGTGTGCGATTGCGCACGACCCTCGTCGCGGCGCCCACGGTGCGCGCACTGGCACGCGCACTGCGCCACGAAGAGGCCCTGCAGCTGGATCAGCCGCTCCCGCTTCTGATCGAGCTGAAGGCCGGTGGCCCCACGAATCTGTTCCTGGTGCATGACGGGGATGGCGATACACTGCTGTACCGCGATCTGGCCCAGCGCCTGCCCGCTGCCCTGTCGGTCTGGGGCATCGAACCGCGCCGTCTGGCACACGTCCCGCTGGCTGCGGCTTGCATCGAGCAGATGGCGGGCGACTACATCGTCGAAGTACGCCGACTGCAGCCCACGGGGCCTTACCGCCTCGGCGGCCTGTGCGCCGGAGCGGTGATAGCCTACGAGATGGCCCATCAGCTGCAGGCTGCCGGTGAGCGTGTGGCGCTGGTTGCGTTGCTCGATGGCGCGCGGCCCGGTGCTCGGCGGCGCAGCGGGCGACTGGCCCGCCAGCGCGCGCAGTGCTTCGAGCAGATGCTGGCCGCGCTCAGACAGACCGAGCCGAGCGCCGTCCTGCGCGGCCTGCGGGTGCTGCGTGGCAGTGCCGGCAAACTTGCGGGCCGGGCGCGCTGGACGGCGCAATCGCGCCTGCAGCGCCTGTCGGTACGATTGCGCTTCGTGCTGCTGCGCCAGCGCCTCGCACGCGGACACGCGTGGCCCGATCGGCTGCCGGCCCTGAGCGTTCGCGAGATCTACGACAGCGCCGAAGCGCGCTACGCACCGCAGCCGCTCAGCGGCGCGGGGACGTTGCTGCTGCGCGCACGCGAAGGCCTCGGCGAGCCCAACGATACGCCCTACCGCCTTCTCTACGCCGACGAGACGCTGGGCTGGAGCGCCCTGGTGCCGGATCTGGAAGTCATCGATGCCGAGGGCGGCCACACCAGCATGTTGCAGGAGCCGCAGGTCATCTGCCTGGCCCGAGCTCTCGCCGAGCGCGTGCAGGCCCGGACCGGATCGGATCGCACACCGGTCATCGCCGGCAGCAACGGCTAGGCGCGGCTCAGGGCTTGGCGCTGCCGCCCTCCCCGTCGCGGCGTGATCGCACCCAATCCACCTGTCGCGCGAGGATGAAGCGTGCGTACAGGGGAAGCTTCCCCAGCGCGTAGACGCACGCCAGCAGCAGCGTACCGAATGAGACGATTCGGCGCCCGAAGCGCAGCCATGCCAGCAGCACTGCCATGAACAGCAGGCCCAGCGCAATCGAGCCATAAAGCAGCGGCAGCGCGCTTCCGAGCCGCCGCCAGGCGAGCAGGTCCACCCCCCACAGTGCCGCGGTGAGCAGTGTCAGCAGTGCCACCGGCGGCACCAGCAGATCGAGCGTCAACGCCAGGGCCGCAGCGTCATGGCGTGCGAGTGCCCGCAGCAGCAGCCGCGGGCCCTGCGCGCACAGCACCGACAGGTGCCCATGCTCCCAGCGCCGGCGCTGACTCGCCACGCCTGCCGCGGAGGCCGGAAAGACACTGCTCACCAACGCGTCCGGGCAGAACAGCGGCGCACTGCCCGCCTGCGCCAGCTCAAGTCCCAACTTCAGATCCTCTACCAGATGGCCACTGGCCAGCCGTCCGCCCGCCACCATCTGCCACGGAAAGGCCATGCCGCTGCCCATGAGCTGGCACGGCAAGCCCACCCGCGCCAGGCCGCGCGGTCGCACCTCGTTGCGCACCAGCCAGGCAAACTGGGCGATACGACGCAGCGCCCCCGCCGCAGCTGGCAGGTTCATCCGATAGCGTCCCTGGATCGGGCGGCCGCGGGCAGCGCAGAGGCCGGCGAGCCGCTGGATGCAGCCGCCGGCCACCTCGCAATCTGCATCGACGATGATCAGCACCTGCGGCGGGCGCTGCGAGAGCTGGCGCACGCCGAAATCCAGTGCGAAGCCCTTGCCGCGCTGCTGCGTGTCGTGGCGCTCGATGACTTGCGCACCGGCGGCAGCTGCAACCGCTGCTGTGTCATCGCTGCAGTTGTCGGCAATCACCAGCAGCCGGTCCTCGCTGCGCAGCTGCGGCAGAAGCGTCTGCAGCGTGGAGGCGATGGCGAGCGCCTCGTTGTGTGCCGGCACCAGTACGGCGACCGGAGGGTGAGCGGCGCCCACAGGCGCCGGGCGCCGCGCCGGCAGCAGCGCCAGGACTATCTCGCCGCTGAACACCAGCACCGGCAGCAGCACGACGAGCGTCGCGGCTGTCAGCACTGCAATGAGAATGCTGTGCATGCGTGAACGTCAGCGCCGCTCGGGCCAGGCCGTGCCCGTCGCGTCGGCAAACAGATGCGCCAGCTTGAGCGCCTCGGTGTCGATATCATGGCGCGCCGTCACGCGCTCGTATGCTGCCGCGCCGAGACGCTGTATCTGCTCGGCCGGAGAGCTCAGGCATTCGCGCATGGCGGCGGTGAGTTCCTCGACTGAACCTGCTGGGATGAGCCAGCCATTCTCGCCATGGCGTACCAGTTCGGGTATGCCGCCGATATAGGTGCTGATAACCGGCCGCCGCAGCGACATCGCCTCCATGATCACTACCGGCAGGCCTTCGGCAAAGCTGGGCAACACCAATGCACGCGATGCGAGAATCTGTGCGCGCACGTCCGCACCGCTGACCCAGCCGGTGATGTGCACGCGTGCGCCGAGCCCGTGAGCGCTGATGAGCGCCTCGAGCTGTTCGCGTATCGGACCATCGCCGGCCAAAACGAGCTCCAAATCGATGCCCTGGGCCACGAGCGAGGCGGCTGCCTGCACCAGCAGCAGCTGACCCTTGGCCTCGCACAGCCGCCCGACACAGACCAGCCGACTGGCCTTGCCGACCACCGCTTCGCCCTCGCTGTAGAACCTGCGCTCGATCCCGCAATGCACCTGTCTGACCTTGGGCCAGTCCTCGAAGCGCGTGCGATAGAAAATCTGGCTGCAACCGTGGCTGCTGATGGCCACGGCGAAACTCGAACGGCGCACCGTCTCCTCGAGCCCCCAGGGCGCGAGAAACTCCTCGGGCCCATGCACGGTAAAGCTGTAGCGCGGACCACCGAGGATGTGCGCCAGCATCACGACCTCCACGGAATTGGTGCCGAAGTGCGCATGCACATGCTGCGCCCCGGCGGCTCTGGTCCAGGACAGCAGGCGAGCGGCCTCCGCGAGGTACATGATGTGGTAGGGAAAAGAGCGGCGGGATTGCCGCGCCATGCGACGCGCAAGTGCCAAGGCCTGCAAAAAACGGCCGGGCGATGCCAGCAAGCGGCCCAGAGCAGGCAGCAGCAGCGACCAGCCGCCCGCTTGCAGCACATAGCGCGTGCGCTGCCGCTCCATTCTATCCTCGGCATCCGGTAGTGGTCCGTCCCAGCCGCGCAGGGCGATGCGCTGCACTTCAACACCCAATCGCTCGAGCGCCAGTATCTCGCGCCGGATGAAGCTGTGGCTGACCTTAGGATAATGGTTGATGAAATAGGCAATCTTCAAAGTCAATCACTGGGCCTCGCGCGGTCGAGCGGTCCGGGCCGCTCACCTTCTTCCTTGATAAACATCGGAGCAGTGACTGCGCCGGCCGCGCAGGCCGACAGCACGCTGACAGGAGTCGCTTAAGACTGCGTCGCCGGGACACGCCGCCAGTCAAAGACGTGGGCATGCATGGCCGGCGGCACAACGCTCTTGAGCGCACCGGCCAGACTCTCGGCCGGAAAGTGTGTCATGGCAAGCTTGAGCTCGCGCGGGCGCCGCGAGGAATAGCCGATCATGGTCACCATACGCTCGCGGTCCGTCTGCAACGACTCGTGGTGAAACACCTGAGCTGTATCGGCGATGACCACGGTGCCCGCCGGTCCATGGACGCGCTTCCAGCGCTCGGGTGGCACGACCTTGCTCATCTGCTCATTGGTGAGCATGTAGGTGCCCTGGCCGAAATCCTTGTAACGCGGACCGCAGCTGCGCGGTATATATTCGAACGGGCCGCCGCCCGCTGTCACGTCGTTCATATACACGAGCACGCGGAACACGTGGAAATCCTCGGCGTCCTGGTGCCACAGTCGCGTGCCCACGCCGCTGCCATCGACCTTCGAGCAGCGCACGACAGCGCCGTGATAGGCAACCGGCAGGCGCAGATAGCGATGCACCAGCGACAGCAGGCGACTGTCCAGGCCCAGCAGATACAGCGCCGGCAAGTGCGTCAGCAGCACCTCGGCACGCAGATCGGTCGAGGATTCGCGGCGCGTCCAGGGGCTGCTCGCGGCCTGCGAGGACAAGCGCGTGAGCTGCGCGGCAACCCCGAAGCTCTCGCGTATCCGGGCGGCGGCATCCCCGAACAACTCATCGATGCTGGTGACGGCGACGCCTTCGCATTCCAGATCCGTGAGCACCCTCGCCTCCAGCAGACTCGTGCCAAGCCCTGCGCTCAGGTAGGCCAGGGACTGAAGGCGATGGGAGGCATACAGCAACTGCCTCTCGAGCCGCGACTTCAAAGCCTGGAGTGAACTCACGTAAGGATCTCCCCACAGCCGTTCTTGTCGGATTATAGGCAGCCGCTTAATGCGGCACACCAAACCTCGCGGAGAACATCGCACCGGCTCTGCCATCGAGGCACGGTGATCATGCTCCCGTTAAGCGCCGCCGTCATGCGCCGCCGTCATCCTGCACACGCAAGACTTGTCCTACATCAGAAGCGGATTTCTCGGCTGCCGGCGCAGCCGAGGTCCCGATCGTCGCCGCGCGGCCCATGAGGGCTCGCACACGGGCGACAAACTGCGCCAGTCCCTCCGCTTCCCTCGCAAGCGAGTGGCTCGTCTCCAGTTCGCGACGTTGCTGCTGCAGGACATCCGCACCGACCACACCGGCGTCGATGTCCGAGATCGCGCGCTCGACCTCGGACACATAACGCAAAAAATCACCGTTCTCAACGGCGCGAAACATCGGCGGAGCAAAAAACTCGCGGCCGCCCTGACCGGTGTAGCCGACGACCAGATTGCCGGCGAGTGCGGCCTCCAGCGGCGGCAATCCATAGCCTTCCAGCTCCGAGAAGGACAGGAAGATGGAACTGCGCGCCAGCGTGGCCGCCACCTGCTCCTCGGTGAGGCGGTCGATCGCCTGCAGTCGCCATGCCCCTGGCAGGCGCTGCTCGAGGTACAGGCAGATGCGCTGCGCATGCTCAGGAAGCTTGCGCGGCATGTAGCTGATGAGCGGCTCCTTGGCAGCGGGCCTGAAGATCGGCGGCACGCTGAGTGTCAGACGCATCAGTTGCCGCTCCTCGAGAAACGGATACAACAGACGCGTCACGGCCGTGGTGTCGTCCGAGATGGACAGCACGATGTCCGCGTGACGATACGCCTCTTTGACGGCCTTGCGATCAAAGCCGGCGGTAAAGTGCGCCAGGTAGCCGTTCTGCACGAAGATCGCATAGCGCAGTGCCGCCGGAACGCAGAATTTCGCCGCGAGCGCCGCCCACACTTCGGAGAACACCAGAAAATCGCGGCGCGGATCGAAGTGGCCGCACTTGAGCGATTCAACCGCGTGCGGGAACCAGGTGAACGTCGAGCCCGGCCTTTCCGCATGGAAGGCAAAGCACGGGACACCCAGGCGTCCTATCGTCTCGATGTGCCGATAGCTGACTTTGTTGCCGCCGATGGGCGTATCGATGGTGGGCAGCAGATACGCGATCCGCAGCGGCGTGCGCGCGGGCTTACCGCAGCTCGCGCAAACATCCCGGGTGCACAGCTCCAATGCGGTTGGCAGCCGGCCGTCACCGACCGGATCCAGTCCTGAGAGGCGCTGATGGGTCCTGAGAAGCAGACGACGGGTGAGCCGCAGGCCCCGCCTTGCGGCTGATGTCATACGGCCGATGCGTTCTGGCGCAATTGGTTTGGCATCGGTGGGGGCTGAAGTCCCTATGAAATTAGCCTCGTGTGCCGCACGCATTATACAACAGTCGCCTGCCGAGCCCGGCATCCTGCTGCGCTCGCGCAGCCCGGTAACCTCTTCCGACAGTGCTTGCAGGCTTCTGCCGACACGAGCTCTCAACGCGCGCAGGGGGAATTAACGCAAGGCTCGGGACACAATGCCGCGGGCCGAGAAGGGCATCGGGTCTCCTCCATCAGCCAGGCGAGCCAGGGTAAAGACATGGGTTATGCCAGTCCGAAGACGACGACCGAGTCGCCTGCGCTGTCCATGGAGGCATTCCTGCCGTTGACACGCATGCGCGAGCTATCGATGATCGGGCACGAGAAGTTCCTCACCGCCAGTCCCTACCCGCACATCGTGCTGGACAACTTCTTCGATCCCACGCTGCTCGAGCAGGTGCTCGATGAGTTTCCTCGACCCAACCAGATTCGCTGGCAGCAATTCGACAACACCGAGGAGATCAAACTCGCCTCGAACGTCGAAACCTCCTTCGGCCCCATGACGCGACTGCTGCTCTATCATCTGAATTCGATCACCTTCCTGCAGTTCCTCAGCAGCGTCACGGGCATCGACAACCTCATCGCCGATCCCTCCTTCGAAGGCGGGGGGATGCACCAGATCGTGCGCGGCGGCAAACTCGCCATTCATGCCGACTTCAACAAGCACCGCCGCTACGGGCTCGATCGCCGGCTGAATCTGCTGGTGTATCTGAACAAGAACTGGCGCGAAGATTTCGGCGGGCACCTGGAACTGTGGAATCGTGACATGAGCCAATGCGGCGCGAAGGTCCTGCCGATCTTCAATCGCGTCATGATCTTCAGCACCACGGACTTCACCTATCACGGGCATCCGGACCCGCTCAATTGCCCGGAGGGCATGACGCGCAAATCCCTGGCGCTCTACTACTTCACCAATGGCCGGCCAAGCGCCGAAGCCTCCGGCGAGCACTCCACGCTGTTTCGTGCACGTCACGAGAGCGAATTCAAGCCGACCTGGAACCAGCGCCTGCGCAAGCTCGCCCATGACCTCGTGCCGCCCATTTTGATGCGGCAGCTGCGCAAAGGCTCCTAACTGGCGAAGATGTCCTGCGCCCACCCGGTCCGTCTGGAGTCTTCCAGCGCTGCGGTACGTTGGTCGATGCGCGCAAGGACTTTCCCCCGGACATTGGCAAGTCCTGTAGCGGCTTACAGCCTGAGAAGTTATACTTAGATATAACTTAGTAGGCTAAACCCATGCACACCACCAACCTGCGCAAAGTCGGCGGCTCGATCATGATGGTGGTACCGCCCGCTTTGCTCGACGTGTTGAAGCTCAAGGCCGGCGCCACCGTGGGCGTCTCCGTCATCGAGGGCTGCCTAGTCATCGATCCGCACCCGCGGCCTCGCTACACCATGGTGGAACTGTTGGCAGCCTCCGACTACTCGAAGCCTCAGCCCCACGATGAGCGAGCCTGGGTCGATGCTCCGGCTACCGGCCGCGAGCTGCTATGAAGCGAGGCGATATCTACCTCGTCTCCCTCGACCCCAGCGCAGGCCATGAACAGCGCGGCCATCGGCCGGTGCTGATCGTTTCGCCTACCGAGTTCAACGCGGCGACCGACTTACCGGTGGTGCTGCCGATCACCAACGGTGGCGCGTTCGCCGAGCGCATCGGATTCGCAGTCCCGATCTCCGGGATCAAGACCACCGGGATCGTACGCTGTGATCAACCACGCGTACTGGATCTCAAGGCGCGGCACGGCCGTAAGGTCGACACCATGCCCTTCGCGATCATGGAGGAAGTCATGGCCAGGGTGATCACGATCTTTGAGTAGGGCGGCGCTCGGTTCCAAAGGACAGCATTTCGGCTAGCGTTTCCGATTCCCAGCGTTTAGAACCTCGCCATGCAAACCGTGACATTCAACACCGTGGATTTGAATGGTCCCACGAGCCTCGGCGCGGCACGTCTCAACCTCTATGGCCGAATCCTCGGCGATCCCCGAGCGAGATGACGTGCGCAATCGGCGCTTGTGGGGCCGCACCCGCTCTGATGATTGACCTCAGCGAGCGGGATTTTCTGACCCTAGGGCCTTCGACCGCGAGCCGTCCGGCGCGCGGGCGTGTGCGCGCTTGAGGGCGAGTGCCAGCAAGGTGCGCCAGCGCGACAGCGTCCAGCACTGGTAGCGCAGGGCGCGCAGGCCGATACGCAGCGCCTCGCGCTTGCGTCCCTGTGCATGAGCTGCCCAGGCGGCGCCGTCGATGAAGCCCAGGATATGGGCGGCCGCACCCTCGGGCGCAGCCGACGCCGGTACCGGGGGTGCCTCGTGCCCCATGTCCAGCTCATCGCGTCCATCGCCCTGGCGCGTGCGCTGCAACTGCCGGGCAAGGTTTTCATAGTGCCGCCGCTGCGTGCTCGCCTGCGTATGCGTGATCGACTGCGCATGCAGTCGGTAGCGATAGCAGTCGCCAGGCAGGTACATGACGCGCGCGTGGCGCGCAAGCCGCAACTGCAGGTCAATGTCCTCTGCGGTCACGAAGTATTCGCGAAATCCCCCGAGA
>DATBPG010000204.1:0-14186 GCA_036561485.1 Steroidobacteraceae bacterium | reverse complement strand
CAGCCGAGCGCTACAACGTGGTCTCGGCGATCGATCGCTGGGCGCTGGAGAGTGCACTGGCGGTGATGCGCGAGCGGGGGCCGGGGCCCCCTGGCGCGGACGGCCCGGCGGGCGCCCCGCCATTTCAGCTGGCGCTGAATCTGTCGGGCATGTCGTTCGGCGACCGGGATTTTCTCGAGTTTGTGCTGGCGCGCATCGACCCGGTCGTGGCGCGCGCCCTGTGCTTCGAGATCAGCGAAAGCGCGGTACTCAAGAGCATGACCGAGGCGGTGGAATTCATGCAGGAACTGCGTCAGCGCGGCTGCCGGTTCGCGCTGGCCGACTTCGGCTCCGACCTGTCGTCGTTTCGCTACCTGCGCACCCTGCCCGTGGACTATCTCAAGCTGCACGATCGCTGCACCAGCCGGGTATTGAGCGATCCGCTGGACCGCTGCCTGGTGGAGGCCATCAGCCGCGCCTCGCGCTCGCTTGGGATCGCCACCGTGGCCGAGAAGGTCGAGTCGGCCGCGGTGTTCGCGGAGCTGCAGCGTCTGGAAGTGCAGTACGCACAGGGCATGTTCATCGCCCCGCCCGAGCCCATTGCGCTGCTTCAAAGCCGCTACACCGCCCCGCGCGACATCGCCGCGCTTCCGCTGGCCGAGCCCGAGCCGCTGCTGAATCTGCGGCCCTGAGCGGGCGGGCCGCCCGGGCGCGCGCGCCTCCCGCTTTCCTACAGCGGGCGCGCCCCCACCGCGCCACGTCGGCGTTTGTCGGCATGCTGAAGGGTCTGCCGCGCCCTTCGCCTCGATTGCGGGGCAGCAACGAGCGTGTTCCAATACCGGCGCGTTTCAGTCACCGGGGATGCGATTTCGCGTGGAACTCATCCTCTCTTGTCTGTGGTTCATCATGGTGCTGTGGCTGCTCAGCCGCGCCTGGCGCCAGCAGCAGATCTTTGCGCGTGTGGCGCTGAGCGCCTCGCGAACCAAAAAGATACCCGCGCGCATGGCCGTGATCATTCCCGTGCGCGATGAGCAGGCCAACATCGGTCCGTGCGTGCGCTCGCTGCTGCGACAGCAGTATCCGGCGGACAGGCTGCGCGTACTGGTCGTGGATGATGATTCGAGCGACGGCACGCTCGAAGTCGTCGCCGAGCTGGCGAAGCAGGACGCGCGTGTGACCTTCATGCGCACGCCGCAGCTGCCGCCGCAATGGAAGGGCAAGACGCATGCCTGCTGGCTCGGCGCACGCGCGATTCCCGAGGAGGTGCAGTGGCTGTGTTTTCTCGATGCCGACATGCGCGCCGACCCGCTGCTGATGGCGAGCGCGTTGCAGGCGGCGGTCGAGGGCAAGATCGACCTGCTGACCGTCTCCCCACGCCATGAGCTGCACACCTTCGCCGAGCGGCTGGTGATTCCCTGCGGCCTGTACCTGCTCGGCTTCTGCCAGGATCTGGCCAAGCTGCAGGCGCCCGACAGTCATGAAGTGGTCGCGACCGGGCAGTTCATGCTGGTCCGGCGTGAAGCCTACGAGGACGTGGGCGGGCATGCGGCCGTCAGCACCGCGATCTGCGAGGATCTGGAGCTCGCACGCCTGCTCAAGCGTCGCGGCCATCGCGTGTTGCTGAAGGATGGGAGCCTGCTGCTCTCCACACGCATGTACACCGGCTGGCAGACGCTCTGGCCGGGCATCGCCAAGAATCTATCGCACATGCTCGGTGGTCCGGTACGCACCATCGTGCTGGCGGCCATCGCGGTGATCACTGCCTGGGGCGCACTGGTGCTGCCGGCCTTTGATATCGCCGATTGCGTCAGCGGCACGACAGGGGCGTGTGCGGCACTGGTGCCGGCGGGCCTGGGCTCAGCCGCCATCATCGCCATGCATATCGCCGGGGCAGCGCATTTCCAGATACCGCCCTGGTACGGGCTGCTGTTTCCGGTCAGCTATACCGCTGCCGCCATGATCGCGGTGGACAGCGTTCGCTCCCGCCTCATGCGCCGAGTGCGCTGGAAGGGCCGCGTCTATCAATGACCCCAACCGGATCAGACGCCACGGAGGGACGCCGGCCGACAGCCGTCACCTTCGTGGTGGTCGCCGGCGCAGTCTTCTCGGTGCTGTATCTGCTGCGCCAGATCCTGCTGCCCTTCGTGCTTGCAGGCATCGTCGCCTACGTCTGCACCCCGCTCATTGATCTGGCCGCCCGACGCGCCCACGGCTATCGCTGGGTGTTCGCCCTCATGGTGCTGCTGGTGCTGATCGCGCTGGCCGGCACGGTCGGCTGGCTCGGCCTGCCCGCTGCCGCGCACGAGCTGGTGCAGCTGGCGGCCAATCCCCGCGACGTCATCGACGGCTTCATTCGCGTGCTCATGGGCAATCGCAGCTTCAGCATCGGGGGCGCCTCGCTCAATGCCGCGCAGATCGCGGCACGCGCCGCCGACGGGCTCTCGAGCGTGGTCACCAATGGTAATCGCATGCTCGCAGCGGGCCTGGTCGGCTTCGGCGCGATGTTCGAGCTGATCCTCACCTGGGTGATCCTGGGATACCTGCTGCTCGATGGACCGCGCATCTCCCAGGGACTGCTGTGGATCATCAGCCCGCCGCACCGTCCGGCCGCCGTGCGTTTCTGGACGCAGCTCAATCCCGTTCTGCGCCGCTACTTCGTGGGCATTGCGCTCGTGGTGGTGTACGCCTCGATCGCGGCCTATATCGGCCTGGGCCTGTTCCTCGGGCTGCATCATGCGCTGCTGCTGGCGCTGCTCACCGGACTGCTCGAGCTGCTGCCGCTGATCGGGCCGGTCGCCTCGGCGGTGCTGGCAGGGCTGGTCGCGGTACGACAGGCCGCCGGTGCCTCGGCGATTCTTGCATTCATCGCCTATGCCATCGCCCTGCGCCTGTCCATCGATCAGTTCTTTGGACCGCTGGTGCTCGGCAAGGCCGCACACGTGCGCCCGGTGCTGGTGATCTTCTGCTTTCTGGCCGGCGGACTGCTGCTGGGCATCTCCGGCGTCATCCTCGCCGTGCCGATCGCGCTCGGCGTCAAGGTCGCCCTGGCGATGCGCAATGAACGCTTCCCGCCCGACTATGCGGGGGGTGCCCTGTGAGCGGCGCGCCATGAGCTACCAGCTGGTTGAAAAGCGCACCAGCTCGCGGCTCGGTCATGCGGTGTTCGCACTGGGTCGCTGGCTGCGCCGCCGCTGCGGCAACGTTGAGTACTGCGATGACCCGGACTGCGTGCTGCGCATTCAGCGCTGCGAAGCTCCTCGGAACATGCGGCTTCGCGTTGGCACGGCGGCGCTGGGGAGTGGGCGCATCGGCGGGCCCGGCAGAACGGCGCATAGGGTATGATGAGGCTTGTCGCCGGCGGCCCGCGCTTGCTCGCGCGCCGCGTCGACTTAAATTAACATCCAGAATCATTGAGTTGAGGCCCCACCGGCCCGCCGCTGGAAGGATTCCGATGCCCACTCAGAGCACGCTCGGTGCGGTGCTGCGCAAGCGCCGCGACACCATCATGGCGCAGTGGAATCAGGAGCAGCAGCGCGAGATTGGCGCGGCACGGGCAGCACGCCTGTCGGCTGAGGAACTCGCGCGCCAGTGCGCTCAGTTCCTGGACCTGCTGGTGCAGGCTTGCCAGGCTGGCAGCATTGAGGACATCAGCAGCCACGAGTGGACGCCGATGCGGGAGTTTCTCGATAGCCTCTCGCGCGAGCGCTTGCTGGCCAGCTTCGCCGCGGATGAGACGGCCACGTTCATCTTCTCCCTCAAGCGGCCCATCTTCGATGCGCTGCGCAGCGAATCCGGCGCTGATGCGGACGAGCTCGCGGCCGATGTCTGGACGGCCACGGTGCTGCTGGACAAGCTCGGGCTGCACACCGTCAAGAGCTTCCAGAGGAGCCGCGAGGAGATCATCAATCGCCAGCAGCAGGAGATGCTCGAGCTCTCCACGCCGGTGGTCAAGCTCTGGGACGGCATTCTTGCGCTGCCCATGATCGGCACGCTCGACTCCGCGCGCACGCAGATCGTCATGGAGTCGCTGCTGCAGAAGATCGTCGAGACCGGCTCTCAGATCGCGATCGTGGACATCACCGGTGTGCCGACCGTCGATACGCTGGTTGCGCAGCATCTGCTCAAGACGGTGACGGCACTGCGTCTGATGGGTGCCGAGTGCATCATCAGCGGCGTGCGCCCGCAGATCGCGCAGACCATCGTGCACCTGGGCGTCGACCTCCAGGGCGTGACCACCAAGGCCAACCTGGCCGACGCCCTGGCGCTGGCCCTGCGCCGCAGCGGCGTCGAGTTGCGGAAGCTGTAGCCGCCGATGGAGCGCATTGCCATCCTGCGGATGGGCGAGTTCCTGCTCGTCACCATCCAGGTCGAGATGCACGACCAGCTTGCGCTGCGTCTGCAGGACGACCTGACCCAGGCCATCGCGCGCCATGGCTCGCGCGGGGTGCTGATCGACATCTCGGCACTGGAGATGGTCGATTCGTTCATCGGCCGCATGATCGCCGATATCTCGGGCATGGCGCGCATCCTCGATGCCCGCACCGTGCTGGTGGGCATGCAGCCGGCGGTCGCCATCACGCTGGTGGAGCTGGGACTTTCGCTGCCCGGCGTGGCCACGGCGCTCAACGTCGAGCGCGGCATGCAGCTGCTGCGCAGCGCGCAGGAGAGCAACGATGGCGCTGCCCTCCAGCGGTGAGCTGCCGCTCGCCAACGATCACGACATCGTACTGTGCCGCCAGCACGTGCGGCGCCTCTCGCAGGAAGTCAATTTCTCGCTGGTCGATCAGACCAAGTTCGTGACCGCCGCGAGCGAGCTGGCGCGTAACGCCGTCATTTACGGCGGTGGCGGCCGGATGCTCTGGCGGGTCGTGGAGAACGGCTCGCGGCGCGGGGTGTGCCTGAGTTTCATCGACGAGGGGCCGGGCATCCCCAATCTGGAGCTGGCCATGAGCAACGGCTGGTCCAGCGGCAGCGGCCTGGGCATGGGTCTGTCCGGCGCGAAGCGGCTCGTCAATGAGTTCCACATCCAGTCGAGTCCCGGATCGGGCACGCGCGTGACCATCACGCGCTGGAGATGAGATGCTGAGTATGCTCGGCGGCAGCTCACAGACACGCTTCGAAGTGCGCGCCGACCACCAGATCGGCGAGTGTCGCCGCGCGGCGCAGCGTCTGGCGCAGGCCAGCGGCTTCGACGAGACCGCCGTGGGCCGGGTCGGCATCGTCGCCTCCGAGCTCGCCACCAATCTGGTGCGTCATGGCGGCGGCGGCGAGCTGCTGCTGCAGAGCCTTGCGGCGCAAGGCGACGTCCAGGTCGAGCTGCTTGCCATCGATCAGGGCCCCGGGATGGCCGACGTGCGCCGCTGCCTGCAGGATGGCTACTCGAGCGGCGGCACGCACGGGGAAGGGCTCGGCGCGGTGAGGCGGCTGTCGAGCGCCTTCGATATCTATTCGACGGTCGGACGCGGCACGGTGGTGCTGGCGCGTCTGCGCGATGGCGCGGATGCACTGCCGGGCGCATCGCGAGGCGCGGCAGGGGCTGCCCGCGCCGGGCGCGCCGATCCTCTGGAACTCGGAGCCGTGTGCATGGCGATGCCCGGGGAGATCGAGTGTGGTGACAGCTGGCATGTGGCCAGCGACGGGCAGGCCTGTGCCATGCTGGTCGTTGACGGCCTGGGTCATGGCCCTTTCGCTGCCGCGGCGGCGCGCGCGGCCGGCAACTGCTTTACCGCCGAGCCGTTTCGCTCGCCGCTCGATGCCCTGCAGCACATGCATCGCGCAGTCGGCGGCACACGCGGAGCGGCGGCGGCCTGTGCGCTGCTGCCCGCGAGCAGCCAGACACTCGAATACGCCGGCATCGGCAATATCGCCGGGCACATCATCTCGCCGCAGCGCTCGCTCGGCATGGTGTCGCACAACGGCACCCTGGGGTCGCAGCTGCTGCGGGTGCAGCAGTTCAGCTATCCGTGGCCGCCGGAGGCGCTGCTGGTCATGCACTCCGACGGCCTCGCGACGCGCTGGTCCGTGTCGGCCTACGAGGGACTGCACACGCATCACAGCGCCGTGATTGCAGGGGTTCTGTACCGCGATTATCGTCGCGGCCGCGACGATGCCACGGTACTGGTGCTCGCGCGCCGCGCGCCTGGCGGGGCCGTGCAATGAGCGAGCTGGAAACACTGCGAGCGCAGCTGCAGCGCCAGCAGAGCGAGATCGAAGTGCTCGCAACCGAGCTGGCCGAGACCAATCGCGGTGTCGTCGCGCTCTACGCCGAGCTCGATAATAATGCCGTGATGCTGCGCGAGGCCGCCGACCTCAAGAGCCGTTTTCTCTCGTACATGAGCCACGAATTTCGCACTCCACTCGCCTCCATCACCGGCATTGCGGAACTGCTCGCCAGGGGGATGGACGGCACGCTCAATAGCGAGCAGCAGCGCCAGGTGCAATTCATCAGCGCGAGCGTGCGCGAGCTCACGGAGATGGTCGATGACCTGCTGGATCTGGCGAAGGTCGAGGCGGGGCGCATCACCATCTCGCCCGAGTGGTTCGACATGGTGGATCTGTTCTCGGCACTGCGCGGCATGTTCAAGCCCATCGTCAACAGCAGTGCGGTGTCGCTGATCTTCGAGGAACCGCACCATGTGCCGCGCATCTTCACCGACGACAAGAAGCTCTCGCAGATCCTGCGTAACTTCATCTCCAATGCGCTGAAGTTCACCTCAGCCGGAGAGGTGCGGGTTTCCGCGCAGCCGGTGCCAGGGCAGCGGGTGGAATTCGCCGTCACGGATACCGGGATCGGCATCGCAGCCGATCATCTGCCGGTGCTGTTCGGCGACTTCGTACAGATCGACACGCGGATACAGAAGCGCCTGCGCGGCACGGGCCTGGGGCTCTCGCTGGCGAGGAAATTCGCCCAGCTGCTCGGCGGGGACGTCGGCGTTCAGAGCGAGCTCGGCAAGGGCTCGCGCTTTTCGGTGACGATCCCGTTGCAGTATCCGGGCGCGGACAAGGCAGGCGGCTGATGTCCCCTTCCTCCGAGCAGGCCCCCGGCACGGTGGCCCTCACCGAGTCCACCCCCGCGCCCATACTGGTCGTCGATGACAATGCGGCGGCACGCTACACGACCAGTCGAGTGCTGCGGGCGGCGGGCTATCAGGTGCTGGAGGCGAGCACGGGCACGGCAGCGCTCGAGCTGGCCACGCGGGCGGATCTCATCATCCTCGATGTCAATCTGCCGGACATCGATGGCTTTGAAGTCTGCCGCCGCCTGCGCGCCAACCCGGCCACCGCGCACATCTCGGTGCTGCACCTGTCGGCGACGTTCGTGCACCACGGAGACTTCTCGGTCGGTCTGCAGGCCGGTGCCGACAGCTATCTGACGCGGCCGGTGGAGGGGGCGGTGCTCATTGCCAGCGTGCGCACGCTGCTGTTCGCGCGCCGCGCGGAACTGCTGCGCCGGGGCATGGAGGCGCGGCTGCAGGAGATCTTCGATCTGATGCCGGTGCCGATGCTCACGCTCAATGGACAGTTTCGCATCGAGTCGGTCAATCCTGCGTTCTGCGCGCTGAGCGGTTTCGAGCGCCCCGAGCTCATCGGCGTGGCGGGCGAATCGCTGTTTGACCCCGGAGAGCTGACCGAGCGGGCCAGGAGTCAGCAGGCCCTGGCGCCCGGCCCGGCGGCGCGCTGGACCGGGCGAGCCGCGTTGCGACGAAAGGCGCCCGGCCTGACGGCGGTGGAGTGGCAGCTGGCCCGCGAGAGCACGGGCGGCATGCTGATCCTGACGCTCACGGACATCAGCGAGCGGCTGCGCGGGGAGACCGAGCGCGAGGCGCTGCTGAGCAGCGAGCGGGCCGCGCGTGCCGAAGCCGAGCGCAGCAACCGTCTGAAGGAGGAGTTCCTGGCGACGCTGTCGCATGAGCTGCGCACCCCGCTCAGCGCCATCCTGGGCTGGTCAGCGGTCATCAGTCGCACCGAGGGGCTTCCGGCCACGGTGACACAGGGGGTTCAGGCCATCGAGCGCAATTCGCGCCTGCAGGCGCAGATGATCAACGACCTGCTCGACTACGCGGGGATTACCTACGGCAAGCTGCGCCTGGCGATGTCGGTCATCGATCCCTATCCGGTCATCCGCGCGGCCGTAGACGTCGTACAGGGCGCCGCGCAGAGCGCGGGCGTGCAGCTGTCGGCGACCCTGCCCGCCGATGGCGCACAGGTCGAGGCCGATCCCTCGCGCCTGCAGCAGATGGTCTGGAACCTGCTGACCAACGCGATCAAATTCTCACCGCGGGGCGCCACCGTGGAGCTCGGCGCGCAGGTGGTGCAGGGACGGCTGCGCGTCATGGTGCGCGATCAGGGCCAGGGTATTGCCGCGCACTTCCTGCCGCGCATCTTCGAGCGCTTCAGCCAGCAGGATGCGACCAGCAAACGCCGCCACGGTGGGCTCGGCCTGGGCCTTGCGATCGTCCGGCAGATGGCCGAGCTACACGGCGGCTCGGTCACTGCCTTCAGCGAAGGGGAGGGGCGCGGCGCCACCTTTACCCTGGAGCTGCCGCTTGCGCAGGAAGGGGCCCCGAGCACGCCGCTGAGCGACACTCAGTTGCGGCGTTCGCTCGATCTGAGCGGAGTCGTGGTGTTGCTGGTGGAGGATGATATCGATGCGCGCGCGCTCGCCCGGCGCGTACTGGGCGATGCCGGTGCGCAGATTGTCGAGGCCGCCAGCGTGCAGGCGGCGCTAAGGGCGCTCGAGGGCAGCCCGGTGGATATCCTGGTCAGCGACATTGGCATGGCCGCCGAGGACGGTTACGAGCTGATCCGTCAGGTCAGAGGCCGCGGCTACGGCCCCGAGCGGCTGCCCGCGATCGCGCTGACCGCCTTCGCACGCGATCAGGATCGCGAGGACGCTCTGGCGGCGGGTTTCCAGGACCATGTGGTCAAGCCCTTCGATGCTCAGGCGCTGATCCTGAGCGTGGCCGCCCTGCGAGCAGCCGCGGGCGCGCCGGCCAGCTGACGCGAGCGCGGCGCCGGATACCGGCCCTAGCGCAGCTGACTGTCCTTGCTGCCGCGACGGTTATAGCCGCTGAACGTTGCGGCCTCACGGTCGTGTGAATCCTGGCAGGCCACGCACAGGCGCACGCCCGGCATGGCGCGGCGGCGCGCCTCGGGGATCTGCGCGCCGCATTCGCTGCAGTGGGCCAGACTCTCACCGTGCGGCAGCTGGCTACGGGCACGCCGCACCCCATCCTTGACGGTCGCATCGATCTGCTCGTTCACCGCATTCTCACCTGCCCAACCGCTGGCCATGTCCGCTGGTCCTCCACCGTGGTGCTGGCCAGGTGCTATCGTCCCACTCCGGCCGGTCTACATTGTAAAGCCTCGGTCAAGGTTTCAGGCGGGAGGGGCACCGTGACTGTGACCCGAGCATATTTGCGCGCTGCAGTGCTGGCGCTGGCAGCGCTGCCGTTGTTTGCGTCGGCCCGCGCCGACGCCGCCAACCCTGTCACGCCTGCGCGCACCGGCAACGCCACGGTCGCCGGGGACTTCTGGGCCGAACCGCCCACACTGCAGTCGCTGGGCTTCGAGTGGCGCATTGCCGGGGATGACGACCGCAACGCTGTCGTTGAGGTGAGCTATCGGCGGCAGGGCGACGCACAATGGCAGCGCGCGCTGCCGCTTCTGCGCCTGCAGGGTGAGCAGGTCACCGGCACCATCGCGCGCCAGGGCGGGGGGCACCACTACAATGACTATACGGCGCCGAATATGTTCGCCGGCAGCATTCTCAATCTCGCGCCCGGCACGCTCTACGAGTGCCGTTTCGTGCTGTCCGATCCGGATGGGGTACGCGGGCGGCGCGTGCGCACCGTGACCGTTCGCACGCGCTCGGAACCGCGGCCGGCACCCGGCGGGGCGGTCTATCACGTCTATCCGTTCGGCTACACGGGCACCAGGCAGCAACCGGCCTTCACCGGGCTGCTGGCGGCTTATTACCTCGGCTCCGAGGAGTCCGATCACTCGCGTGAGATGCCACCGCGCGTGCGCCCCGGGGACACCATCATCGTGCATGCCGGGCTCTACAAGGACAGCCGCTTCAACTATGGCGGGTTCGACCGCAGCATCCCCGCCCTGGGCACGCCCTTCGATGGTACCTATTACCTGACGCAGAGTGGTACGGCCGATAAGCCGATCGTCATTCGCGCAGCCGGTGACGGTGAGGTCATCTTCGATGGCGACGGCTGCGACAACCTGTTCAATCTGATGGGCGGCAATTACAACTATTTCGACGGCATCACGGTGCGCAACACCCAGGTTGCCTTCAAGCTCGGCATCAAGGGCATCGCCGGCTCGAGCGGTTTCACGCTCGTGCACAGCCGGGTCTACAACGTCGGACGTGTGGTGGAGGCGGGCTGGTCGGGTTCGAAGGACTTCTATATTGCGGACAATGTGTTCATCGGACGGCACGATCCGCTGCACCTGCAGAGCTGGTACACCCCGGAGGTGTGGGCCAGGTTTCCCGGCTATCCGGCGTTCATCACCTCCGAGTACGCGGTCAAGGTCTACGGCCAAGGCCACGTCATCACCCACAACTATGTCGCCAACTGGCACGACGGCATCGACGTGGATACCTACGGAGACCCCGACGGCACGCCCCAGGAGTTGCGCGATCGCGTGCCGGTGTCGATCGACATCGACGACAACGACATCTACAACGTCGCGGACAACTGCGTCGAGTCCGATGGCGGCGCCCACAACATCCGCGTGTTCCAGAACCGCTGCTTCAATTCGGCCGGCGGGGCGCTCAGCGCGCAGCCGATCTTCGGTGGGCCGGTGTATTTCTATCGCAATCTGGTCTATGGCGCCCCCAGCGGCGGGTATCTGAAGCTCGTCGATACGCCCGCCGGGGTGCTGGTCTATCAGAACACCCTGGTCGGCCAGGTGCGGCTGTTCGGTCCGGCTGCCAACGTGCATTTTCTGAACAATCTGATCCTGGGCGATGGCTGGCAGCCGGCGGTGCTATCGCTCAATACCTACACCAATTACTCCAGCTCCGACTACAACGGCTTTCGGCTCAACCCCGGTGCGCCCTTCGACTTCGAGTGGGATTCACCGCCTGCCAGCGTGCGAGCCGACTATCAGGCCAAGCCCGTGGTGCGTCGCTTCAGCTCCCTCGCGCAATATCAGCAGGGCAGCGGCCAGGATCGGCACAGCCGCCTGGTGGACTTCGACGTGTTCGAGAAGGCGCAGGTGCCCGACAAGAACGACCCGCAGCACCTCTACAATCCTGAAGACTTCGACTTTCGCCTGCGGTCCGGCTCGGCGGCGCTGGACGGTGCTACCACACTGCCCACGATCACGGATGGTTATACCGGCCCGGCACCGGATCTGGGTGCCTACGAGCGCGGGCTGCCCATCCCGCACTATGGCCCGCGCGTGTGGCCGACCGGCCAGCCGGCAGCGCAGGCGCCGCGCTCGTTGCGCGGCCCTCCTGCGGGCAGCTGAGTCTGCCGCGAAAGCCGGCGTGCACGCCGTCGATCGGCTCTTCGGCGCCATGGCGCTGCCCGCGCATGGGGCTGCACTTTACCTGGTAAAACGGGCCGGGCTCGGCGCTCGAATTTGCGCGTATCATTGCCCCAGCCGCGACGCGGCCAACAGGGGGAAGGATGCTCTCACGCACATGGGTCCTCGCGTTCGCGGGGGCGGCACTCTCAATGGGCCTGACCGTGACCGCGCGCGCACAGCAGGGCGGGGCGGCGGCAGACTGGCCCGAATACAACCGCACGGTAGCGGGCGAGCGCTTCTCTGCGCTCAGCCAGATCCGCAGCTCCAACGTCTCGCAATTGAAGCTTCTGTGCAGCTATGTGCTGCCCGAGGTGAGCGCTTTCCAGACCGGTCCCATCGTCGTGGACGGCACCATGTACTTCACGACCGATCTGAACTCCTATGCGGTGGATGCGCGCACCTGCCAGCTGAAGTGGTCGCAGCATCGAGCCAGCCCCACGCCCAACCCCCTGGCCGTCAATCGCGGCTTTGCCTATCTCGACGGCATGCTGTTCCGGGGCACCTCCGATGGGCACGTCATCGCGCTGGCGGCCTCCGACGGCCATCAGCTCTGGGATCATCGCATCGAGGTGCAAGCGCCGGGAATGTCGATCCCCATGGCGCCCATTGCCGCCGATGGCCGCGTCTATGTCGGTAACGCGGGAGGCGACAACGTCGGCGTCACCGGCCACGTCTATGCGCTCGATGCGCATGATGGGCATCAGCTCTGGCGCTTCGACGTGGTGTCGCAGGGACATGCGCTCGCAACCTGGACCAACTCGCGTCTGCCGATCAGCGGCGGGGCGTTCTGGACCTCCTTCACCTATGACGCAGCGAAGGGCATCCTGTATGTCCCAGCCGGCAATCCGGCACCGGATTTCGATACGCTCGATCGCACCGGAGAGAATCTCTATACAGATTCGGTGATCGCCATCGATGGTGCCAGCGGGCGCATTCTCGGTTACCACCAGCTGGTGCCACACGACGCCCACGACTGGGATGTGGACAGTGCCCCGACGCTTGCAACCACGCGCCAGGGGCGACAGATCATTGCCTCGGCCAATAAGGACGGCCTGCTGTCGATCCTGGATCGCGGGGGCGTGAATGCCGCGGCGCCGGCCACCGACGCGCAAGCGGCGGCGCCGGTGATTCCCCTGCTCTCGCAGACGCCCACGACGACGCGCAGCAATGTGAACGTGCCGCTCTCACGCGATCATGTGGTGCGTTTCTGTCCCGGCTACACGGGCGGGACCGAGTGGAACGGTGCAGCCTACAGCCCGGCAACCGATTCGCTGTTCGTCGGCGCGGTGGATCGCTGCGCGCAGGCGCAGCTGCAGCAGAACATCACCGTGCCGCCGGCTGGCAAGATGTGGTTTGCCAGCGCGAAGCTGGCGTTCGATCCCATCAGCGATGCCCGCGGCTGGCTCACATCCTTCAATGCCGAAACCGGCGCCGTGCGCTGGAAGTTCAAGGCTGCGCACCCGATTCTCGCAGGCATCACCCCCACCGCAGGACAGCTGGTATTCGCCGCCGACCTGGGCGGGGTGCTCTACGCCTTCGATCAGCGCAGCGGCAAGGTGCTCTGGCAGCAGGACACCGGCCAGTCGATCGGCGGCGGCATCGTCTCCTACAGCGTCGGCGGCCAGCAGCGCATTGGCGTGGCTTCCGGCATGCACTCCCCGGTGTGGCCCGGTGGCGCCAAGCAAAGCCGGATTCTTGTGTATGGTCTGTCGCAGTGAGGCGCCGTGGGGGAATCGGATCATGCGCCGTTTCCTGAAAGCGGGGACCCTGGTCGCTGGCGCGCTGCCGCTGCTCATGGCGACGGCCGCCGCGGCGGCCCCGGCGGCCCCGGCGGGAGAGGTGCTCGCTCCCGGAAACTTCATCCACGTGGTGGCGCACCTCGAGAAGACGATGGCGTTCTACCATGATGTGCTCGGCCTGGATCAGCTGACCTTCGGCAATGCCGCGCCCGCGCCGCCGAAATTTGCCGCCAACGCACCGGTCGCGCAGCTGTATGACGTGCCCCCCGATACGTCGGTCGGCGTCACCGTCTATCGTCTGCCGGTGATGGGCGTCGGGCTCGAGTTCGCCGAATTTCGCAATGTCCCGCAAAAGAGCGTGCATCCCCGACCCCAGGATCCAGGCGCCTCCTGTGTGGTATTGACGGTGCGTCAGCTCGATCCGATCCTGAAGCGTGCGCATGCAGCACACGTGCCCATCATCTCGGTGGGGGGTGTGCCGGTGCCTGCCGACGATCCGACCGCGGCAGGCCGCAGCGTGGTGCTGCGTGATCCGGATGGATACTACGTCGAGTTGGTCGAGCAAGCGGCCGCGAGCGCGACGGCGACTGCGCCCTCCGCCGCAGCGGCCCCCGTGCCCGGGCACGGCAGCTCCAGTGCGGCCAATATCCTGCAGGCTGCCCTGATGCTCTCCATCGCCGATACCGACGGCAATGCGCAGTTCTACCGCGACCTGCTCGGAATGCCGCTGCAGATCGATGCGTCCTTTGCGCCCGATGCATCGCTGTCCAAGGCCTTCGGGCTGCGGGGCGGGCAGGTGCGCCACAGCGTCGGCTCGATCAGCGGATCGACGTTCACATACGACTTCATCGAGTGGAAGGGCGTATCACGCCGTGCGACACACGCCGCTGTCCACGACCGCGGCGCGGGCGTGGTGCGCTT
>DATBPG010000203.1:0-19743 GCA_036561485.1 Steroidobacteraceae bacterium | reverse complement strand
GTCCACGGGGACGGTGCGGTGGCGGCTTGCGGCTGCGCTGCTAGGCGTATTCATGGCGCCATTGTAGTGGGCGGATGTCGCGCGCTGCTATCATTCCCGATGGACCACGGGTGGAACGTGCCGGCGGCGCTCTGGAGCGTCTGCCGGCGGTTTTTTCCTTAGGGATCGCAGGCTTGCGCCCCGCCGTGCCTGGTGCTGGCGGGGCCATTGCGCCGGCCCCCAGGGCCTGATGCGACGCACTATACCGATGAGCGATGGCAAGCGGCAGCGGAGGGAGTCCTAGGTGGGCCGCCACACGTGCCTCTATGGTCTGCACGTTGCACTCGGCGCCCGCATGGTCGATTTCGGTGGCTGGGACATGCCGGTGGCCTATGGTTCGCAGATCGAGGAGCACCAGGCCGTGCGCCAGGCCGCGGGCGTATTCGATGTCTCGCACATGTGCATCGTCGATCTGAGCGGCGCTCGCGCGCGCGAGCTGCTCGAGCAGCTGCTTTCCAACGACATCGGCCGGCTGACACGCGAAAATACGGCGCTCTACAGCTGCCTGCTGAACGATGCCGCCGGCGTCATTGATGACCTCATTGCCTTCTGGCTGGGCGAGGACCGATACCGCCTGGTCGTCAATGCCGCCACGCGCGACAAGGACATCGCCTGGATCGGCGCGCACGCCGAGCGCGTGGACGTGAAGCTGCTCGAGCGGCGCGATCTGGCGATGCTGGCGGTGCAGGGGCCGCAGGCGCGCCAGCGCTGTGCGATGCTGCTGCCGAGCGAATCCGCCTCGGCTGTCATGGCACTCGCGCCCTTCAGCGCACTCGCCATCGGCAGCTGGTTCATCTCGCGAACCGGCTACAGCGGCGAAGACGGCTTCGAGATCATGCTGCCGGCGGGCGAGGCGGGCGTCATCTGGCAGCGGCTCAACGCCGCCGGCGTGCGCTCCTGTGGACTCGGCGCGCGCGACACGCTGCGGCTGGAGGCGGGGCTGCATCTGTACGGCAACGACATGGACGAGCAGACGCACCCGCTCGAGTCCGGACTCGGCTTTACGGTCGCGTTCGATCCACCCGAGCGACAGTTCATCGGCCGCAAAGCGCTGCAGGCGATCCGCGAGCACGGCAGCGAGCGCCGCCTGGTCGGCCTGGTACTCGATGAGCGTGCGGTGCTGCGCAGTCATCAGCGCGTGATCGTCCCCGGAGTCGGAGAGGGGGAAGTCACCAGCGGCAGCTTCTCGCCCACGCTCGGCCGCTCGATCGGCTATGCGCGGCTGCCCAGAGGCGTCGGGGAGCGGGTGCAGGTGCAAGTGCGCGAGCGGCTGCTGCCCGCGCGCGTGGTGCGCCCGCCGTTCGTGCGTCACGGCCGCATCATGGTGGCGCTGTAACGATGGATAGGCTGTCGCTCACTTTACTCATGCAGGAGCAACCGGATGAGCAGAATTCCGCCGGAACTGAAGTACACCCGCAGTCACGAGTGGCTCCGGTCTTTGCCCGACGGCAGCGTCGAGATCGGTATCAGCGATCACGCCCAGGAGGAGCTCGGCGACCTGGTGTTCATCGAGCTGCCGCAGGTTGGACGGCGCCTGGCGGCTGGCGAGGCCTGTGCGATAGTCGAATCGGTCAAGGCGGCCTCGGACATCTATGCGCCCATCGCCGGCACGGTGCTGGCCACCAATGAGCGGCTCGCGCAGGCACCGGAGCTGGTCAATCGCGATCCGTATGGCGGCGGCTGGCTGATGCGCCTGAAGCCGACGCAGGCCGAGAGCAACGCGGCGCTGCTGTCTGCGCAGGAATACAGCGCCTTCGAAGAGGAAGGCTGAGCCGTTGCCCTATATACCGCACACCGACGAGGAGGTCCGCGAGATGCTCGCGCTGCTCGGGGTGCGCGACATCGAGGCGCTGTTCGACGAGATCCCGGCATCGCTGCGCACCGGCGAGCTCGCCGGTATCGGCCCGGGGCTGTCCGAACAGCAGGTGATGCAGCTCATGCGCGAGCGCGCCGCCGCCGACGGCGCGGGGCTGTGTTTTCTCGGTGCCGGCGCCTACGAGCATCACATTCCCTCCCCGGTGTGGTCGACGATCACGCGCGGGGAGTTCTACAGCGCCTATACCCCGTATCAGGCCGAGGCCAGCCAGGGCACCCTGCAGAGCATCTACGAATACCAGAGCATGATGGTGAGTCTCACCGGCATGCAGGTCTCCAATGCATCGCTGTATGACGGTGCCAGCGCGGTGGCGGAAGCCTGCCTCATGGCCGTGCGCGCCAACCGCCGCTCGCAGGCTGCGCGCATTCTCTGGCCGCGCACGCTGCACCCGCATTACCGCCAGGTGGCACGTACCACCGCTGCCGGGCAGGGGGTGAGCTTCCAGCTGCTCGACTATGAGCCTGGCAGCGGCCGGTGCGTGCTGCCGGCGCTGCGGCCCGATGAGGATGTGACTGCGCTGGTGATCTCGCAGCCAAATTTTTTCGGCGTGCTGGAAGACGTGAATGCATTGACGGACTGGGCGCATGCGCGCGGCGCGCTGGTGATCGCGGTGGTCAATCCGATCTCCCTCGGCCTGCTGTCCGCTCCGGGACAGTGGGGCAGCCGCGGCGCCGATATCGTCGTGGGCGAGGGCCAGCCGCTGGGATGCCCGCTGTCCTCGGGGGGACCGTATTTCGGTTTCATGACCACGCGCCTGCAGTTCGTGCGTCAGATGCCCGGCCGCATCGCCGGGCGCACGCTGGATCTGGACGGGCGTCCCGGCTTTACCCTCACCCTGCAGGCACGCGAGCAGCACATCCGCCGTGCCAAGGCCACCTCCAACATCTGCACCAATCAGGGCCTGCTGATGATGGCGGGTACGCTCTATCTGGCGCTGATGGGCCCGGAGGGACTCGAGCGTGTCGCCCAGGCCTGCATGGCGCGCACCGAGGAGCTGGTGCAGGCACTGTGTCGCCTGCCCGGCGTGCGTGCAGCGTTCTCGGGCGCGCGCTTTCACGAGGCGGTGCTGCAGCTGGATCGCCCGACAGGGCCGGTGCTGCAGGCGCTGGCGGCGCGCGGGATCCTCGGCGGACTGGATCTGGGTGCGCACTATCCCGAGCTCGGCGCGGCAGTGCTGGTGTGTGCCACGGAGATGCGCAGCAGCGAGCACATCGAGCACTATGCGCATGCGCTCGGCGAGCTGCTGCGCGCCTCGCCGACAGCCGTGCCTGCCGGTCCGCTCGACAGCGCAGTGAGCGCATGAGCAGGCCGGATCAGCCCACGGCACAGGCCAGCGCGACTGCCGGGTCTGCGACGCGGTTGCCGCTGCGTGAGAAGCTGATCTTCGAGTATTCGCGCGCGGGCCGTGGCGCACGCTCGCAGTGGCCCGAGGTTCCCGCCGGGGCACCCGAGGTGCCCGCGGCGCTGCGCCGGCAGCGCCGCGCGGCGCTTCCCGAAGTCAGTGAGCTGGACGTGGTGCGGCACTACACGCGCCTGTCACAGCTGAACTTCTCGATCGATACGCATTTCTATCCGCTCGGTTCGTGCACCATGAAGTACAACCCCAGGGTGTGCAATGCGGCGGCGCTGCTGCCGGGCTTCACGGCGCGGCATCCACTCGCACCCATCGAGCTTGGCCAGGGATTTCTCGCCTGCCTCTACGAGCTGCAGGAGATGCTCAGGAGCATCACCGGCATGCCCGGCATCGCGCTCAGTCCCCTCGCCGGCGCACACGGAGAGTTCGCGGGCGTAGCCATGATCCGCGCCTATCATCGCGCGCGCGGCGATGAGGGCCGCAACGAGATCCTCGTGCCACAGGCGGCTCATGGCACCAATCCCGCCACCGCGAGCATGTGCGGGTGCGTGGCGCGCGAGATTGCCATTGGTGCAGACGGGGATGTGGACCTGGCGGCGCTCGCCGCCGCGCTCGGGCCGCGTACCGCGGGCATCATGCTCACCAATCCATCCACGCTCGGGGTGTTCGAGCGGCGCATCACCGAGGTCGCGCACCTGGTGCACGCGGCCGGCGGACTGCTCTATTACGACGGCGCCAATCTCAATGCGCTGCTGGGCAAGGTGCGGCCCGGGGATATGGGCTTCGATGTCATGCACGTGAACCTGCACAAGACTTTCTCCACCCCGCATGGCGGAGGCGGCCCGGGCGCCGGTCCGGTCGGAGCGTCCGAGCGGCTGTTGCCGTACCTGCCGCTGCCGATCGTCGCGCACGAGGCCGGCGGGAGCCCGGGCGCTCAGTACCGCTGGCTCTCGGAGGCCGACCTGCCACACTCGATCGGCCGGCTCGCGGGGTTCGGGGGCAACGCTGGCGTGCTGCTGCGAGCTTACGTTTATATGCGCCTGCTGGGGCAGGCGGGCATGCGTCGCGTCGCCGAGTACGCGACGCTCAACGCCAACTACCTCTCGGCGCGCCTGCAACGGATCGGCTACGAGGCTGCCTATCCGCAGCGGCGCGCGAGTCACGAGTTCGCCCTGACGCTGCGCCGCCAGGCCCAGCAGCTCGGAGTCAGCGCGATGGACGTCGCCAAGCGGCTGCTGGATCTGGGGTTTCATGCGCCGACCACCTATTTCCCCCAGCTGGTCAGCGAGTGCCTGCTCATCGAGCCGACGGAGACGGAAAGCAAGCAGACGCTCGATGCCTTTGCCGAGGCCATGGCACGCATCCTTGCGCAAGCGCAGCAGGAACCTGAGCGCCTGCTGCGCGCCCCCTATACCTTGCCGGTGCGGCGCCTGGATGACGTGCGCGCTGCACGCGAGCTCGATCTGGCTTATCGTGGCGCCGTCGACAACGCGAGCTGAACCTTTTCCACCTGCACCGGGTCAGTGAAGGACCGTCCGCGAAGGACGGCCAGTGAAGGACGTTATGCACTATTCGCCATGGTTTCGCGCCCTCACGAACGGCGCGGCAGTGTTGGGGCTGCTATGGGCCGGCAGCGCGGGGGCGGTCGATGGGCCGTCCGGAGAGCCGGCCAAGCTGGCCACACACGTGGCGGTGCCCGTGGGTGCGGAGGCCTCGGCGGCCGACTGGGCGGCGACGCTCGAGCGCATCGCCGGCAGCGTGGTCGCCATCCAGATCGATCAGGCACGCTCCTTCGATACCGAGCGCAATATGTCGGCGCAGGCCACCGGTTTCGTCGTCGATGCAAAGCGCGGGCTCATCCTCACCAACCGTCACGTCGTCACGCCGGGGCCGGTGACGGCCATGGCGACCTTTCTGAACCGGGAGGAAGTACAGCTCTACCCGGTCTATCGCGACCCCATCCACGATTTCGGCTTCTATCGCTATGACCCGAGCAAGCTGAAGTACATCGCGCCCCAGGCGCTGCAGCTCGCTCCGCAGGATGCGCAGGTGGGTCGCGAGATCCGTGTGGTCGGCAACAATGCCGGCGAACAGCTCTCCATTCTCGCCGGCACGCTCGCGCGCCTGGACCGCGAGGCGCCCAATTACGGCACCGGACGCTACAACGACTTCAACACGTTCTACATCCAGGCGGCCTCGGGCACCTCGGGCGGTTCCTCGGGCTCGCCGGTCGTGGACATCCAGGGACATGTGCTCGCGCTCAACGCAGGCGGCGCCCAGGGTGCGGCTTCGAGTTTCTATCTGCCCCTCAGCCGCGTGCGCCGGGCGCTGAAGCTCATCCAGGAGGGCAAGCCCGTCACACGCGGCACGCTCGAGACCGAGTTTCTCTACCGTCCCTACAATGAGCTGGAACGGCTCGGCTTGTCCTCGGACACCGAGGCACTGGCCCGCCGGGCCGACCCCGACGGCACCGGCATGCTGGTGGTCAATGACGTGCAGCCCGGCTCCATGAGCGATGGCGTGCTCGAGCCCGGCGATGTGCTGGTGCGCGTCAACGGCAAGCTCGTGACGCAGTTCGATCCACTCGAGGCGGTTCTGGATGATTCGGTGGGCCACACCGTGAAGCTGACGCTCTCGCGCGGCGGCAAGCTCTACGATGCGACCCTCAAGGTCGGGGATCTGGATGCCATCACCCCCGACGCCTTCCTCGAGCTCGGCGATGCGGTGGTGCATACGCTCTCGTACGAGGAGGCGCGTGCCTTTCACACCGCAATCCGCGGCGTGTTCGTCGCCGCGCCGGGCTATCTGTTCGAAGCCGCCGAGGTGCCGCGCGGTGCGGTCATCACCAGCGTCAACTCAAAGCCGGTGACTTCACTGGATGACTTCATCGCTGCGATCGAGCATCTGGGCGACGGCACTGAAGTTGCCGTGCGCTACAAGACGATCGATGATCCGAACAACAGCCAGCTGCACTCGGTGCGCATCGACCGGCACTGGTTTCCCGCACGCCGCTGTCAGCGCGACGATCGGGCCGGGTACTGGCACTGTGTGAGCCTGCCGGCCGTGGCAGCCTCGTCGCCACCGCAGCCGGTCACGGCGGTGCTGCCTCAGGTGGAAGATCCGCGCGCCGCGCCGATCGCGCCCTCACTGGTCTACATCACCTTCAACATGCCCTACACCATCTCCGGTGTGACCGAGCGCTACTACCATGGCACCGGCCTCATTGTGGATACGCAGCGCGGGCTGATCGTCACCGACCGCGACACCGTGCCCGAATCGCTCGGCGACGTACGCCTCACCTTCGCCGATACCATCGAGATTCCAGGCAAGGTGGTCTACATTCATCCGCTGCACAATCTGGCCGTCATTCAGTATGACCCGCAACTGATCGGGAGCACGCCGGTCAAGGCGGCTCAGTTCGATACGGCCCCTCTCAAGGCCGGCCAGACGATCAATGTCGTCGGCCTGGACGGCAACGGACAGCTGCGCGCACGCACCACGGCGATCTCGGACGTCGCGCCGATGGAGCTGCCGCTGTCACGTACGGTGCGCTTCCGCGAAAGCAACCTCGACGTCGCCTCGCTGGTCGAACCGCCCGAGGATGTGGTCGGCGTGCTGTCCGGCGACGATGGGCGCGTGCGTGGTCTGTGGGCCAGCTTCGCGGCGGACAACGGGCAGGATCTGGTCCAGGAGATGCGCGGCATCTCCAGCGACCTGGTCGCCGAGACCCTCGATCTGGTGCGCTCGGGACGGCCCCTGCATTCGCTCGAGGCGGAGTTCGTTCCCCAGACGCTGGCCTCGGCGCGTCAGCTCGGCCTGTCACAAAGCTGGGTGCTGCGTATCTCCCAGGCCGATCCGACGACCCGCGAGGTACTGAGTGTGCAGCGGCTCGTGGGCGGCTCGGACGCGGCGGCGCAGCTGCAGCCCGGAGACATCCTGCTCGCGATCGATGGGCAACCGGTCACGCAGTTTCGCGAGGTCGAGCGCGCGGTGGAAGATAAGGACCAGGTGCAGGTCAGCGTCTGGCGCGCCAACAGCGAGAAAGACCTGAGGGTGCAGACCGCCTCACTCTCGGGTAATGACCTCTCCCGCGTCGTCGAGTGGGCCGGGGCCACCCTGCAGGCCCCTTATCGGGCCATGAGCGCGCAGCGCGGCATCGCACACGACGGAGTTTATGTCGCCTACTATCAATTCGGCTCGCCGGCCTCTCACTACGGGCTGGTGCCCGGCCACCGCATCGTGGAGGTCGATGGTCATCCGACCCCCGACCTCGACGCTTTTTTGCGACAGGTGCAGGGTCGGGCCGACCTGTCCTCATTGCGTATCAAGCTGTTGGATTGGAACGGGGCGCCGCAGGTGATTACGTTGAAGCTCGACCGGCACTACTGGCCGGCCTATGAGCTGCGGCGCAGCGCCGACGGCTGGCAGCGCAGCGCACTCGAATAGCTCGAATCGGCCGGCGCCGCGCCGGTACAATGCGTGCCATGATCACCGTGGTGCGCGCGACACAGCTCGAGCTCAATACTGCCGTGCAGGCGCTGCGGGACGGGGAGCTGGTGGCGTTCCCGACCGAGACGGTCTATGGCCTGGGGGCCCATGCCGCGCACCCCGGCGCTCTGCGGCGCGTGTTCGAGCTCAAGGGGCGCCCAGCCAATCATCCGCTCATCGTGCACCTGGACAGCCCGCGCTTCCTGACGCGCTGGGCGCGCGAGGTGCCGGTGGCCGCCGAGCGGCTGGCCGAGCGCTTCTGGCCCGGACCGCTTACGCTGGTGCTGCCGCGAACCCCCCAGGTCCACCCCCTCATCACCGGCGGCCAGGATACCGTCGCCGTGCGCGTGCCTTCCCACCCAATGGCGCAGCAGCTGCTGACCGCCTTCGGCGGTGGTATCGCCGCGCCCTCGGCCAACCGCTATGGCCGGTTGAGCCCGACGCGCGCCGATCACGTGCGCGAGGAGTTCGGCAACGCCGTGCACACCATCCTCGATGGCGGGGAGTGCAAGCTCGGACTCGAATCGACCATCGTTGCGTGCGTGGGCGGCCAGGTGCGGCTGCTGCGGCCCGGGGCGATCGGCCTCTCGCAGCTGCGCCGCGTGGTACCCGAGGTGCGCAGCGACGCTATCGCCGGGGAAGCCACGCCGCGCGTGCCCGGCAGCACGCATGCGCACTACGCGCCGCTCACGCCGCTGGCGATCGTGCCGGCCGATGAGATCGAGGAGCTTGCCGAGACGCTCTCGGAGGGTGGCCAGCGCATCGCCGTGCTGGCACAGCGACCTCCGCTCGGTACCTATCAATCGGTGACCTGGATCAACGCGGGCCCGCGCGTGGACTCCTACGCGCACGATTTCTACGCGAACCTGCGCACGCTCGACAAAGCAGGCTGCACGCGCATCCTGGTGCAGGCCGTGCCGGCGGATGAGCGCTGGGATGCCGTGCGCGACCGGTTGCGACGCGCCGCGGCGGCCTCAGCGGCCCCGATCCCCGTGGATGACGACAATTCCATCGCGGCGGGCATTCTGCCCTGAGCGGGGGACGCCCATCGCCGACATAGCCACGCCGCGCGCTGCCTCTCGCCTCACGCGCGAACCGCACGGACGCGCCACAGCCAGCCGGCCGACAGCCGTCGATCCCTTCCTCCCGGACCAGATCCGGCGACTGGTGCGCGAGTTTGGCTCGCCGCTGCTGATCATCGATTGCGAGCGCGTGCGCAGTCAGTATCGACGGCTGCAGCAGGCCCTGCCGGGCGTGGGCCTGCACTATGCATTGAAGCCGCTGCCGCACGCGGCAGTGGTACGCGCCATCGCCGCGCTCGGCGGCTCCATGGATCTGGCCACCACCGGCGAGGTGCAGCTGGTGCAGTCGCTCGGTATCGAGCCGGCGCGCTGCATACATACGCATCCGATCAAGCGCGAGCGCGATATACGCAACGCGCTCGAGTTCGGCGTGCGCACCTTCGTCGCGGACAACCCCGATGAGGTGCGCAAATTCAAGCGCTACGGCGAGCGCGTGGCGCTGCTGCTGCGTGTCTCTTTCCGCAGTCCGGGCGCAGTGTGCGATCTGTCGCGCAAGTTCGGCTGCGACCCGGAGGATGCCATCGCGCTGGCGCGCCTGGCGGCCTCGCTCGGGGTGGACGTGCAGGGTTTTTCCTTTCACGTCGGCTCGCAGGCCGCCGATGCGCTCAAGCACGTCGAGGCGATCGAGGCCTGCGCGGCGCTGATCGGCGCGGCGCGGCGCGAGCGGCTCGGCACGCTCGATACGCTGGACATCGGCGGAGGCTTCCCGATCGACTACCTGCAGCACGCCGTGGACATCAGACAGTTCTGCACCCCGATACGCGCCGCCCTGGCGAAGCTGCCCCGGCGCATGCGGGTACTGGCCGAGCCTGGCCGCTACATCGCGGGGCCTTCGGCTGTGGGCGTCGCCAGCGTCATGGGTCGAGCGCGGCGCGAGGGACACTGGTGGTACTACCTGGACGACGGACTATACGGATCGTACAGCGGACAGCTTTATGATCACGCGCGCTACCCGGTCGAGTCGCTGCGCAAGGGCACGCCGCTGCTGCCGTCGGTGCTGGCGGGGCCGACCTGCGACAGCATCGATGTCATCGCCGAGAATCTGATGCTGCCGCAGCTGCGCGCGGGCGATCTGATCGTGGGGCGCGCGATGGGTGCCTATACCTGGGCGAGTGCCTCGGAGTTCAATTTCTTTCCGAAGGCCACCGTGGTGGCGGTCAATCGCACGGCCGGGGATCGGGGCGGGGTGGAGTAGAACGCGCCTCTGGCACAGCAGCCTTATTCGGCGTGCCCGTAGCGCGCCAGCTTGGCATCGATCAATGTCCGCAGCCGCCCCGCCTCGGCCGGCTGATCGGCAATCAGATTTTTCGTCTCGCCGGGGTCGCCTGCCAGGTCATAGAGCGCGTCGCGCAACGCCGGCATGTCGGGGTAGTGCGGATGGCCCATGAAGTGCACCAGCTTCCAGGAGCCATCGATGACGGCCACCGAGCCGGTGCGGAGCGCTGCGTGCCGCGGCGTCTGCTCGAAGTTCATGCTGAAGACCGGCTTTGCCGGCAGCGGTTCGGAGCCGGCATAGCCCCAAACGCCCAGCAGCGAGCGGCCTTCCCAGCTGGGGGGTGCAGTGATGCCAGCCAGCTGTGCCAGGGTCGGGGCGATGTCGACCTGCTCGACAACGCTTGCGCTGGTGAGCGGTTGCGTCTGACGCGGCAGCTTCACGATCAGCGGCACGTGGATGATCTCGTTGAACAAGGCGATGCCGGTGTGTGCACCGTAACCATGATGGAAGCTCTCGCCGTGATCGGCGGTCACCACCACGACGGTGTCGCTGCCGAGGATCTGCAGGGCCTGCTGCAGGAACTGACCGGCGTAGTAGTCGACGTATGACACGGCCTCGTCGTAGCGGTCATTGAGCAGCTGCACCTCGCCGGGCGGCTGCGTCCCCAGCGTGTAGCCCCAATAGGGTTCGCTCTGGGCGATGTCGCGGGCCTTCGCAGAGCTGTTGAAGCGGCCGAGCCACGGGGCCGGCACGGCGTAGGGCGAGTGCGGCGGAAACAGATGGACCCACAGAAAGACCGGGCGGCTCTTGTCCACGCGCCGCAGCCAGGCGAGCGCGGGGCGGGTGGCCAGCCGCGGGTCGTAATGTGCGTTGCTCGGCCCACCCGAGAGACGGTCGGCCAGGCCTACGAGGGCGCCGAACAGCGGCATGTCGGCGATGGGGCAGGCATATTTGAAACGCGCCGACAGAGAGTCGGTGCACAGGCTCACCTCCTGCACACGATCGCGCGCGGCGAAGTCGAAATAGAGGCCGAATCCGTTCTTCGCCGCGCCGGCCACGGCATTGGTGGAAACATAGCCTGTCTGGTAGCCCGCCCGCTGCAGCAGCGCGGGCAGGGAGTCCGCGCGCTCATCGCTGTCCGGCCAGGCCTGCAGCTGCAGTGCTCGATGCAGCCAGGGCCGCGTGCCGGTGAGGATCGAGGAGATACCCGGTGTCGTGAAGTTGCTGTCGGCGTAGGCGTGCTCGAAGGTCGTGGCGCCCTGGGCAAAGGCCGACAGCATCGGTGTCGTGGCACGCGTCGCCCCGTACAGGGACATGTGCTGCGCGGACAGCGCATCGATGCTCAGCAGGACGATATGTGGCCCATGCGCTCGCGAACTCGCCCCCGTGCTCCCGGGGGCACGCGCCATGTGCGCATCGTGCGACCAGCCGAACAGAGGAATCGTCAGCGCACAGAGCGCCCCGAGCACACTCAGCGCACCGAGCAGTCCCTGCAGACGCCCGAGGCGCGCTGCACCCACGCGTGTGGTGCCGATGATGGCTGCCACCAGCAGCACCGGCCAGAAGAGCTCATGACGAAAGGACACGCGGCGCAGGGCGCCGAAGGTCTGCAGCCACACCAGCAGGCAGAACACCACGGCGGCCGTGGTGAGGGCCGCTGCCAGAGCGCATAGGGCGCGCTCGAGCCACAGACGTCGCCCCGTGAGCCGCCAAAGTCCCTGTGTCAGCAGGGCCAGAAGCAGCCACAGCGGCAGGGCGAGAGCGGCCAGGAACACCCAGGCGGTGCCGTACGCGGGCAGCAGCTCCGCGGGTCTCACATAGAAGAGAAAATCCTCGATCTGTGCCAGGAAGCTCAGTGGCAGCACCGCTCCGAGCAGCGCCCAGAGAGGCAGCAGAGTGCAACGCCACAGGGCCCCGGCCGTTGCGGTGGCGGCATCGCCGGGCCGGGGCAGTACGCGCTTCAACTATCGCGGCGTGTTCCGGACGGAGCGCGTTCGCCGCGCACGGCAGTGACCACGGCCTGGAAGAAGCGGCTGCAGAGTCGCGCGATGTAGCGACGCAGCGCCGCCAGCGCGGATACCGCGGCAATCAGAAAGGGAAACAGGAACTGATACAGCGGACCGGCCGAGTTGGGATCGATATAGGCATGCGCCTCGCGCCAGGGTGCGAGTGCCAGGGCGGCCACCAACAGCACGGCGGCAACGCTGACCGGTCGCGTCGTCGGTCGTGTGGTGCAAGAGCTGGATCCTGAATGCGCCACGTGAAGACTCCTCTGAGCAATCGGAAACGCGGCCCGCCCGCCGCGCGTTGACGCCGGAGAGACTAGCAACGGTCGAAGGGAGGCTACAGCAGGTTTGCGTGAGATACGAGAGGTCAATTTCCTGACACTCTTTGACATCCTCGGCGCCTGCATGGACGGCTGGGCAGCCCGTGGCGGCGTCAGGCACCTCTGGTCTTATTGTCCAAGGCTGCGATGCACCATCGTATCGCCACTGCCGAACCGACTGCGTGCGGCGGCCATGAGAGTCTCGAGGTTGCGGATGAAATCATCCGCCGGCAGTGCCGAGCGCTCGCCCGCATGGACCGGCACGCGCTCGAGCGCCTCGTCCAGGCGCGCAGCCACTGCCGTGCCGGCACCGGCGGGACCGACACCGGCGAACTCGAGCACGCGCGCCAGCGTGCGCCGCGGCTGGGCGCGCAGCTCCTCGAAATCGACCCACAGCAGCCGCTCGCGCGGCAACTCATCCAGACAGCGGGCCAACACGCGGCTGCACTCGTGCATGGCGGTGCGCAGCCATGCCTGCAGAGCGCCCGGGGGGCACTCCCACAGGGCATGCAGCTCATGCATCGCCTGCCACATGCGCAGATTGGAGCTGAGCACCTCGCCGCTGTGGCGTGCGATCCAGACGAACTGCGCACGCGGATACCAGCTGGCCAGCTGCGCGACACGGAAGGTGTGATTGGGCGATTTGATCAGCAGGCGCGCCTGGCCCTCCTGGGCGGCGATGCCGCGCAGGAAGCTGCGCCAGCGGGGCAGGGCGAGGACGCCGGCAGCCGCGGCGGATATCCCGGTCTGCAGCAGCTCGGCACATTCGGGCAGGCGCCGCGGATCGATGAAGCCGCGATAGACCGAGGGCTCGCCCAGCAGCAGCAGCGCGAACTCGTCTTCCTGCGGACCGTGCGTTGCGATCTGGCCGCTGTCCATGGGCCGCTCCACGGTGATCTGCCGCGCCGGTGCACCGGTCAGAAAACAGGTCGAGGGATGAAAGCACTGCCAGGTGTGGGGTGTATTCCACCTGGTGGACGCGGCCAGCAGCTCGTGCAGCACCGTGGTGCCCGAGCGCCACAGGCCGAGGATGAACAGCGGATCCTGTGGCTCGGGCAGGGGGGTCAGCCGCCGTTCGGCGGACGCCCAATTGCTCTCGAACCAATGTGCGTGCCACCACAGCCGCAGTGCCTGCGCCGGGATGCGCCGCTGCGGCCGTCCGCCGGCGCGAATCCAGTCGCGCAGCCCGTCGGCGCCATACCAGATCGGAGATGTCCGCTGCAACATGTCGCTCCCAACGCCCGTCACATGTTACCAATGAATAATTCACACGCCTGCACTTGACGCCCAACTGCCTGCACGTCAACGTGATCGCCTCAGCGCCGTTGTGATACGAACGCCGCTGAGAGATTGCGACATTTTCCAGGATTTCACGATGACATCAGCGATTGCCTCACGCGGCATCGGCAACGGACGCACGGTGGCCTGAGGCATGCAACGACGTTTCGAGATCGACGCACTGCGCGGTCTGATGCTCGTATGGATGACGCTGGTCCACGTGCCCACGCTGCTCACGCCGTGGGTCAACCAGCCGTTCGGATTCCTGTCTGCCTCCGAGGGCTTCATCTTCGTCTCGGCGCTCTTCACCGGGCGCATCTATTACCGCATCCTCAGCCGCGATGGATCCTGGCCGATGCAGCGCAAGCTGCTGCAGCGTACTTCGCGCCTGTACGCCTTCCATGTGGTGCTGCTGGTGCTGCTGTTCACGGTCGCGGTCGCCATCGCGCGGGGCGGCCATGCGCCGGCTCTGGCGCATCTGCTCAGCTACTATTTCAGCGTCACGCCGATGCGCGCAATGCGCGATGGGCTGCTGCTGCTCTATCGCCCGCCGCTGCTGGACATCATCCCGCTGTATGTGACATTTCTGTTTCTCTCCCCCTTCCTGCTGCTGGCGGGCGGCCGTCGCGCGCAACGCTGGAAGTACCTGCTCGGCGCCAGCTTTGCCATCTGGATTGCCGCGCAGTTCGGCGTCGCGCGCGCGGTGTACGCCGCCCTGGGCAGCTGCTGTCACGTGCGCGTGCCGATCGCCGAGATGGGGGCGTTCAATCTGTGGGCCTGGCAGCTCATGTGGATCTTCGGCATGTGGTGCGGCGTGCGCTGGGCTCGCGGCGATCTGCCGGCCGAGCGCTGGGCCGCGCGCGCCTGGGTGCCCGGGCTGTGTGTGGCGCTGCTGCTGCTCGGGCTGCGCTATGCAGAAATCGTTTCCACGCACTTGACGGGCGTGGATCCAGGACCGCTCGCGCTGATCGACAAGTGGCATCTGGGCGTGGTGCGGCTGGTGGACTTTGCGGCCGTCGCCGCCGTGGTGATCCGCTTCCACCGCACGCTTCAGCCGCTGGCGGTGCGACCGCTGGTGCTGCTCGGTCAGTCCTCGCTGTACGTGTTCTGCGCGCATTTCGTGTTCTGCTTCGCGGGCCTGGCGATGAGCGGCAACGCCGATCATGTGCCCGGCTGGCGGCAGTTCGCGCTGCTGGCCGCCGCGTTCGCCGCCCTGCTCGGGGTGGCGAGGCTCTTCGCCCGCAGCGAGCTCGCAGTGCCGCAGCCAGCGCCCCCTCCCAGCGCCCTCGAGCTGACACTGCGTGCCCGCCCGCGCCAAGGAATCGCTCCCTAGGCGCTCGGCGCACTGGACGCCGTGTCGCGCTGGACGCGCTGCGGCGCTTAGACGCTCTGCCGCAGCGGCTGCGAGGGCAGGGTGCACTGGAACTCTTCGTCCACGCGGCCGGCCAGCGCGGCGTTCTCGTCCCAGGTCCATTCGTGAAACTGCGCGCGCCCATCGGCGTCGATCAGCAGAATCGTCGAGCAGCGCGTGCCGTAGCCGGGTGCGCGGATGAAGGCGCTCGAGAGCAGCCGCTCCCATTCGAGCGACAGGCCGGTGGCCGGCAGGCTCTCGTCCTGGGCCTTGGACTCATCCCGCAGCAGTGTCAGCAGGGCCTGCCAGTCAGGCAGGTGCACCAGAGCGGCGCTCAGGGCACTCTTGGCCGCCAGCACCTTGGGCCAGGGCGTATCGAGCAGATGGTTGGACAGTCCGTACACGCCTGGCCCGAGCAGTCGACCGCGATCCGCTACGCTCTCGTAGACCGCCAGCTGCTGGCCATCGCTGAAGAGCAGATTGAAGCCGTTATAGACCCGCGCACGGCTGTGCAGCTCGGCGAGCTGTGCACGCACCGGTCGCGTGGAGGCCAGCGCGCCTGCGACGAGGGCACCGCGGCTGGGGGCGTCGCTGCGCACGCGCGCCGGATCGCGGTAATTGGTCAGCACCGCAAAGCGGCCGTGCCGATCCACTCCGAGCCAGCTGCCACCGGCGGAAAGATCGCGCCCGGCGAGCATGGGTGGTGTCTGCCACCAGCTGGCAGGGGCGGCGGGGCGGGCGAAGAACTCATCGCGGTTGGCGGCCAGCACCACCGGGAAGCGTGGGTGTGCCTGCCAGGCCAGAAGTGTCAGGCACATGTGCTGCCGACGAGGTCGCTGAGGGCAGCTCAGCGATGCTCAGCCCTGTACGCGCGAGATCGCAAAGCCGTCATAGCCTTTCTCCCCGACCGTCTGCAGCGCGGTGGAGAGCAGCCGCGGCTCGGCAGCGAGCATGTCGATGTAGCGGCGAATGCCGCGCAGATCGGGATCAGTGCTCGCCTCATCGAGCACCCGGCCGTCGCGCACGACGTTGTCCGCGACGATCACACTGCCGGTGTGCGTGAGCTGCAGGGCCGCGGTCAGATAGTCCGGATAACCCTTCTTGTCGGCATCGATGAAAACCAGGTCGAAGTCGGCGCCTTCGGCAATGAGCTGCGTGAGTGAATCGCTCGCCAGGCCGACCCGCACCTGCGCGCGATCGGAGACGCCGGCACGCTGCAGGTTGCTGCGGGCCACTTCGGCGTAACTCTCATTGCGCTCGAGCGTCAGCACGCGTGCGTCGGCGGCTACGCCGCGCGCCAGCCAGATGGTGCTGTAGCCGGCGAGAGTACCGACCTCCAGCACCGAGCGCGCAGCCAACGCGGCCGCCAGCACCATGAGGAATTTGCCCTGCGTGGGGGACACCTGGATCTCGGGAATGCCCGCGGCGCGGGCGGCCTCCAGGGCCGCCTCCAATGTTGGATCCGCGCCCACGAGGCGATCGTCGAACCAGTGATCCATCTTCGTCCAGGTCTCGATACCCATGAGCCTCTCCCCGATTACTCGTCGATATGCGCGTAGCCGTGCAGCTGCAGGTTAGCAATTGTGCTCAGGGCCCACAGATCCATCTGCACCCCTGGCAGCAGCTGCGCGGGAGTCAGATGGCGCGCCAGCATTGCCTGGCCGCAGACACGAAATTGCACTCCCGCGGCATACATGCGTGCAATGAGCCTGGTATTGGGATTGGCGTGAGCACCGCCGTGGGCGGCGTACGCGGCGTCATTGAGCACCAGCGGCGTGGCAGCACCATGCACCAGCACGACCAGGTGGCGGCGCAGCGGCGGCACGCCATACTCGGCCAGGGAATTGAGATAACGCGCCACCGTCTGCAGGCGCGGATCGGGACCGCTGGCCGGTGCGGCGCTCTGCAGATCGAACAGCAGGCGGTAGTCGAGCCCCGGATCAGGCACTTCCTTCATGCCAGCGATGAAGCCCGGCAGGCCCGCGGAGGGTACGGGCAGGCGTTGCGCGTGCGCGGCCTGCGAGCCGAGTAACCCCAGCCACAGGGCAAGGCACAGGCCCAGCGGCAGATTCCGCGGCAATGTCAATGAGAGGCGCCGATGCGAGCGGCCTGGCGCAGGCGACAGGGTGGGTGTAGAGCGCATAGGTTCAATCTCCCTTGGCCGGATCCCGGACAGCGTCTTCGTGGCGCGGCATGCCGGAGAGCTCCTGGGCCAGCTGCGTCAGCGATTCAAACGGCGCACTGCATTGTAGACCCCGACAAATATAAGCCAGGGGACGCTCGCCGGCAGGCTTCTGCGCCAGAGCCGGCGGCAGGCCGGCCATGCCGGCCGGTACCGCGAGCACGCGCCGTCGCGGGTCGAACACGGCCTGCAGCTCGCGCTGCCAGGCATCGATCTCCCCGGCTGGCCCGCGCAGGATCACGAACGTGGGAGGCTCGAGAAAATCCTCGAGTGCCTGCAGCATCGAGGCGTGGCCCTCCGGATAGCGCAGCAGCGCATCCCAGCTGGCGCGCAGCGTGCGCTCGGCGGCCGCCAGGTAGCGCGGCTGCCCGAGCAGGTAGCCGAGCTGACAGAGCGCCTGCGCCGCGATGGCGTTGCCCGCCGGCAGGGCCTCATCGCTGAAGGATTTGGAGCGGCTGATCAGCGCCTCGTGATCGTCGGCCGTGAAGAAAAAACCGCCGTGCTTGCTGTCTGCGAAGTGCGCGAGCAGCACCTCGGCCAGCTGCACGGCCCAGGCAAGCTCCTCCGGCACGAAATGCACACACGAGAGCTCGAGGATGGCATCGATGAGGAAGGCATAATCGTCCAGGTAGGCCGGCAGTCTGGCGGGACCGGCGGCAGCGCTGACAGCGAGCAGCCGCCCGTCCTGCCAGTGATGACGCTGCAGAAACTGCAGCGCGCTGCGTGCCGTATCGGCCCAGGAGCGCTCATCCAGCGATCGTGCCGCAATCGCCAGCGCCCGGATGGCGAGCGCGTTCCAGCTGGTGAGCAGCTTGTCGTCGAGCGCCGGGCGCGTGCGCAGAGCGCGCAGCGCAACCAGTCGGCGCCCGGCGCTGTCGATGGCCGCCGCCGCGGCGTCGGCAGGCTCGCCCAGTGTCGAGGCGATTGTCTCGAGGTCCGAGCGCACGCACAGATGCCAGCGACCCTCGAAATTGGGCGCGTCGGTGAGGCCGAAGCGCGGCGCCAACGCCCGCCACTCTTGCTCGGGGAGCGCAGCGCGGACCTCCTCGGCGCTCCAGACATAGAAGCGTCCTTCATGGCCTTCCGAATCGGCATCGAGGCTCGAGTAAAACGCCCCCGCAGCGCTGCTGAGCTCGCGGCGCAGGAATTCGACGGTGCGCCGCGCGCACTCGGCGAACAGCGACTCGCCGGTGGCGGAGGCGGCCTCGGCGTACACCGCGAGCAGTTGCGCATTGTCGTAGAGCATCTTCTCGAAGTGCGGAATCTCCCAGCGCTCATCGACCGAATAACGGAAAAATCCGCCGCCGAGCTGGTCGAAGAGCCCGCCCTCGCCCATGCGGGTGAGCGTCAGCCCCACCATGTAGAGCGCCTGCAGGTCGGGCACATCCTCGCGCGCGCTGGCGAACCAGCTGCGCAGCAGCCGCGCGAGCGCCGGCGCGTGCGGAAACTTCGGCGCCGGACCGAAGCCGCCGAACTGCGCATCGAAGCTGCGCTCCATCTGCGCGCGAAACGCCGTCAGGGGCTCACGCGTGAGCGGCTGGGCACTGGGTGCAGGATTCAGATCCCCGAGCGCGCGCACCAGCCGCTCGGCGCCGGGCCGCAGCGCCTCGCGATGCTCGGCGTAGTACGCAGCGACCTGCTCGAGCAGGTCTGAGAACGCCGGCAGGCCAAAGCGTGACTCGCGCGGAAAATAGGTGCCGCCGAAGAAGGGACGCTGGTCGTCGTGCATGAGAAACATGGTCAGCGGCCAGCCGCCGCTGCGGCCGGTGAGCATGTGCTGGGCGAGCTGATAGAGCCGGTCCAGATCCGGCCGCTCCTCGCGATCGACCTTGATGTTCACGTACAGCGCATTCATGCGCGCGGCGATCGCCGGATCCTCGAAGGATTCGTGCGCCATGACGTGACACCAGTGGCAGGCCGCGTAGCCGATGGACAGCAGGATGGGCTTTGCGCTCGTGCGCGCGAGCTCCAGCGCCTCCTCGCCCCACGGATACCAGTCGACCGGATTGTGCGCGTGGGAGCGCAAATAGGGACTGGTCTGGGTGGCCAGGCGGTTGCTGTACTGTGCCGACGCGGCTGTGACCGGCGTCGCCGGCCCGACCGCAGGCTCGTCCATAGACCCACCGCTTACAGTAAGATGGCTTGAGATTCGCCGGATTGCCCACTATAGCCGATCATCCCCTGAGCCTGATGCCAGCGTACGCCCACCGTATGGCCCCCTTCGGGGACGAGGCCGCCGCCGGCGGCAGCCCAGGGCAAATGCCTGCGCTGCGACTGAAGCGCGGCGAAGATCGCCGCCTGCGCGCGGGACACCTGTGGATCTTTTCCAACGAGGTGGACAATGAGGCGACACCGCTGCTGTCGCTGCCAGTGGGTGCGGTGGTGCGGGTGCTCTCCGAGCGCGAGCAATTTCTTGGCTACGCCTACATCAATCCGCACGCGCTCATCTGCGCGCGCATCCTGAGCCGCAGCCCCGTGCATCCGCCCGACCGCTCGCTGCTGGTACATCGCCTGCGTGTCGCGCTGGCGCTGCGCGAGCGGCTCTACAGCG
>DATBPG010000202.1:0-3905 GCA_036561485.1 Steroidobacteraceae bacterium | reverse complement strand
TATCGGCAATGGATTGCAGCATGGGCGTAGATGGCGGAGCGGACGGGACTCGAACCCGCGACCCCCGGCGTGACAGGCCGGTATTCTAACCAGCTGAACTACCGCTCCGTGACAGGCTCGCAGGCACCGGATCCGGCATCCTGAGGGGTCCCGAGGGGGACACGAGGTCCAAGTCTCATTCGATCAGTCAGCTCGACGACTAAACGACAAGTATATCGGCTCAAGGACCCTGTCGCCAGCGGTTGGGTGTGCGCGGCGCTGCCCGCCGCGCAGGTGCCCGGGGCCGGGCTCAGGGGCCCAGCACGTCGCGCAGCGCGACCGGGCCGTGCCCGAGCGCGCGCGCCAGCTGCGGCGCCGAATACAGCGCCACGCGCGCGGCATCGCGCAGCGTCAGCCCCTGCGAGCGTGCGTAATCGTCCAGTGCCTCGATGACCTCGCAGGACACCGTCAGCCTAAGCTGTGCCGTGCGGTTCTTCACTCGCTTCATCGCCTGTTCTCCCGCAATCGTTTCGCTGCAGACCCACAGTGGGGCCTTTAGTTTCCCGATTCAATCTGAACCGGACATGTACGCATCAGGCCATGTTGCACTGATATGAGGCTGTCGCCGTTGGGCTACACCCGTGCCGGCGGCAACGCCGCGCGCGCCTCGCTCGCCAGAATGCGCGACTCATCCACTGGCAGCACGCGCACGTCGATGCGGCTGTCGACGGCGGCGATGCGCATCTCGCTGCCGAGCGCCTGGGCGTTGCGCCGCGCATCGAGCACCACGCCTGCCCACTCCAGGCCCTGCAGGATGCGCGTGCGCACTCCGGCAGCGTGCTCACCGATGCCGCCACCGAACACGATGGCGTCGGCTCCGCCCAGCACGGCCAGGTAGGCGCCGATGTATTTGCGTGCGCGGTAACAGAACAGCTCGAGTGCCTCACGCGCAGCGACAGTGCCGGATGCCTCGAGTTGCCTCACATCGGCGCTCTCGCCCGACATGCCCAGCAGCCCGCAGCACTCGTTGAGATAGCGCTCGGCCTGATCGCAGGACCAGCCTTCGCGTCGCTGCAGATAGAGCAGCAACCCCGCATCCAGGTCGCCGCAGCGCGAGCCCATGACCAGCCCTTCGAGCGGTGAGAAGCCCATTGAGATATCCAATGGCTCGCCATCGCGGATCGCTGCCACGGAGCAGCCCGAGCCAAGCTGCAGGCTGATGAGCCGACCGCCGCTGGCGGGCGCACGCAGCTGCTGCCAGCGGTTCCAGAGATAGCGATGCGCGAGCCCGTGAAAGCCGAAGCGCCGCGCGTGTGCCCGCCGCGTCAGTGCCTGCGGCAAGGCGTACTGACGCGCCACCGCCGGTAAGCGCGCAAAGTACGCCGTATCGAACACCGCGATCTGCGGCACCTGGGGCAGCAGCTGCCGACAGAGGCGTATCCAGGCAAGCGCCGCCGGATTGTGCAGCGGCGCGAGCTCCCCCAGGGCCTCGATCTGCGCCTCCACGGCCGCATCGATCAGACAGGGCCGCGTCAGCTCTTCCCCACCATGCACCACCCGGTGCACCACTGCTTCGAGCGGTTGCAGTTCGGCACGCGCAAGCAGCTCCCGCAGAGCCGGCTGATGCTCCGGGTGTGCGCGCCCCTGGGACCCGGCCAGCTCCAGATGCTGGCTGATCACGGGCCGCTCGCCTGCGTCGTAGCCGACCAGCCGTACCGAGGAGCTGCCGACGTTGACCGTCAGCAGCGGCATGGAGGCCAGCTCACCCCGGCGAGGCCGCTGCCGGCGTCGCGGACACCGGCAGGGAGAAAGCTGCGCGCGCAATGGGCTGCGGCAGCGCGGCCGTGAGATCGCGCGCGAGCTCGCGTGTGACCCTGTGGCGCAGCGGCTCCGGGAGCGAGCGGCGCAGCACCCCGAGAAAGCGCGGCGCCGCAATGAGCACGATCTCCTGAACGTCCTGCCGCTGCGTGAGCTGCGCCAGCCGCGCCGCGATGTGCCGCGCGAAGCGCTCGATCTGCACCACGTGTGGATCGTAGTCACTCTGCGCGCCGTGGCGTGCCGTCATGCGCGGTCCGAAGCCCACGCGCGAGCCGCCCGAGAATACGCGGCCACTGATGTCCGTGGTCAGCTCGCGCGCCGGCAGATGGGCGCTGCTGCGCTCGAAGCGCGCCACTTCCACCAGCGGCGAGGCGTAACGGCGGCCCTCGCGCCTGAGAATGCGGGCGCGGCCGCCATCGGCGACGACCACCAGCGACCCGCCGCGATGCGCCCACCGCGGATCAAAGTTGGTGCGGCGGGTCATGACCGCTGCTGCTCAATCCGGGTACAGACCATGGCGGTGGAGCCCCACTCCTCTGCGCGACAGCTCCACCCTATCGTAGCGCCTGCCCGGCCTCGTTGCTCGCGAAGCGCCCTTCGGTGTCCGAAAACAGCAGCTCCACTCGCCGGTTCTGCTGACGGCCCGCAGAGATGTCGTTGCTCGCCACGGGCATGGAAGCGCCGCGTCCGATGACCCGGAAGCGCGAGGGATCCACGCCATCGCTCTCCAGCGCGTTGGCAACCGCCTGCGCCCGACGCTGCGACAATGCATCGTTGAGGCTGTCCGAGCCGCGATCGTCGGTGAAGCCTTCCACGCGCAGCTTGACCATCGGATGCTCGTGCAGAAAGGCGGCAACGCTATGGATCGCAGGCATGGCACCGGGTTCGAGCGTGTCGCGACCGGTGGCAAACAGCAGCGAGCTGCTCAAGGTGAGCACCATGCCCTGCGAGGTCTGTCGCGCCTGCAGATGCTCGAGCTCATGTCGGGCCTGCTCCTCGCGCTCGCGCGCCTGGTCGGCCTCGACTTGCGCCTGCCGCGCCTGAGCCTGCGCTGCCTGAGTCTGGGCCTGGGCCTGCTGAATCTGCTGTTGCGCCTGCGCCTGCACCTGCGCTGCCTCATCGGCCGACTGCTGCTGCGCCTGCTGCGCCGCCTGCTCGGCCTGCTGTGCCTGCTGGCGAGCCTGATCCACCTGGGCCTGCGCCTGTGCGAGCTGAGCGCTCTGCTGCTGCTGCGCCTGCTGCTGCTGGATCTGCTGCAGCTGCGCTTCCGCCTGCTGCGCACGTTGCTCGGCGGCCGCCGCGCGCTGTTGCGCCATCTCGGCGCGCCGGCGCTGATACGCCGTCATCAGCCGCTCGCGCTCGGCCGTCGCGCTGGCAATCTGGTTGCGCGCCTGCAGCTCATCGACCATGGCCTGGCCGGTCTCGGCCTCGCGTGAGGCCAGGTACGACCAGTACATCACCGCATCGACATTGTGATGCGCCGCAGCCTCATCGGCGTTGGCCAGGTCCGTGCGCGCACGCTGCAGCGGCAGCCCAGCCGCCTCGCTGGCGAGGGGCTCGGACTCGAGCTGGTGAACCTGATCCTGCGCCTGCGTGTAGGCGTCGTGCTCGGGCCGGGACATGCTCGCGCAGGCCGCCAGTGCCAGCAGCCCCGGCGCAAGCGCCGCGGCGCGTCCCCAGCGCATTTGGCGGGTGATCCGATTGTTGCTCCCCATGGTTACTGTCCTCCCTGCGGGGCCGGCGGCGTTGCCGGTACGTCCTGAGCCGCGCCTTCGTCGCCTGAAGCGCTGTCCTGTCCTGCCTGACGGGTCTGCTGGCGCAGGGCCGTGAGGCTGTCATTGACCTGCCCGAGCGACTCCTGCTCCTTGCGAGCGCGCGTCCGTGCCATCGACAGCTGCGCATCGGCGGATGCTTCCTGCGCGAGCTGTGCGGCCAGCACGGGCCGGGTCTGGGCGTCGGCATCCGCCTGCTGCAGCTTGTCCTGCGCCGCCGCCAGATCCACGCTGTCGTAGCGCGGCGCATCGCTCGTCTGCGCCTGCGCGACCAGCGTGTGCGCACGGGTGAGATCGGCAACGGGCGCGGGCGGATGACTGGCGCAGCCCGCCACA
>DATBPG010000201.1:0-3135 GCA_036561485.1 Steroidobacteraceae bacterium | reverse complement strand
CGCAGAGGTGCTTGATGAGCCGTGCGGGCGGCGACGTGTGTGAGCCGGGGCAGCGTGCGAAGGCCGTGTGAAAGCTTGCGCGCAGAGGACTAGCCGCCATTTCTCATACTGCGGCGGACTTTAGGCGCTGATGCGGGAGGGAAGCGATGGTGCCCGGGGCATGAACGCGGGGAGGCGTTTGGGGTCGTTTTGAGCGATACCGGCCCGCCGCCCTGCGTGAGAGCGGTTCGACGATTGAGGGTTGAGCAGGCTGGTTCGTGGGGCGGCTTACCGCGCCGCGGCGCTCAGGGCATGAAAGGCGGCGATGTACTCGCGCTGGTTCGCACACGCCTCGCTCATCGCCAGGCGCACGCGCCGCACGCTCAGCGTCACCACCGCGCCGATCTTCAGCAGTCGCAGCCGGATTGTGTTCGTGCAGGCGCGCGCCAGGGCGGTGCCCACCAGCCCGATGCGGCGCAGTGCATGCATGAGCACATAGGCCGCTGAGGAGAGCCACAGTCGCAGCTGGTTGGCGCGGAAAGTCTCGGTGGAGAGCCGATCGGCAAAGAGGTTCAGTTGCGCCTCCTTTATCCGATTCTCCATTTCCCCGCGCGCGCAGTAGAAGTCCTCATACAGCTCACGCATCGGCCAGGGGTGCATCGGCAGCGAGGTGACGATGAAGCGCGGGTTGACCTTGTCGCCGGTCTGCTCGGCCTTGGCGACCACCCGACGCGCGCGGCTCCAGCTCTTGCGTGTGCGGTAGATCAGCTCCTTGAAGCGTCGCGCCGGCCGCCCCGTCTGCGACGACTCGGCGGCCGCCTCGCGCAGCTCTGCGCCAATCGAGCCTACCAGGCGCGAGTTCTTGGCCAGCCCGAACACGTAATCCACAGCGTTTTGCTCGCAGTAGCTCATCAGCTCCTCGCGGCAGAAGCCTGAGTCGGCCCGCAGGATGATGCGTACCGAGGCCCAGCGCGCCCGGATCTGCTTCACGATGCGCTCGATTTCCCCGCGCGCTCCTGCCGCCCCATCGATGTTCGAGGTGCGCAGCTTCGAGCACAGCAGGTGCTCCCCGCAGAAAATGTACAGCGGCACGTAGCAGTACTGATCGTAGTAACCGTGAAAGAAGCGCCCCTCCTGGTGCCCATGCAGCGGATCATCCGTCGCATCCAGATCCAGCACGATCTCAGCAGGGGCTTCGCGGTGCGCCTCCAGGAACAGTTGCACGAACAACCCCTCGATCGCCGCAGTGTTCGGGCGGATCTTGTGATAGTGATCCACCCCCTCGCGCGCATGCAGCTCCAGGCGGTTCAACGTGCTCTTGCCCGCCAGTGCCGCGCAGTCCGAGCGGTGCGCCTTGAGCTTGCCCAGCAGCGTCCCCCACACCGGATCGTGCCGTAGCTGCTCGTGGTCGTTAAGGTCCTCGTACCCCAAGGCCATCCCGAACACCCGCTGCCCCACCAGCGTTCGCACCGTGTGCTCGATGAGCTCGGGCTTGCGATGGTCGGCGAAGCACCCGGCCAGCCGATCGATCAGCCCGATCGCCTCATCCGCCCGGCCCAGCAGCAGCGCTCCGGCATCCGAGCTGACGGTCCCGCCGTCGAACGCCGCCACCACTCGGCGCCGCTCAACACATGAAAACTGCAGCTGCTCCGCGTTACACTCTGTCTGCATCGGTGCTCCCGGTGGTTGATGGATAACTTGTTCTTGCAACTCAAGTTTCTCTCAATCACCGGGCCGATGCACCCTCCGCGTATGAGATATCCGGGCTAGCGCCACCCTTGCCGCTTGCGCATCGCCAGTGCCTGGCGCGGTGGGTGCATCGCGGGCCGCCACGGCTATGAGCGGTCCGTGGCACTATCCGCCGGCCGCGCGCGGCTCTGTGGCGGACGATTACTTCGGTACCCGCGTACCCGATCCGTATCGCTGGCTCGAGCAGCTGGACGCGCCGGCGACCCAATCCTGGGTCAGGGCGCAGAATCATCTGTCGCAGCCGTGGCTCGATGCTCTGCCGCAGCGTGAGTGGATCAAGCGCCGGTTGACCGCACTGGTGGATTATCCGCACTTCGGCATACCGGTGCATGAGGGCGGGCGCTATTTTTTCACCTACAACAGCGGCCAGCAGAATCAGAGTGCGCTGTACACGGCCGCAGAGCTGCCGGTCGCCGATCATCTACCCCCGCACGCGCGCGTGCTGGTCGATCCCAACACGCTCAGCGGCGATGCCACCGTTGCGCTGACTGACTTCGTGCCCGATCCGCAGGGGCGGCGCGTGGCCTATGCGCTCTCGGACGCCGGCAGCGACTGGACCAGCTGGCATGTGCGCGACGCCGGCAGCGGGCGCGATTTGCCGGACCTGATTCGTTTCACCAAGTTCACGACGGTGTCATGGGCGCGCGACGGCTCCGGTTTCTACTACAGCCGCTATCCACTGGGTGCCGATGGCAGCGGCGACGATCAGCGTCAGGCCGTGGTCTACTTCCATCGTCTGGGACAGCCGCAGTCAAATGATCGACTGATCTATGCCGTCACCGATAGCCACACGCGCGTGCCCTACGGCAGCGTGACCGATGACGGTCGCTACCTCGTGCTCACGGTCGGGGAGGGCACGCTGGTCGACGGCATCGTCGTGCTGCCGTTGACGGATTCGGGCGCGCGCGTGCAGACCGGTCCCGGCGCGCCAGGGCCGATTCAGCTGCTGTATCGTTTCGACGGCCTGTACACCTTCATCGGCAGCCAGGGCGATGAGCTGTATTTCACCACCACCGCCGGGGCGCCGCGCAGTCGCATCATCGCGGTCGATGTGCACGATCCGCGCCCGGCGGCGTGGCGTACCGTGGTGCCGCAGGCCGCCGACGTGCTGTCGCAGGCGAGCCTGGTCGGCGCACACCTGATCGCGCTCTACCTGCACGACGCCCACAGCCTGGTGCGTGTGTATGACCGCAGCGGAGGCGCAGAACGCGAACTGGCGCTGCCGGGGCTGGGCAGCGTGGCCGGCTTCCAGGGCCACGATTACGATCGGGAGACGTACTTCTCGTACACCGATTTCTTCACCCCCCCGAGGATCTTGCGCTTCAGCGTGGCGAGCGGGGACGCCACCGCCGTGTGGACTCCCGCGCTGCCGGCCGACCTGAGCCCGTTTGTGACCGAGCAGGTGTT
>DATBPG010000200.1:0-9660 GCA_036561485.1 Steroidobacteraceae bacterium | reverse complement strand
GATCGCAATTGTCGCGCCAGTCCTCGTTGGTCAGCGCGCCGAAATAGAGCGCCCCGCGGCACCAGCGCGCAAGGTTCGCAATCGCGCGGCGCGCCTGCGCTGCGCTGAGGTACTGCAGCACGTCGTAGCAGACCACCAGGTCGAAGCGCTCGCGGGTGCGAAAACTGTCGACCGAGCCCTGCAGCCAGCCGTAGCGTTCGCAGAGATATTCGCTGTACTCGAGCCCGACGTAGCGCGCGCGGCGCAACGAGCGCTGCAGCGGGGCGCGCAGCAGGCCGATGCCACAGCCGGCATCGAGGATGCTGCGCACCGGCAGGCCGACATAATCGACACAGCCGGCGATCAGTCGCGCTCGGGCGCCCATCTCCGCGCGCGAGGTCACCGCGGTGCGGGGGTTGAAATAAAAACGCTGGTAATAGGCTCGGTCGAAGGGCATCGGCAGTCCCGGTTCATCCAGTGAGGCGGCTCGGTTACTATACCCGGCCCATCTGCGCCTGACCCTCCCATGGCCGCCAATACCCGATCCGCCACCGCGCACAGCGCTGCCCGCCGGCGCAGTAACGCCCCGATGCCGGCCCCCGCCGTGGGCTTCGTCAGCCTGGGTTGTCCCAAGGCGCTGGTGGACTCCGAGCGCCTGATCACCTCACTGCGTGCGCGCGGCTACGACATCGTGGGCGGCTATCAGCAGGCGGACCTGGTGGTGGTCAATACCTGCGGCTTCATCGACGAGGCCATCGACGAGTCGCTCGAGGCCATCGGCGAAGCACTGGCGCACAATGGTCGCGTGCTCGTGACCGGCTGCCTCGGCGCGCATCCCGAGCGCATCCTCGAGCGCCATCCCAAGGTATTGGGTGTCACCGGGCCGCATGCCTACGAGCGGGTGCTCGAAGCGGTGGACCGCCACCTGCCGCGCCCGCACGATCCGTTTCTCGAGCTGGTGCCGCCGCAGGGACTGCGGCTCACGCCGCGCCATTACGCGTACCTGAAGATCTCCGAAGGCTGCAACAACCGCTGCAGCTTCTGCATCATTCCCTCGTTGCGCGGCCGTCTCGCCAGCCGCCCGCTCGATGAGGTGATGCGCGAGGCCGAGGCGCTGGTGCGCGCCGGCGTGCGCGAGCTGCTGGTGATCTCGCAGGACACCAGCGCCTACGGCAGCGACCTGCGTTATCCGGCCGCGCAGTGGCAGGGGCGCGAATATCGGACGCGCATGCTGGACCTGGTGCGCGCGCTCGGCACTCTCGGCGCCTGGGTGCGATTGCACTACGTCTATCCCTATCCGCACGTGGATGAGGTGATCGCACTGATGCACCCCTCCGCGGTGCTGCCCTATCTGGACATCCCGTTTCAGCACGGCAGTGCGGCCGTGCTCAAGCGCATGCGGCGCCCGGCGCATGCGGAAAACACTCTGCAGCGCATTGCCGCCTGGCGTCGCGAGCGCCCGGAGCTGGTGTTGCGCAGCAGTTTCATCGTCGGCTTCCCGGGAGAGACCGAGGCGCAGTTCCAGGAGCTGCTCTCGTGGCTCGAAGAAGCGCAGCTCGATCGCGTTGGCTGCTTTCAGTATTCACCGGTGCAGGATGCCGCGGCCAACGCACTGCCGGACCCCGTGCCCGAGGAGCTCAGGCAGGAGCGTTACGAGCGCTTCATGCAGAAGGCGGCCGAGATCAGCCGCGCGCGCCTGGCGGCCCGAATCGGCCAGCGCTGCGAATTGCTCATCGATGAGGTGGGTGCGCAGGGGGCGACGGGCCGCAGCTTCGGTGAGGCGCCGCAGATCGATGGCGCCATACAGCTCGCCGATGCAGGCAACGCGAAGGTCGGTGACCTCGTGCCGGTGCAGATCAGCGGCGCGCAGATCTACGATCTGCAGGCGCGCCGCATTTCGGCCGCCTGAACTGCCAGCCGCCGCGCTGCAGGCACGGCGTGCGTCGCAGCGGTGCGACAATCCTGTGATCCGTCGCAGATGAATAGCGCAGAGGCGCCGCTATAATCGGTCCGATGCGCACCTTCATGCTCAATGGCCGAGCGGTCACGGTAGACGTTGATGACGCGATGCCGCTGCTGTGGGTGCTGCGCGATGAAATCGGTCTGACCGGGACCAAATACGCCTGTGGTCAGGGCCAGTGCGGCGCCTGCACCGTCACACTCGATGGCCATGCAGTGCGTGCCTGTCAGACGCCGGTGGCGCGTGTGGATGGCCGCAGCATCCTGACCATCGAGGGCCTCGCCGACGACAAGGTGGGCCGCGCGGTGCAGGAAGCCTGGCGCCGCCTGGACGTGGTGCAGTGTGGCTACTGTCAGAGCGGGCAGATCGTGTCGGCCACGGCGCTGCTGCAGACCAATCGACGGCCGAGCGATGCCGACATCGATGCGGCCATGGATGGCAATCTGTGCCGCTGCGCGACTTATACGCGCGTGCGCGCGGCCATCCACGAGGCGGCCAGGACGCTGGCGACTTGAAGCCGCCCGGCTCGTCTGCAGGGTCGGCGCAGGGCGCCGCGCGGCGGTCCTCACGCCGCCAATTTCTGCAGCAGGCGTCGGTCCTCACGCTGGGAATCTATCTGGCGCCCGCGCGCGCCGCCGGGCGCGCAGATGACGCACTGCCGGTGCGGCCGTTCGAGCCCAATGCATTCGTGCGCATCGGCACCGACAGCAGCGTCACGGTCATCGCAAAAAATCTCGAGATGGGCCAGGGTATCTTCACCGGTCTCGCCACGGTGCTGGCCGACGAACTCGATGCCAACTGGTCGGATGTGCACGTCGAGGGTGCGCCGGCCGATGTCGGCCGCTACATCAACGTGGCGCTGGGCATGCAGGGCACCGGCGAGAGCACTTCGATGAGCGGCGCGTGGATACAGATGCGGCAGGCGGGCGCGAGCGCGCGTGCCATGCTGGTGCAGGCGGCGGCCGCGAAATGGGGCGTGCCAGCCGCCGGCATCAGCGTCGCCAACGGCGTGGTGTCGCATCAGCCCTCGCAGCGACACACACGCTTTGGCGCGCTGACGACCGAGGCGGCGCGGCTGGCGCTGCCGGCCAATCCTGCGCTGAAGGAACCCAGGCAGTTCCGGCTCATCGGCAATCCTTTCGTGCGCCGCAAGGACTCGCACGCCAAGACCAATGGCTCGGCGCTCTATACGCAGGATCTGAAACTGCCGCACATGCTCATCGCCGTCGCCGCCCATCCGCCGCGATTCGGTGCCCGGCTCATCAGCTTCGATGCGAGCGCGGCACGCGCCCTGAGCGGTGTCGTCGATGTCGTGCAGATCCCGGCCAGTGCACGCGTGCCAGGCGGCGTGGCAGTGCTGGCGACCAACACCTGGATCGCGCAGCGCGGCCGCGATGCCCTGCAGCTGCAGTGGGACGAAGCGGGAGCCTCTCACCTGGACAGCGAGGAGTTCTCGGCGCGTTTGCGACGGGCGGCTCTGGATGGCGCTGCGGCAGGGGCTGGCGAAGCACGCGTCGCGCTACAGAAAGGGGACGACGCGGTGCTGGGGTCGGCTTCCGGTGTGCAGCTCGAGGCTCTGTACGAGGTGCCTTATCTGGCGCATGCCGCGATGGAGCCCATGAACTGCCTGGTGTATCTGAGCGAAGGCGGAGCCAGCCTGTGGAACGGCGAGCAGCTGCAGAGCGCCGATCAGGCCGCCATCGGTACGCTGCTGGGCATCGCCCCCGAGCAGGTCAGGATCACACAACTGTATGCGGGTGGCAGCTTCGGCCGCCGCGGCAATCCACACGCCGACTATGTTCTCGAAGCGGTGGCGATCGCGCAGGCGGCGGCCGCGCAGGGCCATCACGTTCCCATCAAGCTGGTGTGGACTCGCGAGGACGATATGCGTGCCGGTTACTACCGGCCGGCATTCGCACATTCGATTCGCGCGGCCCTGGATGCCAACGGTGCCCTGATCGCCTGGCAGCAGCGCAGCGTGGGGCAGTCGGTGCTGGCCGATTCACCGTTCGCGGGACGGATCAAGGATGGCATCGACCCCAGCAGCCTGCAGGGCTCGGCCGAGCCCTATGAAATTGCGAACGTGCGCCTCGAGCTCATCTCGATCACCGACATCGCCGTGCCGGTGCAGTGGTGGCGCTCGGCGGGTCACTCGCATACGGCGTTCGCGACCGAATGCATGATCGATGAGCTTGCCATCGCAGCGGGCGTGGATCCGTATCGATTCCGCCGCGGCCTGCTCGCCTCTCATCCGCGTCAGCGCGCCGTGCTGGATCTGGCAGCCGCGCGTGCCGGCTGGGGTAGCGCGCTGCCGGCGCGCGCCCCGGCAGAACGCCGTGGCCGCGGCATCGCCCTGCATGAGAGTTTCGGCACCTGCGTCGCACAGGTCGCCGAGGTGTCAGTCGAGGCGGATGGCACGCTGCGCGTGGACCGGGTGGTGTGTGCCGTGGACTGCGGCCTGCCGATCAACCCCAATGTCATCACCGCGCAGATGCAGGGCGGCATCGGCTTCGGACTGTCCGCGGCGCTCTATGGCGCAATCACTCTGAAGGACGGCATCGTTCAACAGTCGAACTTCGACACCTATCGGTGTCTGCGCCCGCATGAGATGCCTGTGATCGAGGTGTACATCGTCCGCTCCCACGAACCGCCGAGTGGCGTGGGCGACCCGGGCACCCCACCCATCGCCCCGGCGCTCGTCAATGCCATCTTCCAGGCGACCGGTCAGCGTCTTCGGCGTCTGCCGCTCGCAGGCCAGCTCGCGGCCGCCTCCGCGTGAGCCCCAGCATGCACTGCCCGCCCCTCACCTCGTCGGTCGCGCTGGGACTGGGCCTCGTGCTTGCAAGCGGGTTACTGGCCGCACCGCATCCAGCCGTGGCGGCCGTGGCGGATACGCATGAGGCGCTCGCGCGCGCCGCTCGACAGATCGTCGGGGCCGATCAGGGCGTCTATGTCGAAGCCGCCGATGGCCAGGTGCTGCTGGCGCAAGCCGCAGCGCGCGCCGTGCATCCGGCCTCGGTGTCTAAGGTACCCACGACGCTGGCGCTGCTGCGCATGCTCGGCCCTGACTACCGCTTCGTGACCACCTTCAGCATCGACGGCCATTTGAGCGGACATCAGCTTGATGGGCAGCTGCAGGTGCAGGCTGGCCCGAATCCCGATCCGGCACTGGTGGATGAGGATGCGCTGCTGGTCGCACAGCGGCTCAACAGCCTGGGCATCGATTCGATCCGCGGGCCGTTACGGGTGCAGGGCGCGCTGATCTTCGATTGGCAGAATGATCCGCAGGGCGCGCGGCTCGCACATGCGTTGGCCGGGCAGACCCCGCCGGCGGCCTGGCATGCAGTGCTGGCACTGGGGAGTGGGCCGCCGGATCGGCGCAGCCTCAGCGCGCCGCCGTCGGTGCAGTGGCTGTCAACGCTCGATGCGGCAAGCGACGCCCGCAATGAGGCCACCGCGGCAGCGGGCGGTGCCACGGGCGCGAAGCCTCTGCCCGTGCTGGCCACCGCCGCTGTCAGTCACGTGCTGAGTCTGCGCTCCGAGCCGCTGCTGCCGCTGCTCAAATCGCTGGATGATTACTCGAACAACATTGTCGCGCCGCTGGCGCAGGCAGCGGGCGGCGCGGCGGCGGTGGAGCGTCTGGCGCGCGCGAGCGTACCCGAGCCAATGCAGGCGGAGATCACCCTCGGCGATGGCGCCGGCATCGATCCGCGCAACCGACTGAGTCCGCGTGCGGCCGTGAAGCTGCTGCGGGCTCTGGAGCAACAGCTCGCGAGCAGCGGACATGCCTTGTCCGACGTGCTGCCGGTGTCGGGCGTGGATGCCGGCACGCTGCATGATCGGCTGAACGGCCCCGGTGCGGCCGGCCGCGTGGTCGGCAAGACCGGCACCTATGGCGACTACGGCGCGAGCGCCCTGATCGGCGCAATCCGTACGCGCGAGCAGGGCGAGGTCTACTTTGCGATCCTCAATCACGGCGTGCCGGTGCCCGAAGCGCGGCGACGCCAGGACGCCTTCGTGCGCGTACTGCTTGCGCATCTGGACTCGGTGCCCTGGCAGCACGTGGCCGATGCGCAGCCGGCGGTCGCGCGGGTGCAGCTCGTGTCCGCGCCGTGACCGGCGCTGCGCAGGTCGCAAGCGGGCGTCAGCGCAAGGACACTGCTCAGCGCAGGCGCCCTATTTATCCGGCAGTGGCGATGAAGATCACCGAGGCCGGAGCGCCGCTGGTGGGGTGCAGCGGTTCGCGCACTTCTAGCAGCCGCAGGCCGCTGGCGCCATACAGCTGCACCCAGCTCTGCAGCGTACGGAAGTACCAGGGCGCCGGCGCGGAGAAGTCACTGGAAAATCCCTGCCAGGAGCCCGCCCGCCAGCCATCTCGATAGGGAGCTTCGCCGCACGCCATGAGCGGATGCAGGGTTTGTACGATGAAGGTACCGCCGCTTGTCAGCAGTCGCGGCACGGCTTGGAACAGGGACGCGACGGATTCCTCACCCAGGAGCGCGAAGTTGCAGATCGCGACATCCACTCTCTGCCAGCGGTCCGCCTGCGCCGCGGCAATGAGGTCCGCATAGGAAGCCACGCGGAAGCTGCCGCCGCCCGCGCGCCGCGCCGCCTCGATCAGCTCCGGTACCGCGTCCACGCCGAGGACCTGGACGCCCGCGCCGGTGAGCGCGCGCGCAAGCCAGCCCTCGCCGCAGCCCACGTCCAGCGCCGATCGAGGCGAGCGGGCCAGCACCGCATCGACAATGGCCTGGTCCGTGACGAGACGACGGCTGTCGATGGCGCGATCGCGCACTGCCCGCGTCCAGGGCTGCGCGTTGGTATACCAGGAGGCGACGATCTGCTCCTCCTGCTGCCGGGAACCGTTCATGGCAGATCCGCCCTGTGCCTGCTACTCCACAGTCACCGACTTGGCGAGATTTCGCGGTTGATCGATCTCGGTGCCGCAGGCACGCGCCACGTGATAAGCGAGCAGCTGCAGCGGAATCGTCATCAGGATCGGATCGAGCTCCGGCTCGGAGGCGGGCACCTGCATGACCCCCTGCACGCTCACCGGCAACGCTCCGGGCTGCGTGACCACGAACGTCGGGCCGCGGCGCGCATGGATCTCCTCGATGCTGGAGAGATTCTTGGCGAAGAGCTCATCGCGCGGCAGCACCACGATCGTCGGGGTGCGCTGGTCGATAAGCGCCAGGGGTCCGTGTTTGAGCTCGGAGGCCGGGTAGGCTTCGGCGTGCCGATAGCTGACCTCCTTGAGTTTCAGCGCACCCTCCATGGCGACGGCATGGCCCGCGGCGCGGCCGATGAAGAAAAAGTTCTGATAGGCGACCAATCGCCGCGCGATCGCCTCGACCGGAGCCTCGTCCTCCAGAATCGCCGCGATCTGCGCGGGCAGCGCCTCGAGGGCGCCGATGAGTCGCGCACCGCGCGCGCTGGACAGATCGCGCAGGCGCCCGAGGTGGATCGCCAGCAGCGCGAGCGCGGTGGCGGTGCAGGTGAAGGTCTTGGTGGCTACCACTGAGATCTCAGGGCCGGCGTGCAGGTAGATGCCGCGGCCGCAGGCGCGCGCGATGGTGCTGCCCACGGCGTTGACGATGCCGAGCACCCGGCCACCCTTGCGCGTGACCTCCTGTACGGCTGCCAGCGTATCGAAGGTTTCGCCGGACTGACTGACCGCGACGTAGAGCGTATCGGCTTCGATGACCGGATTGCGATAGCGAAATTCGGATGCCGGTTCGGCATGCGCCGGCACGCGCGCCAGCTGTTCGATCAGGTGCGCACCGAGGCAGCCGGCCAGATGCGCCGAGCCGCAGCCGAGGATCTTCACGCGGCGTATTTCCAGCAGCTCTCGCGCCGCCATCTCCACGCCACCGAGATGCGTGGTTTGAAAACGTCGCTCGAGCCGGCCACTGAGCGTTCGGCGGATGGCCTCGGGCTGCTCGCGGATCTCCTTGTGCATGAAGTGCGCGTGCTCACCCTTGCCCAGCGTGTCCTCCTCCCAGTCCAGCGCCAGCGGCACCTTGACCGTCGCACCACCCTCCAGCGTGGAGGTTTCGTAGCGGTCCGCGCGCAGCACGGCGAGCTCCCCGTCGTCCAGGTGCACGACGCTGCGCGTATGGCGCACGAGCGCCGCCGCATCGGAGGCCACGAACATTTCGCGATCGCCGATGCCCAGAATCACCGGACTGCCATGGCGCGCGACCACCAGCGTATCGGGACGGTGCGCATCGAGCACGGCAATGCCATAGGCGCCGCTGACCAGGCGCAGCGCGCCGCGCACCGCATCGGCCAGTGTCTGCGCATCCATCATCGCGATCAGGTGGGCGAGCACCTCCGAGTCGGTCTCCGAGCGAAACTGCACGCCCTTGGCTGCCAGCTGCGCACGCAGCGCCGCCGCGTTCTCGATGATGCCGTTGTGGACGATGGCGATGCGATTGGCCGTATCGGTGTGCGGATGCGCATTGCGCTCGCTCGGCTCGCCATGCGTCGCCCAGCGCGTATGGGCGATGCCGGGGCTGCCCTTCAGCGACTCGGGCAGCAGCTGCTCGAGCTCGCGCACCTTGCCCTGGCTCTTGAAGACCCGCAGCGCCTCGCCACGCACGACCGCGAGACCGGCCGAGTCATAGCCGCGATATTCGAGCCGATGCAGCCCCTGCATCAGGATCGGCGCGGCGTCCTGCCGGCCGATGTAGCCCACGATTCCACACATTGAGTGCGCTCCTGCCCGGGGGGTTGCTAGCCGTAGATCATGCGGCGTATTTGTCGCTGGCTGAGTGCCGGGGCGCGAAAGCGCCAGCTCGAGAGCTCGGCGGCGAGGCATGCATAGATCGCCTCATTGGGCAGGCCTTGCGCCTGCAGCGCGCGATGCCGGCGCCGCACGTAAGCATCAGGCGTCTCCTGCAGATAGCCGATCACCTCCTGAACAACCCGCTGCGCCTCCCCGGGCGCCAGTCGGGTGGTGCGCGAGAGATAATCAGCGAGATCCTGGAGTTCGCTGTGGTCCAGCATGGCGGCGATTTTGCGATGCAACGCCACTAATCCCCAGGATTCTGCCCGATCTCGGGCAGAATGACCAGGATTCGGCGGCCCGGTGACCACGCTGGACCGCAGCGTAGACATTATGTCCACTGCACTGGCCTCAGCGTCGCCTGCTGGACGGCGACGCCGAGGCCCCCCAATGCGCCCTCAGTCCGACGCTGCCGATGGCTCCTCGGCACCACCGTTTTGCGCCCCAGCGATCGCCTGCTGAATCTGCGGACCGGCGGCGCGCACTGCGTCCTGGATGCAGTCGCCCGTCTGGCGCTGCGATTCGTCGAGCGGGAAGAGCTCATCGAGTTGCCCGCAGGCGGACCGCGCCGCCGTCTCGATGCGCTCCTGCAGCGTCATCAGGTCGGCCTGTTTGACCAGGTCGAGGTCCGAATAGCGCACGTGGTAATCCACTGTGACCAGTTCAATGGGCGCGCCGCTCGCCAGCGCTCGGCCGACCACGCTTCGATTGATAGGTCCTGCCTCGACCACCACTTCGGGAAGCTGCTCACTTTGCTCGATTTGCTCATCCGCTACAGATCGTTCAGCAGCCATTGCCGGACCGGCGATCGCCGCAGCGGCGATCAACAGCGCAGCGCTGGCGCTGCCGATGATAGGTTTACGTTTCATGATGGACATCTCCTGTAAGGCTCAGACTCGATACATTGCAATCGAACTCGTGGTCGCCGCTGCGG
>DATBPG010000199.1:0-1534 GCA_036561485.1 Steroidobacteraceae bacterium | reverse complement strand
CACCTGCACGGTGAATCTCTGGCGGCCCTCGTCACAGCGATGCGTAATGCAGCCAAGCAAGCGCAGGTGTCGGGAACCCAGCCGGCAGATGCCGCGCGCGCCACGCTCGCAGTCCTCAGCCGCTATGGCTCGGAGGTGGCGCTGCACGAGCCGGTGCTGCAGATCGAGCGACTCGGCTTCTTCACACCCGAGGGCGAATTTAGGCTGTCCGCCCGGATCGCGATGCCGGGTTTGACGCGCGATGAGATGCTGGGGCCGCTGGCGATGTTCTCGCTGGCACGGCAGCTGGATGCGAGTGCCGATCTGCGTGTCGATGCCGCGGTGCTGGACAAATTCCTCGCTGCCAGTGGCAAACGCGAGCAGATCGAACCACAGCTGCAGCAGCTCGAGCAGCAGGAGTATCTGCGCCGCGACGGCGGCGCATTCGTCACACATATTGCGTTCCGATCCGGAGCGCTGCTGATCAACGGGCAGCCTTTCCGGCGCACTGCCGCGATGCCGGCGCATTAGGGTGATTCGGCTCCAGGCGGCCGGGGCCCGGCGCCCGTACTACTGCACGCGCAGCTCGATCTTGCCGAGTACATGGCCGCTTTCGAGGCGCCGATGTGCGGATGCCGCATCGGCCAGGGAATACTGTGCGGCCACGGGTACCTGCAGATGTGCGGCCTCGACCGCGCGGTTGAGGCGTTCGAACTCACGCCTGCCGGGTATATAGCTGTAGAGAGTCATGCGGACTCCGAGGCGCGCCTGCGGCAGCGGTTCCACCCCATACAAATATGCGACTCGTCCCCGGCGGTCGGTTCGAAGCGCATCGATACAGCGTTCCAGAGCAGGGCCGCCTGCGAGTCCCAGGACCGCATCGACCCCGTGTGGTGCGAAGCGCTTCGCAGCGCTGAGAATATCGCCCGTCTTGCCGTTGACCACGGCATCGGCGCCCAGTCGGCTCACGAGGGTGGCTCCCGCCGCGTCGGTTACCGTTGCGAGGACCTTCACGCCGCGCAGCTTGGCAAATTGCACCGCGAGGGTGCCCACAGCGCCCGAGGCACCGTGGACGATCAGTGTCTCGCCGGCCTTCAACTGCAGGACATCGTCGATTCCCTGAAGCGCCGATAGGCCGCTCACCGCCAGAATGCCCGCCGGCGCAAAGCCCATGCCGTTTGGGATGTGCGCAATGTATTGCGCCGGCGTCACGACGTATTGCGCATAAAAGCCGTTCGGCAATCCCTCGACGACGCCATAGACGCGATCACCGACTCTGAAGCCTTGCACGCCCGAGCCGATGGCGGCAACGACACCAGCGCCGTCGGTGCCAAGGACCAGCGGCCAGTGCGCGTCTGTCCCGACATGCTGGCGCTCGGTGACATCCCAGACAGCCACGCCGGCGGTCCGTACCGCGATCAGCACCTGCCCGGGGCCTGGCGTGGGGACCTCGAGACGGTGGATCGAGAGCACCTGTGGGCCCCCCTCATGATCGAGCGCGGCCGCGAGCATGGTCGCCGGAACCGCCGGTGCAGATGCGGCCAGGGATGGGGGG
>DATBPG010000198.1:0-10819 GCA_036561485.1 Steroidobacteraceae bacterium | reverse complement strand
CGCGTCTCGGTGAGCGAGATGCAGGGCTATACACAGCGTTTCCAGGAGCTCGCGGCACAGTTCGGCGGCCACTACGACGGCTGGACCACCGACAAGACGCGCACCTGAACACGCCGCCCTGCTGCCAGCTGCACGGTCAGGCGTTGCGCTGACCCCGCTGCCAGCTGCACGGTCAGGCGTTGCGCTGCCCCTGCCGTCCCACAGCTTCGGCGGCGGCGCGCACTTTGTCCGCATCCCCGAGGTAGCGGCTGCTGGGCGTGGAGAGCTTGGCCCCGAACTCGTACAGCAGCGGCACACCGGTGGGAATGTTGAGTTCCACGACGGCCTTCTCGGACAGGGTGTCGAGCTGCTTGACCAGTGCGCGCAGGCTGTTGCCATGGGCAACGACCAGGACGTTGCGCTCTGCGGTCAGAGCCGGAGCGATGCGCTCCTCCCAGAAAGGCATGACGCGAGCGAGGGTATCCTTCAGCGATTCGGCGGACGGTAGCTCTGCCGCCGGCACCTGCGCATAGCGGCGGTCGAAGCGCGGATGGCGCGGATCCTCCTGCGGCAGCGGCGGTGGCGGCACATCGTAGCTGCGGCGCCAGATCTTGACCTGCGCCTCGCCGTGGCGCTCGGCGGTCTGCGCCTTGTTCAGTCCCTGCAGCGCTCCATAGTGTCGCTCGTTGAGCCGCCAGCTGCGCTCAACCGACAGCCAGAGCATGTCCATCTCCTCGAGCATGAGCCACTGCGTGCGGATGGCGCGCTTGAGCACCGAGGTGAACACCAGGTCCGGGACGAAGCCGGCGCGTCCGGCCTCGCGGCCGGCGGCGCGCGCCTCTTCGCAGCCCTGCGGGGACAGATCGATGTCGATCCATCCGGTGAACAGATTTTCAAGATTCCAGATGCTCTGGCCGTGGCGCACGAGCATTAGCTTTCCGGGCACGAGGGTCTCCGCGACTTGGCAGCAATTCGATCGGTTGATGAGCAGCTTATATCAGAGGCGCGAGGAGCCGTGGGCGTGCGTCGGCGAGATTCTTCAGCGCTTCCAGCGCCACGGTCAGCGCCGGTAACTCCACGCTCGGGAGCGAGCGCAGACTCGCGATCAGCGCCTGCCAGCGCGACAGCTGAGCCTGTGCCTGCGTGCCGGCGCCCGCGGTGCCCACCGCGCGTAGCGATGCGGCAGTCAACCGCAGGTGTGCCGCGCGCGCCGCGCCGATCAGGCCGGCTCTGGCGGTGCGCTGCCAGTCATCCGTGCCAGGCAGCCGCTCGATGGCCACCTGCAGCCAGTCGAGGCCGAGTGGGCCGGCCAGTCCGAAGTGCGTGTGGGCCACGCGCCGCGCTGGCTGCGCGCTCTGGCGCATGAGCTCGCACAGCTCGTAGGCGACCTGCATCGGTTCGAGCACCGCGAGGCGCTCGGCGAGTCGCTCCGGAAAACCCTGTGCGAGGTATTGCTGACGCTGCTCGAGATAGCGCTCGCGATCCAGACCCACCAACGCGCCAGGAATGAGCTGTACCAGTTCGCGCAGCGTGGGCGTCAAGCGCTCCACGGCGCGGCCGATGGCGGGGTATTCACTGCGATGCTTGAGCAGCCAGAGCGTCGCATGGCGCAGAAAGCGGCTCGTGCGCCAGAGCGCCTGGTACTGGTCAGCGGCCAGCACGTGCCCATCAAGCGCTTCGATGTCGGCCCACAGGCCGCGCAGCTCGGCGCCGTCGCGCGCAATGGTGTACGCGCGCGCCACCGCTCCAGCATCCGCGTCCGACTGCTCCGTGCATTCCATCAGCAGCGTGGGGCCGACCCGATTTACGCAGCTGTTGGTGATGGCCGTGATGATGATCTCGCTGCGCAGGCGGTGGTGCTCGATACGCCGCGCATAGCGGCGACGCAGCGCTTGGGGAAAATAGCGCTGCAGCTCGCGCGCCAGATAGGGATCCTGGGCGCTGCCGGCCTGCGCCAGTGCATGATTGAGCGCGATCTTGCCGTAGGCGAGCAGCAGCGCAAGCTCCGGACGCGTCAGACCGCGGCCCTGGCGGCGGCGCTCCGCGATCTGCTCGTCGTCGGGCAGGAACTCCACCGCGCGATCGAGCTCGCCCACCCGCTCGAGCCAGCGCAGCAGCCGCTGGTGCTCGCCGAGGTCGGCCGCGGCGCGCATCTCCATGACGGAGATCGCCTCGCTCTGCAGGTAATTATTACGCAGCACCAGCTCGGCGACTTCTGCGGTCGACCCGCGCAGCAGGCGGTTGCGCGGTGCCGTTGGCAGCGGGCCGCGATCCTGGTGAGCATCGAGGGCGATCTTCAGATTCACCTCGACGTCCGAGGTGTTCACGCCGGCGGAATTGTCGATGAAGTCGGCGTTGAGCCGTCCGCCCTGCGCGGCGTACTCGATGCGTCCGCGTTGGGAGAAACCAAGATTGCCGCCTTCGCCCACGACGAGCGCGCGCACATCGCGTCCATCGACGCGTGTGGCGTCGTTGGCACGATCACCGATCTCGCCGTGCCGCTCGCTCGAGGCCTTCACATAGGTGCCGATGCCGCCGTTCCAGAGCAGATCGACGCGCATGCAGAGAATGGCGCGGATCAGCTCGGCGGGCGTTACGCGCCGCTGCGGCAGGTCCAGCAGCGCCTGTGCCTGCGCCGAGATCATCAGCTCCTTGGCGCTGCGCTCGTAGATCGCGCCGCCCGCGGACAGCAGCGTGCGCTGATAGTCGCTCCAGCTCGAGCGCGGCAGGCGAAACAGGCGCGCGCGCTCGGCGTAGCTGCTGCGCGGGTCCGGGTCCGGATCGATGAAGATGTGCCGGTGATCGAAGGCGGCCACCAGGCGGATGCGGCGCGATTGCAACATGCCGTTGCCGAATACGTCGCCGGACATGTCGCCGATACCCGCCACCGTGAAGAGCTCGCGCTGAATATCGCGTCCGAGCTCGCGGAAGTGACGCTTGACGCACTCCCAGGCCCCGCGTGCGGTGATGCCCATTTTTTTGTGGTCGTAGCCGGCCGAGCCGCCCGAGGCAAACGCATCGCCGAGCCAGAAGCCATATTCGGCCGAAATGGCGTTGGCGAGGTCCGAGAACGACGCAGTGCCCTTGTCCGCCGCGACCACCAGGTAGGGATCATCACCGTCCAGACGGCGTACCTGCGCCGGGCCGTGAACGCGTCCCTGCACGATGTTGTCGGTCAGGTCGAGCAGCCCACGGATGAAGCTGCGATAGCAGTGCACGACCTCGCTCTGCACCAGCTCGCGCGTGGCGCGCGCCGGCAGGCGCCGCGCGACGAAGCCTCCCTTGGCACCTACGGGCACGATCAGCGTGTTCTTGACGTGCTGCGCCTTCATCAGGCCGAGGATTTCGGTGCGAAAGTCCTCGGGGCGCTCCGACCAGCGGATGCCGCCGCGGGCGATCGGACCCATGCGCAGGTGCACCCCTTCCACGCGCGGGCCATGGACGAAGATCTCGTACGCCGGTCGCGGTGCGGGCAGGCCTGGAATGCCGGCCGGATCGAGCTTGATCGACAGCCAGGGGCGCGGCGCGCCAGCCGCATCGACGACGAAGTAGTTGGTGCGCAGCGCGGCGCGGATGACGGCCAGGAATGCGCGCAGGATGCGATCCTCATCGGCGCTGCTGACAGCGCTGATGGCGCGGCGCACGCGCTGCTCGGCCAAACGTGCGCGCGCGGCCGCCCCGCGTCGCAGCGTCGGGGACAGGCGCTGTTCGAACAGCTGCACGAGCTCACGGGCGGTGGCGGCATGATCGGCCAGTACGCGCTCCATGTACGCCTGGCTGAAGGCAATCCCGCTCTGCAGCAGATAGCGGCAGCAGGTGCGCAGCACCGTGATCTGGCGGGCCGAGAGTTGCGCGGCGATCAGCAGGCGGTTGAAGCCATCGTCATCCAGTTCCCCCGCGCGCACGGCGCGAAAGGCGCGGATGAGTTCCGGACCTACGATCTCGAGCAGCACCGGCGCGCGGTCAAGGTGCTCGAGCTCGAAATCCTGGATCCAGGCACTCGCCCCATCGGCGCAGCGCAGCTGATAGGGCCGCTCGGCGATCACACGCAGCCCGAAGTGCTCGAAGGTCGGCAGCACCTCGAACACCGACAGGGCCTCGGCGCGCTGCAGGATGCGCAGGTGAATGCGCTCGCGCTGCTGGCCGGCCGGACGGTACAGGCGCAGCTGCATGTGCTCGGGTGCCGCGCCGATGCCTTCCAGATCCTCGATGTCATCGACCGCCAGCGCGGCATCGACGTCCTGGCGATAGGAGGCGGGAAAGGCGCCGGCATAGCGTCGCTCGAGCTCGAGTGCGCGCCGCTCGCCGAGGCGTGCCGTGAGCTGCAGGCGCAGCCGATCGCGCCAGGACACCAGCGCCGCCTCGACACGCCGCTCCAGGCGTTCGCGCTGCGCGGCGCTGAGCGTGGCCGCATCGGCGACGCGCACCATGACGTGCAGCTGCGCCAGCGGCTCCTCACCGAGAGCCAGGGTGCTCTGCGACTCCTGGCCATGCAGTGCGCGCAGCAGCAGATCGCTGATGCGCTGCTCGGCGGCCGCATCGCAGCGCTCGCGCGGGATGAACACCAGACACGACCAGAAGCGATGGAATTCGTCGCGCCGCAGATACAGGCGCACGCGCGCGCGTTCCTGCAGTGACAGCACCGCGCGTGCACAGCGGATCAGATCGGCGACCGAGGCCTGCAGCAGCTCATCGCGCGGCAGGGTCTCGAGGATGTGCACCAGGCGCTTGCCGTCGTGCCCGTCGGGGGTAAAGGGGAAGTGTCCGATGACCCGCGCCAGCTTCAGCCGCAGCCAGGGCACCTCGCGTGGATCGCAGCGATAGGCGCTGCCAGTCCACAGGCCGAGGATGCGGGTCTCCCCGATGATGCGTCCGCGGGCATCGAAGCGCTTGACGCCCACGTAGTCCAGATAGCCCGGGCGGTGCACGGTGGAGCGGGCATTGGCCTTGGTGATCACCAGCAGCTCGGGCGAGCGCAGCGCGCGGCGGATGTTCGCGGCGGAGGGTCCGCTGCCCTCGTGCGAGCGCTCGGCGGCGCTCTCGCGCAGCAGTCCCAGGCCGCTGGCGGGCACGGGCCGCAGCTGCAGCCTCCCGGCACTGCGCCTCAGGCGATAGTCGCGCATGCCCAGGAGCGTAAAGTGGTGTGCCTCCATGTACTGCAGCAGCGCGCGGCTCTCGGCGAGCACCTCCGCCGGCAGCGGTGGGGGGTGGCGTGCAAGCTGCGCGCACAGCTGCAGCAGCGCGCGACGCATCGCTGTCCAGTCACCCACTGCGCGGCGCAGATCCGCCAGCGCCGCGCGCAGCAGCGACAGCAGAGCACGGGCTGCGGCATTGCCCTGGGGCGCATCGATCTGCATGCTCTGCCAGGACTCGCGCCGCAGGGGCGGCTCGGGTGCGCTCGCGCGGGCGCCTCCGGCGTCCCGGGCGCCGCTGGCGCCCTGTAGTGCGAGCAGTCGGCCGCGCGCATCCCGCTTCACATACAGCACCGGATGCACCAGCAGCCGCACGCTCAGTCCGGCACGCGCGAGGCCCATCTGCAGGGTATCGACCAGGAAGGGCATGTCCTCGCTGATCAGCTCGAGCACCGCCGCGCCCGGCGTTACGCCTGCGCGCAGGCGCAGCAGCATCTGGCCGCGACGCCGGCGCAGGCCCAGTCGCAGCTGCTCGCTGCAGCCCTGCGCGATCAGGTGCGCGTCGAGCTCGCGCCATTCCTCGGAGGGCAGGGACTCGCGCCAGGCAGCGAGCAGCGCAGCCAGCAGACGCGGCGGCGCGGCCGCGGCGGCCGACGCGCGCCGCGCGCTGCTCATTCGGCGCGCTCTAGATCGGCGATGACGGCGCCGAGAAAACGCACCGCCTCACCACCGGTGACGACGCGATGGTCGAAGGTCAGCGACAGCGGCATGCGCGGATGGATGGCGACCTTGCCATCCACGGCCAGCACGTCCTCGCGCGCGCGTCCGGTACCGAGGATGGCCACTGCCGGTGGCACGACCACAGGGGTGGCGTAGCGGCCGGCCATCATGCCGAAGTTCGACAGCATGAAGGTGAAGTGGCGCAGCTCCTCGCTGCGCACCGTGCGCTCGCGCGCGGCGCGCTTGAGCCGGTCCACTTCGCTGCGCAGGGCCGTCTCATCGAGCTGCTCGACGTGGCGGATGACCGGCACGAGCAGTCCCTCGGCGGTATCCACGGCGATGCCCACGTGCACATGCTCGAACAGCGTGCGGCTCTGCGACTGCGCGTCGTACCAGGCGTTCAGCCCCGGCTCGGCCCGGGCGCCGGCGGCGATCGCGCGCAGCACGCGCGTGGTGTAATTGTTACCGGGTTTCCAGTGCACAAGATCCGCATCGTCGAATACCGAGCAGTCCATGACGCTGTCGCGCGAGATGGCCATGCTGTGGGCCATGGCCCGGCGCAGGCTGCGCAGCACCTCGACGTCCGCGGGCTCATCTGCCGGTGGATGTACCGCGCGTGCCGGGGGCCCGGGGTGCAACGTGCTCGAGGCGCGCCGGTCGGGCAGTCCGAGCGCCATGACATCATCCAGCGTGATCAGTCCGCCACGGCCGCTGCCCTGAATGCTGGCGAGATTTACCCCCAGGCTGCGTGCCAGAGCGCGCGCGGCCGGTACGGCGCGCACGCGAGGTCCGGTGGAGATGACGGCGTTGGCGGCCTCGAGCGCTGCGGCAGCGGCAGCCTCGGCGGCGTCGGCTGGCATCTGGCCCACGACCGTGCCCGCATCGGCCCCGCTGGTGTGATCGGCGGCGGTGGCGGCCCCGGTGTGCGCAGCGGTTTCGTCTGGCGGCACATCGGGCCGAAATTCCACCAGCGGCGCGCCGATTTCGATGCGATCGCCGGGCTGGGCATGCAGCGCGACGATGGTGCCGCTGACGGGCGAGGGTACCTCCACGACCGCCTTGGCAGTCTCCACCGAGAGCATCGGTGCATCGAGGGCGATGTGGTCGCCGGGCTTGACGTGCCAGCGCACGATCTCAGCCTCCGACAAGCCCTCCCCGAGATCCGGTAGCTTGAAGACCGTCATCGCGCGCTATTCTGCCAGCGTTGCGCGGATGCCGTCGACGATGCGCGCGAGACTCGGAATGTAGTCATATTCGAGCCGGTACAGCGGCATGATCGTGTCGTATCCGGTCACGCGGCGGATCGGTGCCAGCAGATCGTAGAGCGCGTGCTCCGAGACCGTCGCGGCGATCTCCGCGCCCACCGCGCAGGTGCGTGCCGCCTCGTGCACGATCAGCAGCCGGCCGGTTTTCACCACCGAATCCAGGATGGTGTCGAAGTCGATCGGCGCGAGCGAGGCGACGTCGATGATCTCGCAGCTGATACCCTCGCCGGAGAGCTGCTCGGCGGCCTTGAGCGTCTCCACGGTCATCGCGCCCCAGGTGACGATGGTCAGATCGCTGCCCTCCCGCAGCACGAAGCAGCTGTCGATCGGCAGGGCCTGGCCGTCATCGGCGACCTCCTGGCGCATGAAACGATAGAGCCTCACCGGCTCGAGGAACATCACCGGGTCGGGATCGCGGATCGCCGCCAGCAGCAGCCCGTAGGCGCGCGCCGGGGAGGAGGGGCAGACCACGCGCAGTCCGGGATGATGACAGAGCAGGGCCTCCAGACTCTCGGAGTGGTGCTCGGGCGCATGGATGCCACCGCCGTGGGGCATGCGCAGTACCAGAGGGCAGGTGAGCCGGCCGCGCGTGCGGTTTCGCAGGCGCGCCATGTGGCTCGCGATCTGATCGAGCGCCGGGTAGATGAAGCCCATGAACTGAATCTCGGCCACCGGCTTGATGCCCTGGGCGGCGAGCCCGATGGCCGTGCCGGCGATGAGTCCCTCGGCGAGCGGGGTGTCCTGTACGCGGGCGCTGCCAAAGCGCTGCTGCAATCCGACGGTGGCGCGGAACACGCCACCATTGATGCCCACATCCTCGCCGAGCACCACCACGTTCCGGTCGTGTTCCATCTCCCAGGCGTGCGCCATGTTGATGGCCTCGACCATCGTCATCTTCGCCATCGCGCCTTCTCCCGGCTAACCGCGCAGCGCCGCGTAACGGCGCGCCTCGTCGCGCTGGCTGTGCAGCGCGGGCGGCAGCTCCGCCAGCAGATAGTCGAACATCGCATCGGTGGCCTGCCGCGGCGTGGCCAGGTACTGACGCACGGCCGCCTCGACTTCCACGGCACACTCGCGTTTGAGTGCCTCCTCGGCCTGCGCGTCCCAGAGACCACGCTGTTCCAGAAAGCGCCGCAGGCGCAGCAGCGGTTCCAGGGCCCACGCGCTCTGGACTTCCTCGGCGCTGCGATAGCGCGTGGCATCATCCGAGGTCGTGTGATCGGCGAGCCGATAGGTGAGGGTCTCGATGACGGTTGGGCCCCCGCCGCGGCGCGCGCGCTCGAGCGCCTCGGTGGTCACCTGATGCACGACCAGGGCATCGTTGCCATCGACCTGCACGGCCGGGACACCTGCAGCCACCGCCTTCTGCGCCAGGGTCTTCGCGGCGGTCTGCCGTTCCACCGGTACGGAGATCGCCCAGCGATTGTTGACGATCACGCACACCAGCGGCAGCTCGCGCGCGCCGGCGAAGTTGATGGCCTCGTAGAAGGCCCCCTGCGAGGTGCCGCCATCGCCGATGAAGACCAGCACGCAGCGCGCCTCACCGCGGATCTTCATCGCCATGGCGGCGCCCGCGGCCTGGGGCATCTGCGAGCCGATCGGCACGCAGAAGGGAAAGTCCTGCGGGGAATGCTCGTAGAGCGTGCCGCGCTCATCCCCACCCCAGTAGAGCAGGATGCGGTACATGTCCACGCCGCGCCATAATTTGGTGCCGATCTCACGATAAACGGTGAACAGCACGTCCTCGGCGCGCATCGCCGCGCCCACACCGACGTGCGTGGCTTCCTGCCCCAGGCAGGAAGGGTAGGTGCCGAGCTTGCCGGTACGCTGCAGATTGACTGCCTTGGCATCGAAGATGCGCGCGCGCACCATCATGCGATACATGCGCTGTAGCAGCGCCGGGTCGGTGCTGGCACGCGAGCTCTCGCCGAGCAGCTGGCCCTCGGGCGAGAGGCAGGCCCGATAGTGAATCTCGAAGCGCGCAGCCGTGGTGCATTCGCTCATTCGACAGGCTCGCTCATCCGGGGAATCCTAGCACCTAAGCCGCGGCGCCGCCGCGCCCATGGGGACGCGCCAGATACGCCTCGCTCTGCATCTCCGTCAAGCGGCTGGCGGTGCGCTGGAATGTCTCACGCAGCCGCTCACCGCGATACAGGGCCGCGGGGGCAGCCGCGGCCGAGACGATCAGCTTGACACCCTGATCGTAGAGCTCATCGATCAGCGCGATGAAGCGCCGCGCGGCATCGTCCTGCTGCGGCTCGGTGAATACCGGCACCTCCGAGAGCAGCAGGGTATGGAAATCCTCGGCCAGCTCCACGTAGTCGTTCTGGCTGCGCGCGCCCTCGCACAGTGTCGCGAAATCGAACCACACCACTTCCCCGGAACGCCGCAACGCGGGCAGCGGCCTGCCCTGGATAACGAGTTCTTGCTCGCGCTCGGCATCACGGTCGGCCAGCGCCTCGAACAGCGCGGCCAGGCGCGCCGGCGTGTCGGCCGCCTGGCTCGGTAGGTAGATCGGCCGGCGCTGCAGCTGCCGCAGGCGGTAGTCGATGGCACCGTCGAGCTGCACGATGCGCAGCTCCCGCTCGAGCAGCGCGATCGCCGGCAGGAAGCGCGCGCGCTGCAGACCGTCGCGATAGAGCTGCCCGGGCGCGGCATTGGACGTGACCACGAGCGTCACGCCTTCTTGCAGCAGCGCCTCGAACAATCCGCCGAGGATCATCGCATCGGCGATATCGGCGACGAACAGCTCATCGAGGCACAGCACGGCGCTGGCTGCGGCCAGGGAGCGGGCGACCACGCGCAGCGGGTCGCGCCGATTGCGCAGCCTGCCAAGCGATAGATGCACTTCGCGCATTAAATGGTGGAAATGCAGGCGGCGCGCCTGGCCCGGAAGGCTGGCGTAGAACAGATCCATCAGCCAGGTCTTGCCGCGGCCGACGGGGCCCCAGAGATACAGGCCGCCGCATCGGGCCCGGCGCCCCAGCAGCCGTGTGAGCGCGCGGGGTCTGGGGCGCTCGAGAACCTGCAGGCGCAGCGCCTCGAGCGCGGCCACGGCCCGGAGCTGCGCCTCATCGGCGCGGTAACCGCGCGCCTGGAGCTCGCGCTCATAGGCATCGCGCAGCGTCGGGACTGCGGGAAGGGGGATCGTCACAGGTCCTGGTAGTTCGGGCCCGAGCCGCCTTCCGGCACCGTCCAGTGAATGATCTCGTAGGGATCCTTGATGTCACAGGCCTTGCAGTGCACGCAGTTGGCTGCGTTGATCTGCAGACGCCGCGCACCGGTCGCGTCGGTGATCATCTCGTAGACCGCTGCCGGACAGAAGCGCGTGCACGGGTTGCCATATTCGACACTGCAGCGCTCGCTGCAGATGCTCGGATCGAGCACATGCAGATGCACCGGCTGATCTTCACGATGATCGGTCGCGGCCAGAAACACCGCGGCCGTGCGGTCACGCGGTGGCAGCGTACGCGCCGGCAGGTCGGGGGACTGACCGGGGGCCGGCGCTACGCTCGAGGCTGCAAGCTGATCGAGCCGCCGGAGGCTGGCAAAGTCCGGGCCCATGCGCAGTGTCCAGGGCGAGTGCCCGCGCAGTGCCGTCTCCAGCACCGCATTGCCGAGCCCGATCCACAGGCCGCGCTTGAATGCGGGCTTGATATTGCGCACCCGCCAGAGCGCGCGCGCCAGGGTCGAGGCGCGCCAGCGCTCGTCGAAGCCCTGGAC
>DATBPG010000197.1:0-2389 GCA_036561485.1 Steroidobacteraceae bacterium | reverse complement strand
CGCTGCCCCGTCCGACCAGCGCTTGAAGTAACGTGGCATGGCGATGACATCATCGCCGCCGCCAAAGGCCGACATGACGATCTTGCGGGCTGCTTCCGGGTCCGCAGGCAGCGGCGCCCAGATCCAGCGCGGCAGGCTATACCAATGGGGGCGAAGTGCCGCGTGCTGCTGGCGCGCCAGTTCCAGCTCCTTTGCGCTGAGGTCGGATGCCTGCACCAGCTGCAGGACGTTCTCGGAGAAGGCGTAATAGAGCGGGCGTCCCATCCAAAGCGACACGCCACCGTAGATGAGCGCGCACAGCTGCACGGTGGCGATGATGCCGATGTCACGCGCGAGCTCGGCGCGCGGCTTGGTGGAGCGGGCAACGATCAGGGTCAGCAGCGGACCGAGGGTGAGATCGATGCCAATCAACATGAGCGCGACACTGCGCGCGTCGGCGATATACCAGCCCGGCCAGCGGTACCAGCCCAGATACAGACTGCCGAGCACCAGCGTGAGCACGCTTGCGCTCGCCAGCAGATGCAACCCGAATGCTCGTAGACGGAATTTCATCGCGTCGAATCGGACCTACCGCAACTACGGCCGTTCGCCGGGCGCAAATTCTAGTCAGGCGTGATGCATGAAAATGCAGACGCGCATCACACTGCGGTAATTCAACCATCCGTGCCGGGGCGTGCGCTGCAGGGTGCGGGGGCGGGCGGCGCCGGGGGGGGGGGGGTCCGCGGGCGCAGCATTCTGAAAGGTGGCCGCAGCCTGGCAGCGATGCGCTGGCAGCGCTACGCTTGGTGACTACGGGTCACTCGCCGCCTGGCCAGTGCGCCCCATGGAGGGGTCATGAGCCTGAAGATTCAACCGATTCTGCCGCGCTTCGGTGCGGAGCTCTCCGGCGTCGATATCACCCGCCCGCTCGATGAGGCCACGCGCAGCGCCATCCTTGACGCGCAGAACACGTGGGGCGTGACCGTGTGGCGGCAGACCGGTCTGGACGATGAAACGCATATCGCCTTCAGCCGCATCTTTGGGCACGTGGAGCTGGCTCCGGCCCTGGCGGGACGCCCGGCGCGACACAAACACCGCGAGATCTTCGATGCCAGCAATCTCGATGCGCATGGCAACATCAATCAGGACGAGATGATCCGGCTGCACAAGCTCGGCGATCGGCTCTGGCACACCGATTCCTCGTACATGCCGCTGCGCTCGGCGCAGTCCCTGCTGCTCTGTCACGAGGCGCCCGCCCTCGGGGGGGCGACCTGGTTCGCCGATACGCGCAGCGCCTATGAAGCTCTGCCGCAGGCCACCCGGCAGCGCATCGATCACCTCACGGTGCGTCATTCGCTCTGGTGGTCACGCCGCAGCGCCGGCTATCCGCTGAGCGAAGAAGAGGTCGACCAGAAGCCGCACGCCGAGCAGCCGCTGGTGCATGTCCATAAGGGGTCGGGTCGCAAGGCGCTGTACCTGGCCGCGCACGCGCGCGATATCGTTGAGCTGCTGCGCGAGGAGGGGCGTGCGCTGCTGCGCGAGCTCATCGAGTTCGCAACGAAGCCGCAGTTCGTCTTCAGCATCACCTACCGCCGCGGCGACCTGGTCATCTGGGACAACCTGTGTTCCATGCACCGCGGGGGCGGCTACGACGAGCGCCACCACCGCCGCGACATGCGGCGCACGACCATTCGTGAAGCTCCGCCGCCGGCGCAGCCCGACGATCCCTTTACGCAGATGTTCGTGTCCTCGGGCACGATGGCCTTCAACCAGAACGTGCAGCGGCGCTGATCTGCGGCTCGCCGTGCTGCTGTGCCGCCGTGGTCGCGGCGGCAGCAGCGGCCGATGCTGTGCGGATGTTCGCAGTGGCGGTTGCGCTGACGCTGACGGTTGCGGGCGAGCGAGACCGCGCCGGGCCAGGAGCCAGCAGTCGCGCCGCGAGGACATTGCCGACCCAGCGGGTCAGATGCTCGACGGGCATGAAGGCCCACGCCACGGCCAGACACGTGCACAGCGACAGTACATCGATTGCCGCCAGCACCCAACCATGCAGGGCTCCACGTGCGGCGGCGAAACAGATCGCGTACGAGGCCACGCAGATCAGCACCGGGAACTGGATCAGGTAGAGCGGAAAGGACAGTCGGCCGAGCTGTCGCGACAGGCGACCGGAGAAGGCGGCACACAGCGGGCGGTTGCAGAACACCGCAGCCAGCAGCAGCACCGCGGCCAGCGGCACCATGCGCCGGTCAACGACCCTCCAGTGGCTCCATCCGTCCAGCGCACCGATGAGGGCGATCAGTATCCAGGACCACAGCTGCGCTCGGGGGAGCTCATGCATGCGCAGGAAGAACCCCTGCCTGCGCAGCCAGCCAAAACCGATACCTGCGAGAAAGCAGGACAGCCACTGCCC
>DATBPG010000196.1:0-2065 GCA_036561485.1 Steroidobacteraceae bacterium | reverse complement strand
CGCAAGAACCTTCTGACACGCAGCGAGGCGCAGACGGATCGACGCTACCAGGACATCTCGCTCACCCGCACCGGCAGCGAGCTGGTGCCAAAGCTGGCGCGGCTTGCCGATCGGAATGACGCAGAATTCTTCGGGGTGTTGTCCGCCGCGGAGCGCAAGACCCTGCTGGAGATCCTGAAGAAGATGGCGTCGCGCCACCAACTGAAACGCCTGCCGCTTGAATAGCGGAGGACAGCCGCGCCGTGGCTAGCTGACGCGCCAGCGCCGCTCGGTCGTCGCTTCACCCATCGCCAGGGCCTGGCGCTGGCGGATGCGCGCCGCATCCATCAGCATGCGGCCGGCCCAGCGATACACATTATTCTCCTTGACCGTGCGGCGCATGAGGCGCATGCGCTCGCGGCGCTGCTCGCGCGGCATCTGCAGCGCGCGCAGCATGGCCGCGGCAGTCTCGGCGACGTCGAACGGGTTGACCAGCAGCGCCTCCACCAGCTCGCGCGCAGCGCCCGTGAAGGTCGAGAGGATGAGCGCACCATCCTCATCGTCGCGCGCGGCGACGAACTCCTTGGCGACCAGGTTCATGCCATCGTGCAGGCTGTTCACGATGCAGAAATCGGCGGCCCGATACAGCTCGAACACCTGCTCGGGCGCCTGGTGACGACCGAGCAGCACGATCGGCTTCCAATCGGCGGTACCGAGGCGTGCATTGATGCGCTCGACCTCGGCCATCGTGCCCTGCTGCAGCTGCTGATAGGCGGGCAGCTTGCTGCGTGAGGGCGCGGCGATCTGCAGCAGCGTCACCCGGCCGCGCAGCTCCGGATGTTGATCGAGCAGCAGCTCGAGTGCCTGGCAGCGCTCGATGACACCCTTGGTGAAGTCCCAGCGCTCCACACCGAGCCCGAGGGCGACGTGCTCGCGGATGCCGAAGCGCTCGCGCACCTGGCGGCGGCACACGGCGACCTCCGGCGCGTGCGCGAGCCAGCGCGGCGGCCACTCGATCGAGATCGGATAGGCGTTGACGTGGCAGACGTGTCCCTGCAGCGCCACGGTCATGTGCTCCTGGTCGATCTGGCATTCGATGAAGCGATCCACCGTGGAGAGAAAGTTTTGGCAATGATAGAGCGTATGAAAACCCAGCATGTCGGCCATCAGCATGTTGGTGAGCATCTCCTGCTTCCACGGACAGACGCCGAAGGTCTCGGCGTTCGGCCAGGGAATGTGCCAGAACAGCAGGATCGTGGCCTTGGGACGGCGCGGTCGCAGCTGCCCGGGCAGCATCGCGAAGTGATAGTCCTGGATGAGAATGAGTGGATCGCCGCTGCCCGCCTCGTGCGCGACGGCGTCGGCGAATTTGCGGTTCACGGCGCGGTAGGCATTCCAGTCATCCTCTCGAAAGCTCGGCCGCACGTAGGCGAGATGGCAGAGCGGCCAGAGTCCTTCGTTCGACAGGCCGTAGTAGAACCCCTCCTCTTCCTCCGCGGTGAGCCACACGCGCCGCAGCGTGTAGCTCGGCTCCCCGGGCGGCACCGCGACCCGATCGTGCCGGTCGACGACCTCGTGGTCGGCCGGACCGCTGCCGTGCGCGACCCAGGTGCCCGAGCAGGCCCGCATCACCGGCTCGAGGGCCGTCACCATGCCGCTGGCCGGTACCTGCACCATCACCGCGCCGGTGGGGGTGTAATCGTGAATGTAGGGTTCGCGATTGGAGACCACCACCATGCGCGGGGAGTGCAGCTGCTCGCGCACCACCTGCTGCAGGGCCTGCGGTGTCCAGTTCTCCCGATAGTCCATCTCCAGGCGCTGGCTCTCCTCCATATCGTGCAGCACCTTGCGCACCTGTCGCAGCACCGGCATCCACAGCGGCGCACTTTGCGCATTGTCCAGAAAGCGTCGCCCGCTGATGTCGTGCACCAGCACGTTGCCCCAGCGGCGCAGCATCAGCCAGGCACCGAGCACCAGAAAGGCCGCGAGCACCACCACCGACACGGCACCGAAGGTGATCACATAGTCGCGCGCGGTGGTTTGGCGCTGGTCCACGAAGCTCATGTCGTAGAGCACGCCGACTCGA
>DATBPG010000195.1:0-3070 GCA_036561485.1 Steroidobacteraceae bacterium | reverse complement strand
AGCGGCCGACGATCGAGCGCACGCGGATGTTCTCGGACACGCCCGGCACCCCCGGCCGCAGCGCGCACACGCCGCGCACGATCAGCTCCACGCGCACGCCCGCCCGCGAGGCGCGGTACAGGCTCTCGATGGTCTGCGGGTCCACCAGCGCGTTGAGTTTGGCCACGATGCGTGCTGGCCGTCCGGCACGGGCATGCTCGCTCTCGCGCTCGATCAGGCGCTGCACGGCCTCGTGCAGATGAAACGGCGACTGCAGCAGCCGGCGCAGCTTGGGCATGCGCGTGAGGCTGGTGAGCTGCAGGAAGATCTCGTGCACGTCGCTGCCGATGTCCTCATCGCAGGTGAAGAGCCCATAGTCTGTGTAGGTACGCGCGGTACGGGGATGGTAGTTGCCGGTGCCGAGATGACAGTAACGGCGGATTCCATCGGGCTCGCGGCGCACGATGAGCGCCATCTTGGCGTGGGTCTTGTAGCCGACGACGCCGTACATGACGTGCGCGCCGGCTTCCTGCAGCGAATTCGACAGCTCGATGTTGGCTTCCTCGTCGAAGCGCGCGCGCAGCTCGATGATGACCGTGACGTCCTTGCCGGCCAGCGCTGCGGCGATCAGCGCCTCCACGATCGGGGATTGATCGCCGGTGCGATACAGCGTCTGCTTGATGGCGAGCACGCTGGAGTCGGCGGCGGCCTGGCGCAGCAGATCCATGACGGGGCCGAAGCTGCGATAGGGATGGTGCAGCAGCAGGTCGCGCTGACGGATGACCGCGAACAGATCGGTCGCGCCGACCAGGCGCTTGGGCAGCCCCGGGGTGAAGGGCGGGTATTTGAGATCCGGCCGCTGTGCCAGCTCGTAGATTGCCGAGAATCGATTCAGATTGACCGGTCCGGGCACGCGATAGACGTCCTGCGCGGACAGTGCGAATTCATGCAGCAGGAAGTCCACGACCTCGGTGGGACAGTTGGCGGCGGTTTCCAGCCGCACGGCCGCGCCATAGCGACGGTGCGCGAGCTCGCCCTCGAGCGCGCGGCGCAGATCGTCGACCTCTTCGTCATCGACGAACAGGTCGCTGTTGCGCGTCACCCGGAATTGATACACGCCCTGTACCTGCACCCCGTCGAACAGCCGATCGACGAACGCCTCGACGATAGTCGACAGTGCCACGAAGCGCGTGCCGTTGCCGGCGGGCAGCGCGACGATGCGCGGCAGTGAGCGCGGCGCCTGCACGATCGCCAGTTCGCTGTCGCGCCCGTACGCATCCTTGCCGGAGAGCTGCACGATGAAATTGAGGCTCTTGTTCTGGATGCGCGGGAAGGGTCGGGCAGGATCCAGGCCGAGCGGACTCAACACCGGCTCGACCTCGACGGCGAAGTGATGCTCCACCCAGGCGCGTGTAGCCTCGTCCCAGTCTTCCTCGTCGAGCACGTAGATGCGCGCCCGCGCGAGGCCGGGCAACAGCACGTCGTTGAGGCAGGCGTACTGATCGTGCATCAGCTGCGTGGCGCACTCGTGGATCGCGCCGAGCTGCCCGGCAATGGACATGCCATCGGCGCCCACCTGGCTGCTGCAGAGCTCGAGCAGCTGCTTGAGCCCGGCGACGCGGATTTCGAAGAACTCATCGAGGTTGCTCGAACAGATGCACAGGAAGCGCAGCCGCTCGAGCAGCGGCACGCGCGCATCCAGACTCTGCGCGAGCACGCGCCGGTTGAACTCGAGCGCGGAGAGTTCCGGATTGATGAAATTCTGTGGCGAGCGAAGCAGGGGCTGATCCATGAATCGGGCGCCCGGTACTCAGGCGAGCCGGCCGCGATACAAGGCGCCCAGCGGTACGGGATGACGCGCGCCGGTGACACTCGGCAGGTTGCCGGGCTGACCCTCCAGAAAGCGGTGCGCGAGCCAGGCGAACCCCGCGGCCTCCACATGCTCGGGAGCGATGCCGCAGGCCGCCGTGCTCTGCCAGCGGGTGTCGGGAAGGGCGCGCGCCAGCCGCTGCATCAGATCGGCGTTGAACGCGCCTCCGCCGCACACGAAGGCCTGCGCCGGGGGTTTCGCGCCGCCCTGGACCAGCGCTGCGGCGATGCTGCGGGCCGTGAGCTCCGCAAGGGTTGCCTGCACGTCGACTGCGCCGACGCCGGTGGGCTCGGCAGCGAGGGCGTGCTCGAACCAGGCGTCGCTGAAGGTCTCGCGCCCGGTGCTTTTGGGAGCCGGACGCGCAAAGTAGCTATCGGCCAGGAGGCGCGCCAGCAGCGCCGGCTGCACCCGCCCGCCGGCAGCCCAGCGCCCGTCCGCATCGTAGGCGCGGTTCAGGTGCCTGCGCGCCCAGGCATCGAGCAGACAGTTGCCCGGGCCGGTATCGAATCCGATCACGCCCTCATCGGCGCCGAGCAGGGTGACATTGGCGATGCCCCCGATGTTCACGACCGCGCGTCGCTGCCCGCTCGCGCCGAAGGCCGCGGCATGAAACGCCGGCATCAACGGGGCGCCCTCGCCACCGGCGGCCACGTCACGGCGGCGAAAGTCGGCAATGACATCGATACCGAGCCGCTCGGCAATGATATTGGGATCTCCGACCTGCAGGGTAAAGGGCGCCTCGCCCGACGGACGGTGCAGCAGCGTCTGTCCGTGGGTGCCGATGGCACGTACGGCGGTGGCGCTGACGCCGGCGGAGTGCAGCAGTCCCGCGGCTGCCAGCGCCAGCTGTACGCCGACGGCGCTGTCCAGCTCGCCCAGCTCATAGAGTCCAGTGAGTTCCGAGCGCTCGGCGGCGCGGCGCAGCCTGGCCTGCAGCGCGGCGGGCCATTCGCGCGCCGCCGCGGCGCGTATCCGCATCCCGGCGTTGGCATCTATCTCGAGCAGAGCGGCGTCGATACCGTCCATGCTCGTTCCGGACATCAATCCCATGTAAAGATCCACGCAGCGACCCTACATGGCTGCCGCGCCGCGGGTCAACGGCGCAGGCCTCTGAGCTCCGGCACACGGCCTGCCGCAGCAGCGTACAGCGCCGCGGTGAGCGCGAGATGACTCGGGGCTCCTGATAAAGTGCAGTCCTGTCATGGCTCACATAGGGTCCGG
>DATBPG010000194.1:0-4701 GCA_036561485.1 Steroidobacteraceae bacterium | reverse complement strand
CCTAAGCCCGTGTCCGGCCAATGCTCCATCTGACGTCAGACGAGCCCAAACGCGTGCTGAAGGCCTGCGGCCAGATCGGCCGGCATGGACAGCCCCATCGGGCGCTGTGCTGCGGGCCTACCGGCATGGGTTTCGGGTTTCGGAGCTCGTGGCGCTGCGCTGGGACCAGGTCGATCTGAAGGCCGGCTGCTACACACTCGCGCGATTGAAGAACGGCATCGCCTCAAATCCCGAGAACTGGAAACCGCGCGGCGACACTGCAGCGGATGAGCTTCGCGTACCAGCCCCCTTCCGGATGCGGCTGCGGCGCGAGCCGATCGATTGAGGGCCGTGGCGGACATGAGCGCATCTGGCATGGCGCGACCTGCGGATTGACTGCCCTGGCCGCCTCACTATAGTTCCGTCATGAAGTACCTGCATACGATGCTGCGCGTCACGGATCTTGCGCAATCGCGACACTTCTATTGCGATTTGCTCGGTCTGCGTGAGGTGCGCCGAACCGAAAACGAGAAGGGTCGCTACACGCTGGTGTTTCTCGCGGCCCCGGGCGACGAGGCTGCGCAGGTGGAGCTCACCTACAACTGGGACGCGCAGAGCTATAGCGGGGGGCGCAATTTCGGCCATCTGGCCTATCAGGTCGAGGACATCTACGCCACCTGCGCACGGCTCATGCAGATGGGCGTCACCATCAACCGTCCGCCACGCGATGGCAGGATGGCGTTCGTACGCTCACCCGACGGCATCTCCATCGAATTGCTGCAGCGGGGTGAAGCGCTGCCGCCGCAGGAGCCGTGGCTGTCGATGCCGAACGTCGGCGAGTGGTAGCCAATCCCACGTCGGCGCCCTTGATATAGTATGCGCCGCCGCGGCGCACTCGCGCCGGGGGGGCCATACCGTTATCCCAAGGACCGACATGACTCAGGCCAGGATCATCTACACGCTGACCGATGAGGCACCGGCGCTCGCCACCTACTCCCTGCTGCCCATCATTCAGGCCTTCGCACGCACCGCCTCGATCGACGTGCAGACGCGTGACATCTCGCTTGCCGGCCGCATCCTTGCGAATTTCCCCGACCAGCTGCGACCCGAGCAGCGCCAGGCGGACGATCTGGCCGAGCTCGGCCGCCTCGCCACGACCCCCGAAGCCAACATCATCAAGCTGCCGAACATCAGCGCCTCCATACCGCAGCTGAAGGCTGCGCTCGCGGAGTTGCGCTCGCAGGACTACGCGCTGCCGCAGTTTCCTGAGGAACCGCGCGATGAGGCCCAGAAGCAGCTGCGGGCGCGCTTTGCCAAGGTACTGGGCAGCGCGGTCAATCCGGTACTGCGCGAGGGTAACTCCGACCGTCGCGTCGCCAACGCCGTCAAGCAGTACGCGCGCAAGCATCCGCATTCGATGGGGCCCTGGAGCGCCGCGTCACGCACGCATGTTGCGCACATGCAGGAAGGCGACTTCTTCGCCAATGAGCAGTCGGTCGCCATCGATGAGGCCGGCACGCTGCGCATCGAGCTGCAGGACCGGCAGGGCAATGTGCAGGTGCTCAAGCAGGCCGTTGCCGTGCAGGGCGGTGAGCTCGTCAGCGCGACCTTCATGGGCTGCCGCAGTCTGCGGGCGTTCTACGAGGCGCAGATTGAGGAAGCCAAAGCCAGCGGGGTGCTGCTGTCCCTGCACCTGAAGGCCACCATGATGAAGGTGTCCGATCCCATCATGTTCGGCCATGCGGTCAGCGTCTATTATCGGGACGTCTTCGCCAGGCACGCGGACCGGTTTCGAGCCCTGGGTGTAGACCCGGACAACGGCATCGGGGATGTCTACGCCAAGATCCAGTCACTGCCCGCGGCGGAGCGCTCGCAGATCGAGGCCGATCTTTCCGAGACCTATCGGCAGCGCGCGCCGCTGGCCATGGTGGATTCGGATCGTGGCATCACCAATCTGCACGTGCCGAGTGATGTGATCGTCGACGCCTCGATGCCTGCGGCGATCCGCGCGTCGGGACGCATGTGGGGCGCGGACGGCAAGATGCACGACACCAAGGCGATGATTCCCGACCGCTGTTACGCCGGGGTCTATCAGGCCGTCATCGAGGACTGCAAGGCGCACGGCGCCTACGACGTGCCCACCATGGGCAGTGTCGCGAATGTCGGATTGATGGCGCAGGCTGCCGAGGAGTACGGCTCGCACGACAAGACCTTCGAGTTGCCAGTGGACGGCACCGTACGCGTCGTGGATGGCGCGGGCCGGGTGCTGATGCAGCACGTCGTGCAGCAGGGGGACATCTGGCGCATGTGCCAGACCAAGGATCTGCCGGTGCGCGACTGGGTGCGCCTGGCGGTGGAGCGCTCGCGCATCTCCCGCACGCCGGTGATCTTCTGGCTCGACGAGCGCCGCGCCTACGATCGCAACCTCATCGCGCGCGTGCAGCGCTATCTTTCCGATCACGACACGGCGGGACTCGACATCCGCATTCTCTCCCCGGTCGAGGCCACGCGCGCCACAGTCGCGCGTCTGCGCGCCGGGCAGGACACGATCTCGGCGACGGGCAACGTGCTGCGCGATTATCTGACCGATCTGTTCCCGATCCTCGAACTTGGCACCAGCGCCAAAATGCTCTCCATCGTGCCGCTGCTGGCGGGCGGCGGCCTGTACGAGACCGGGGCCGGCGGCTCGGCTCCCAAGCATGTGCAGCAGTTTCTGGAGGAGGGCTATCTGCGCTGGGACTCGCTCGGTGAGTTCCTCGCCCTGCAGGTGTCGATCGAGGATCTGGCGCGCAAGAGCGGCAGTGCCCGCGCCGATGTGCTGGCTCGCACGCTGGATGTTGCCAACGGCCAGGTGCTGGAGAATGACCGCTCGCCCGCGCGCAAGGTCGGCGGCCTCGACAATCGCGGCAGCCATTTCTACCTGGCTCTTTACTGGGCGCAGGCGCTGGCATCGCAGAGCGGGGACCCCGCGCTGAAATCGCTTTTCACACCACTGGCCGAACAGCTCACGCGCAATGAGGCCCGCATCGTCGCGCAGCTCAATGGCGCGCAGGGCAAACCCGTGGATATCGGCGGTTACTACCATCCCGATCCGCAGCGCTGCTCGGCGGCCATGCGCCCGAGCGCCCTGTTCAACCAATTGCTCGGCACGCTGCGCGCGTAGTCACGCGGAGCGCGTTTCCCCGCACCGCACTCCTGCCATCGGACAGCCGCCCTGTGCGCGCCCGTGCACTGTCAGCGCACCCTGACAGTGCCGAACGGCGCCGCCGTCTAGGCGCTGCACCAGACGCATCGCAATATGCCGCTGCGGTAGCACACCATGAAGGCGGCACCCATGAGAACTCTGTTGACAGGATATCGGAGCGGGGAAAAGGGAGCGATCGGTTACATCCTGCTGTGGTTGCTGGGCGTCCCGATCCCGGTACTGCTGATCATCTTCCTGGTGCGCGGCTGCACCTGAGCCGCGCGGCGGCCGGCGGCCCCCCCCCCGCGCCGGCTGACGCCAGAGTCTTAGACTGTGGCGGGGCTATTCGGCAAGATGGGCCCGGGAGTAAAGTATCGCGTGAATCATCCGGATCCCCCGCCCGCAGACGTCCCGCCCCCTGTCGGGGTGCTCTCCGCGCTGGCGAATGTACTTGCGGCCCTCGGCGGGTTATTCGTCAGCCGCGTCGAGGTGCTGCTGCTGGATCTGCAGGACGGGGTGGAGGCCCTGGCGAGCGTCGTGCTCTGGGCCGGCATCGCACTCATGGCAGCTGGGCTGGGACTGCTGATCGGCGCTCTGGCGTTGATCATCGCCTTCTGGGACAGCCATCGCCTGCTCGTATCGCTGCTGATCATGGGGGCGTTCTTTCTGATCTCGCTGCTCGCGGCGCTCGCCGTGCGCGCACGGCTGCGTGCAGGACGCACACTGTTCGCGGCAACCCTGGGGGAGTTCATGCGTGATCGCGAACATTTTCGTCCGCGCCCATGAGGGCTCGCATCCGGCAGCGCGACGCGCAGCGTCAGCTAGTGCTGCTGAGATCTGCCCGCGAGCGCGATGAACTGGCGGACAGCCTGCACGCCCTGCAGCGCCATCTGCTGCCCATCGACCGCACCTTCACGGCGATACGCTCGGTGCGCCGCTCGCCCCTGCTCCTGGGCATCCTCGCAGCGCTCGCTGCCGGGGCGGCGATGCTGTTCAAGGGTCGCTCACGAGCCCCGAGGTTGCCCCGGTTCTCCTGGCTGCTGCCACTCGCCGGGCCGCTGCTGAAGCTGCTCGAGATGTGGTGGCACGAGCGCCGCTCAGACCCCGCGGCTCACGGCCTCAGCGAGAGGCCTGGTCCTGGGCATCGGACCTGACGCACAGCACGTAGGCGTGGAAGGGACTGCGACGCAGGGTCCCATGCAGCGAACTGCCTACTTTCTCATTGTCGTCCACACTGTAGGCGCGACCAAAATATACGGCCTCGTGACGCCCGGGCCGATCCCCCGGCGTACTGCTCCAGATCAGCAGCCGATTGCCATTGAAGCTATCCCCGTTCACCTCGAAGTCGCGCACCCGCCAGGCGTCGTGCTTCATCGCCTCATTCAGCCCGTAGTCCGGATCGAACTTCGGCGGCGAGAAACGGAACGCTTTGGAGGAGACCTGGTAGATCCGCTGCACTTCCTCGACCGTCGGCAGCCGCCAGTTCTGCTGGCCGAGCAGCCTCAAGCCGCCACACACCGCCTTGGCCTCTGCGAAGT
>DATBPG010000193.1:0-11259 GCA_036561485.1 Steroidobacteraceae bacterium | reverse complement strand
AAACACCACGACCGGAGGGATGAGGTGTGGAATCGCTGGCGTCTGCAAAAGATTCGGCACCGGCAGTCTTGGAGGCAGCATCGCAGGAATGGGCGGTGGGGTGAGGATGCTGACGAGCAAGGGCTTTGCGAGCAGGGCATGGCCTGCCAGCGCCAGCCCGCGCAGGAACGCGACAGCGAACAGCGCCTGCAGCAGTGTGGCTATTAATAGTGTCGGGACGCGTCGCCGCCAGGGGACGGTGCGAATCGTCATGGTGAACTCTGTCAGCGTGGGGCTGGCGCGGCCACACTACTCCGGCGCGCGTGGAGCGGCAAATGAAGCCTCCGCGGATGAATTGCGTGCTATCCGGCCGCCGGGGACATGTCCGGCTGGCCCGGCGATTGGCCCGGCCGCAGCGCCTCAAGAGCCCTGGCCAGCACGATTGCGGGCGCGGCGCTGGCATCCAGCGTCAGGACATCGGTTTCATCCTCGGCGGGCGTCTCGAGCGTGGCGAACTGACTCGGAACCAGGCTCGCGGGCATGAAGTGATGTGGGCGCTGCTGCAGCCGCTGCTGCGCGGCCGACACATCGATGCGAAGAAACAGGAAGCGCAGGAGGCCCCGCGCCTCTCGCAGGCGATCGCGGTAGCGGCGGCGAAGAGCCGAGCAGGTCAGCACCAGTCCGCGCGGGTAGCGCTGCTCGTCCTGCAGCTCTTTCGCGATGGCATCGAGCCATCCGGCGCGATCCGCATCGTTCAGCGGCTGTCCCGAGCGCATCTTGGCGATGTTGTGCCCGTCATGCAGCGCGTCGCCTTCGATGAAGGGCAGGTCCAGGGCATGCGCCAGTGCCTCCCCGAGAGTGCTCTTGCCCGAGCCCGAGACACCCATGACGATGACGGAAAGACGCTTCAGCGCAGCGGCGCCGGACATGCTGTTGTCAGCCATAAAGTGACGCTCTTCGGGAGAGCCGGCGGCGCCGGCGGGAGTACGCCAGCGTATGATCGGCAGCATGCGTAGGGCTGACAAGCTCCGGGCGTTCACGCCTCTCTGCCTGCTGCTCATTGCCTTGTGCGCGTGCAGTAGCCTGCCTCGAACACCCCCCGCCCGCGGTGCGGCTGTCCTGCAGCCCGCCTGGCGGGCGCGGCCGAACTGGACGGGCAACTCCGTGCTGCGCGCCGATACCGCGGTGCCCGCGCAGAGAGCCGCGCCGGCCCGCAATCCAACGTCCGCGCCGCCTACGACAGCCGCGCCGCCTGCGCCGCCCGCGCCGCCTCCAGCGCTGTCCCCGTTCGCCGATGCGTCGGTCTCCATCTTCGTGCATGGCAACTTCACGCGCGGCGAACAGGTCGTCGTGCGCGTGTGTCTGCGCCCAGATCGCAGCATTGCCAGCAGCGACATCCTCGAGTCCTCGGGCGATCGGCGCTTCGATGCCATGGCGCTGGACTGGGCGCGCCGGGTGCAGCTGCGCACGGCGCCGCCGCCCGGCCAGGCGCTCGCACGCTGCGGTCCAGTCCGCGTCGAGTTGCACGACACCGGACAGCCGCGCATGGGGCAGGTCGGCGAGCAGCTGGGCTAAGGCGGGCTGATCAGCCCTCGGCCCCTCGGACGCCGGTGCGCCCCGCTGTCAGCCGCGACTGACGCGAATTCACGCCCAGGCAGCGCCAGCGGGGCTTGCCATCGGGCCGCCGTGACGTGAATAAGGGCTGATGGCTTCCTCGGCTGCGGTCTCACCCCCCTGGGGGACGCTGGGTCTGATGATGGGACTGGTGGCGCTGCTCGGCGCAGCAGTGCTGCTCGCGCTGTGGCTGGCACGCCTGCTGCGCGCGGCGCGTCAGTGGGGCGCACGCCTCGCCGATCTCATCGAGGCGGTCCCCGATCAGGGGCTGCTGCTGCTGGATGCCGCCGGTCGCGTGATGCATACCAACGCTGCGGCGCGTCGACTGCACGGCTTCAGCGCCGGTGAGATCGATGGCCAGCACTATGCGCTGCTGTTCACGCCCGAGGAGCGGCAAGGCAGGGTGCCCGAGAACGAGCTGGAGGCCGCGGCGCGCGACGGCCCGTGCAGTGCCCAAACCTGGCGCGTGCATCGGGATGGACGGCGCATCATGGTGGAGACGCGCCTGACGGCGCTGCGCGAGCCCTCGGGCCGGCTGGCCGGATTCAGCATCGTGGAATGCGATCTGAGCGAACGGCTCGCACAGGAACAGGCGCTGACAGAGGTGCGCAGCACGCTCGCGGGGGCGCAAAAGCTCGCCGCCTTGGGCCGGCTGAGCGAAGGCATCGCACACGAATTCAATAACGTCGTGCATGTCATCAAGACCTCGGTCGCGCTGCTGCAGCGACGCTGGTCTCCGGACGAGCAGGCCGCCGGCTTCCTGCACATGATCCAGCGCAACGCCGATCGCGCCGCGGGGCTCTCTCAGCACCTGCTGGCACTGGCTCGCCGCCAGCCGCTCAATCCCGTGCCCACCGATTTGAACGAGGTGGTCGAAACGGTCGTGGCGCTGCTGCGCCAGACGCTCAGCGAGAACATCACCATCGAAGAGCAGCTGGATGAGGCGCTCTCATGGGTGATCGTGGATCGCAGCGAGATCGAGGCTGCGCTGCTGCACGTGGCCGCGAATGCACGCGACGCGATGCCGCACGGAGGGCGTCTGAGCTTTCGCACAGGCGAGCTCCTGCAGCCGGCGGCGGTGGAGGCAGGGCGGCCCGCCGCGCGCCACAGCGTGGTCATCACCATTCGCGATTCGCCCAGCGCGGCGGCTGACACCGACCCAGTCGCCGGCGGCACCCACCCCGCAGCGACGGTGCGCGCACAGGCAGACGAGTCGAATCTGGACCTGGTGCGTGGCCTGCTCGAGCACTCGCACGGACAGCTGCAGGTCGAGCGGGACGAAGAGGGCTCAACCGTCAGGCTGTATCTGCCGCACCGCGCCGGCTAGGCAGCGCGTGCACGCGCCATTCCAGCGGTGCCGGGCAGCGCTGGGCGCCCCCCGCGGCGGGGCGTACACTTGTCGCCACATGTCCATTCTCGAGCGCTTTCATCCGGCGGTTGCCCGCTGGTTCGCGGCGCGATTTCCAGCACCCACGGCCCCTCAGCTGGCTGCCTGGCCGGCGATCCTCGCGGGTCGTGACGCGCTGATCGCCGCGCCGACCGGGTCGGGCAAGACCCTGGCGGCCTTTTTGTGCGCCATCGACCAGCTGGTGCGCGAGGCGCAGGCCGGGGGGCTCCAGGATGTCACCCAGGTGGTGTACGTCTCGCCCCTCAAGGCGCTGTCGAATGACATCCAGCGCAATCTCGAGGAGCCGCTGGCGGGCATCGCCGCCGAGCTCGCTGCCATGGGGCAGCCAGCCCCGGATATCCGCGCGGCGGTGCGCACGGGGGATACCCCCGCGACGCTGCGCTCCGCGATGCTGCGCCGCCCACCCCACATCCTGGTGACCACGCCCGAGTCGCTGTATCTGCTGCTGACCAGTGAGTCGGGCCGGCGTCTGTTGTCGGGCACGCGCTCGGTGATCGTCGATGAGATCCATGCGGTCGCGGGCAACAAGCGCGGTGCCCATCTGGCGCTCTCGCTCGAGCGGCTGGCGGCGCTGTGCGCTACCCCGCTGAAGCGCGTGGGCCTGTCGGCGACGCAGAAGCCGATCGGCGCCATTGCGCGCTTGCTGACCGGTGTCGACCCCGAGGGGCAGGCACGTCCCTGCAGCATCATCGACAGTGGCCACGTACGCGAGCGCGATCTGGCGCTGTTGCTGCCGGCGGTGCCGCTCGAGGCCGTCATGTCGGGAGATGCCTGGGAGACGCTCTACGACCAGCTCGCGGCGCTGATCCGCGAGCACAGTACCACGCTGGTGTTCGCCAATACGCGCCGTATGGTCGAGCGCGTGACCCGCCACCTCAGCGAGCGCCTCGGCGAGCAGGCGATCGCGGCTCACCACGGCAGTCTTGCACGCGAGCAGCGCCTGGACGCCGAGCAGCGCCTGAAGAGCGGCGCCCTGCGCGCGCTGGTCGCGACCGCCTCGCTGGAGCTGGGCATCGACATCGGCGAGGTCGATCTGGTGTGCCAGCTCGGTACGCCGCGCACCATCGCCTCCTTCCTGCAGCGGGTCGGACGTGCCAATCATGCGGTCGGTGGCGTGCCCTGCGGACGGCTGGTGCCGCTGAGTCGCGATGAGCTGGTGGAGTGCACGGCGCTGCTGGCCGCCGTGCGTGCCGGGGAGCTCGATGCGCTCGCCATTCCCCCCGGGGGACTGGACGTGCTCTGTCAGCAGCTGGTCGCGGAGGTGGCGGCCCGCGAGTGCGGCGAGGATGAGCTGTTTGCGCTGGTGCGGCGCGCGGGCCCCTATGCCGAGCTGTCACGCGCGCGCTTCGATGAGATCGTGCGCATGCTCGCAGAAGGCTTTGCGACCCGCCGCGGGCGGCAGAGTGCCTACCTGCACCGCGACGCCGTCAACCGACGCCTGCGGCCGCGGCGCGGTGCGCGGCTCACGGCGCTGACCTGTGGCGGGGCGATTCCCGACACCGCCGACTATCGCGTAATCCTCGAGCCCTCCGGCACCTTCATCGGCACGCTCAACGAGGACTTCGCGGTCGAGAGCCTGCAGGGGGATGTCTTTCAGCTCGGCAACTGCTCCTATCGCATCCTGCGGGTGCAAGCCGGACAGGTGCGCGTCGAGGACGCGCGCGGACAACCGCCGAGCATGCCCTTCTGGCTCGGAGAAGCGCCCGCGCGCAGCGCCGAGCTCTCCGCGGCGGTCTCGGCACTGCGCGAGCGGATCGATGCGGCGCTGCCGGGCATCGATGGCGCCTCGATACGCAGCTGCATCGAGATGCTCATGCACACCGTGGCGGGCGTGCCGGAAGGCGCGGCACGCCAGCTGGTGGAGTACCTCGCTGCCGCCAAGGCCATGCTCGGGCATCTGCCCACGCAGCGTCGGCTCATCTTCGAGCGCTTCTTCGATGAGGCTGGCGACATGCATCTGGTGATTCATGCGCCCTTCGGCAGCCGCATCAATCGCGCGCTCGGGCTGATGCTGCGCAAGCGCTTCTGCCGCGCATTCAATTTCGAACTGCAGGCAGCCGCGACCGAGGATGCCATCGTGCTCTCGCTCGGCGAGACGCACAGCTTCCCGCTGGCAGAGCTGCCGCTTTATCTCGGCTCGCGCAGCGCCGAGTCGGTGCTGGTGCAGGCGGTGCTCGATGCGCCCCTGTTCGCGACGCGCTGGCGCTGGAACGCCACGGTGTCGCTGGCGATCCAGCGCGTGCGCGGGGGCCGGCGCACGCCCGCGCCGCTGCAGCGCATGGCGTCCGAGGACCTGATCTGCGTGGTGTTCCCGCAGCAGATGGCATGCGGTGAAAACATCGTGGGCGAGCGGGAGATTCCCGATCACCCGCTGGTGCGTCAGACGCTCTACGACTGTCTGCACGAGGCCATGGACCTGCCGGGCCTCACGCAGCTGCTCGAGGCGCTGGAGGCAGGGCACATCCAGACGCTGCCCTGCGATCTGGCGCATCCCTCGCCGCTGGCGGCTGAGATTCTCACGGCGCGGCCGTACGCGTACCTGGACGATGCGCCGCTCGAGGAGCGGCGCACGCAGGCCGTGGCCTCGCGCCGCTGGCTCGATCCGGAGAGCGCAGCGCAGTTCGGCCAGCTGGATCCGGCGGCCATCGAAGCGGTACGAGAGCAGGCGCGTCCGGCCCCCGAGAATGCCGAGGAGCTGCACGATGCGCTGATGCTGCTCGGAGTGATGAGCCCGCACGCGGATGCAGCGCAGTCACCGGCCACGCTCGAGTCGGCCTTCCAGGAGCTGCAGGGCCAGCGCCGCGCGACGCGCCTGCGCAGCGCCGGTGGCGACTATTGGGTGGCCGCCGAGCAGCTGCCGCTGGTGTGCACGCTGTATCCGCAAGGCCGTCTCGAGCCGGCTCTGACAGCGCCGCCGGAGTACGCCGCGCGCCGCTGGGAGCGCTCGGAGGCCCTGCGCGAGCTGCTGCGCGGACGGCTCGCCGCCACCGGGCCCATCACGATCCAGGCGCTCTCGCTGCTGCTGCAGATCGCGCCGCCCGATATCGCCTCGGCGCTCTCGCTGCTCGAGGCCGAGGGCTTCGTGCTGCGTGGGCGCTTCTCGCCGCCAGCGGCGGGTGCGCAAGCGGATGGGGAGATGGAATGGTGCGAGCGGCGGCTGCTCGCGCGCATTCATCGCTACACGCTCAACTCCCTGCGCTCGCAGATCGAGCCGGTGGCCAGCGGCGAGTTCATGCGCTTCCTGCTCGAGTGGCAGGGCGTGACCCGTGACCCGCGACCCGAGGGGGCGGCGAGCCTGGCGGCGCTCATCAGCCAGCTCGAGGGCTTTGCGCTGCCGGCGGTCGCCTGGGAGGCGGATGTCCTGCCCGTGCGCCTGCGCGCTTACGACGCCAGCTGGCTCGATGGCCTGTGCCTGTCCGGCCGCGCGCTCTGGGCGCGTCCGGGCGCGCCGACAGCCGGCTCAGCCGGTCCGGTCCGGGCCACACCGATAGCGCTGCTGACGCGCTCGAATCTGCCGCTCTGGCAGCGGCTCATGCCGGCGCCGTCTGCGGCTGTGCTGTCGGCCGGGGCGAGCGCCATGGCGCAGTACCTGCAGACGCATGGCGCGAGCTTTTTCGACGAGCTCGTGAGCGGCAGCGGCCTGCTGGCGTCGCAGGCGGAAGGGGCGCTGGCCGAGCTGGTGGCTGCCGGACGTGTCACCGCGGACAGCTTCGCGGGCCTGCGCGCGCTGCTGCTGCCGCTGCAGCGGCGGCGCAAGCTGGCCGCCAGGAGCCGCAGCGGCTCGTTCGGCCTCGCCGAGGCGGGACGCTGGAGTCTGCTGTCGCGCACGGCTGAGGCGCCCCCGTTGGACGCGGCGGACGTCGACAGCGTCGCCTGGATCCTGCTGCGACGCTATGGCGTGGTGTTTCGGCGGCTGCTGAGCCGCGAGGGCGACTGGCTGCCGCCCTGGCATGCGTTGCTGCGCAGTTACCGGCGGCTCGAGGCGCAGGGGCATATCCGCGGCGGGCGCTTCGTGGCCGGCGCCACGGGTGAGCAGTACGCACTGCCAGAGGCCGTGAGCGCGCTGCGCGCGGTGCGCCGGCGCGAGGCGCAAGGCAGTCTCGTCGCCCTCAGCGCCGCCGACCCGCTGAACCTCTCGGGCATCGTCACACCCGGGGCGCGGATCGCAGCGCTGGCGGGCAATCGCATCCTGCTGCGCGATGGCGTGGCGGTGGCCACGCACACCGTCGGTGAGGTGCAGTGGCTCGAGGCCCTGCCTGCGGCCGAGCAATGGCGAGCCCGTACGCTGCTGCTGCGCCCCGCGCGCGTGGCCGCGCGGCGCATCGCCTGACGCGCGCGGCCTCGGGACCGTGGAGTTCCGCTTCGAGGGGGTCGAAAAGCGCCACGGGCCAAACGTCATTCTGCAGTCGTTGACCCTGCGCTTTGCGGCCGGAAGTGTCAGCGCCATTCTGGGGGAAAGCGGTGCGGGCAAGTCGACGCTGCTGCGGCTGCTGCTGGGCCTGGACTGGCCCGAGCGTGGGCAGGTGCTCATCGATGGGGTGGCCTTGGAGCCGGCGCGGCGGCTGGCCGTGCGGCGTCAGATCGGCTACGTCATTCAGGAAGGCGGCCTGTTTCCCCATCTGACGACGCTGGGCAATCTGGCGCTGCTGCCGCGGCATCTGGGCTGGTCGCGCGAGCGCATTCGCGCCCGCGCCGCCGAGCTCGCAGAGCTGATGGAACTGCCCACTGCGCTGCTGAACCGCTTCCCTGGCGAGCTGTCGGGTGGGCAGCGCCAGCGCGTCGCGGTGATGCGCGCGCTGATGAGCGATCCGCCGGCGCTGCTGCTGGACGAGCCGCTGGGCGCGCTCGATCCGCTGGTGCGCGATGAGCTGCAGCAGCGTCTCGCGGCGCTGTTCCGTGAGCTCTCGAAGACGGTCCTCATCGTCACGCATGACCTGCCGGAGGCGGCCGTGCTCGCCGATCGGCTGCTGCTGCTGCACGGGGGGCGCATCGTGCAGGACGGGCCGGCGCGAACGTGGCTCGAGCAGCCCGCCGACGCCTTCGTGCGCCGCTTCGTCGCGGCACAGCGCGGCGGCCTGGCGGAGGCATTGTCGGGTAGCCGGGGCGTGCATGCCGGCTCCCGCTGAGGCGCGGGGGCTGCGCGTGCCGGGCCTGCCGGGCGTGCTTCGGGCTCTCGGGCTGCTGCTCGTGGCGGCGCTGATCGGTGGCGGGGCGCCGAGCGCGGATGCCATGGGCGCTGCGGGTGCTGCGCGGGCGGCCTTCGCTGGGCCCACCGCGAGCGTCGGTTCGAAGAATTTCACCGAATCGCTGATCCTCGCCGACCTGCTGCAGCTCGAGGCGCAGCGTCGCGGACTGACGCTGGTGCATCGGCGCGCCATGGGCGGCAGCGCCATTCTCTGGCAGGCGCTGCTCGCCGGCAGCATCGATGCCTACCCGGAATACACCGGCACGCTGCGCGCGCAGCTGCTGCCGGGTCTGGCACCCACCGCGCATGACGCGGCCGGGGAGGCGGCGCTGCGCGCTACGCTGGCGCGCGCCGGCGTGCTGATGGGGCCACCGCTGGGCTTCGAGGACCGCTATGCGCTCGCAGTGCCGTCGGCCATCGCGCAGCGGCTGCATCTGGCCAGCCTCTCGGATCTTCGCGCCCACCCGGAACTGCGCTACGCGCTCTCCAATGAGTTCATGGATCGCGCCGATGGCTGGCCGGGGCTGCGGCGCGTCTATGGCCTCGCGCCTCGTTCGGTACGCGGCCTGGACCATTCGCTGGCGTACCGCGCGCTGCGCGAGGGGGCGGCGGAGGTCGTGGACGTATACACCACCGATGCGCAGATCGCCGCGCAGCATCTGACGGTGCTGAAGGACGACCGGCACTTCTTTCCGCGCTACGACGCCGTCTGGCTCTACCGACGCGACGCCGCAGTGCGCTGGCCGGCGCTGGCGGCTGCCATCAACGCGCTGGCGGGGCGCATTTCGGTGCAGAGCATGCAGCGGCTCAACGCCGCCGTGCAGCTGCAGCATCGGGACGATCGCGAGGTGGCGGCGGCGTTTTATGCAACCCTGGCGCCGGGCGGCTCTGCGGCGCAGGCAGCCTCCAGCGCGGCAGGCTCGCCGGCGCCGGCGCCGGCAGCGCGCGGCACGGGCAGCGGGCCAGGCAGCGGCGCGCAGCTGCTGGCGCGCACGCGCGAGCATCTGCTGCTGGTGGGCATCTCCCTGGCCCTCGCGCTCGCGATCGGTCTGCCTCTGGGCGTGCTGGGTGCGCAGCTGCCGGCGCTCGGGCGGCCGCTGCTCGCGCTCTCGGCGGTCATGCAGACCATTCCTTCCCTGGCGCTGCTGGTCTTCATGATTCCGCTGTTCGGCATCGGTGCGCGACCGGCGATCGCGGCGCTGTTTCTCTACAGCCTGCTGCCGATCGTGCGTAACACGCTCACGGGCCTCGCCTCGATCCCCGCGCCACTGGTGCTGTCCGCCGCCGCGCTGGGACTGCCACGGCACGTGCGCCTGCTGCGCGTGGAGCTGCCGCTGGCAGCGCGGACCATCATCGCCGGAATCAGCACCGCCGCGGTGATCAATGTCGGTACGGCCACTCTGGGGGCCCTCATCGGAGCGGGCGGCTACGGCGAGCCCATTCTCACCGGCATCCGGCTCGATGATGTCGGACTGATCCTGCGCGGGGCGGTGCCCGCCGCCGTCCTGGCCCTGCTGGTCATGGGGGCTTTTCAGCTGCTCGAGCGCGCCGTGACGCCGCGTGGATTGCGCCAGTTTCGCGAACCCTGAGTCGGCCGGTTTCAGCGTGGGTTCAGCGCCTTCGGCGCACCATGGGCGCAACTGGAACGGGTGCCGTCACGAAGGTGCCATCATGAACAAGCTTTTCGCTGATCTGCCGCGCCTGCTGGCGCATCTGCTGCTGCTGCCCTTCGTGCTGCTCTGGGTACCGCTGATGTTCGCGATGGCCTGGGTCCATGAGCTGTTCGAGGACCTGAGGCCCACCCGGCTGCGGCCCGCGCCGGTCCTGCTTGACGCCCGCAGCGCTGTCCCGCCCTTCGCAAGGTCGCGTCTGACTCGCTGAGCGGCGCTATGCTGGCGGCGTGTCTGAGCCGCGCCGCATCGCCCATGTGGACATGGACGCGTTCTACGCGTCCGTGGAGCTGCTGCGCTATCCGCAGCTGCGCGGCCGGCCGCTGGTCATCGGCGGCAGTCGTGCGGCGGCCGGCGCCGCGGACTCCCCGCCACCGCCCGCGCCGCCACCGGACGCACCTGCGGGACTGCGCCGCCTGCGCGATTACGCCGGGCGCGGCGTGGTCACCACCGCCACCTACGAGGCACGCGCCTTCGGCGTGCACTCGGCGATGGGGCTCATGCGCGCAGCGCAATTGTGTCCCACTGCCCTGCTGCTGCCTGCCGACTTCGAGCGCTACCGCGACTACTCGCGGCGCTTCAAGCAGGTCATCGCCCGCTTCGCCCCGCAGATCGAAGACCGCGGCATCGACGAGGTATACGTCGATCTGGGCGCAGCACCGGGCGGTCAGGCACACGGAGGGCGCGCGCTCGCCGTCACGATTCAGGCGGCGATCCGCGAGGCGACCGGTCTGACCTGCTCCATCGGTGTGGCGCCCAACAAGCTGATCGCCAAGATGGCGAGCGAGTTCCACAAGCCCAATGGCGTTGCGGTCGTGTTCGAGTCGGATCTGGCGCAGAAGATCTGGCCGCTGGCGTGTCGCAAGATCCACGGCATCGGCCCGAAGGCAGCAGCGCGTCTCGAACAGCTCGGCATCCGCACGGTCGGTGAGCTGGCGCGCTGTGAGCGCACGTGGCTGCAGCAACATTTCGGCTCGCGTCACGGCGAGTGGATGTACGAGGCGGCCTGGGGCTGGGACGATCGGCCCGTGGTCACGCACAGCGAACCGGTCTCCCTGAGCCGTGAGACGACGTTTGATCGCGATTTGCATGCGGTATACGATCGGTTGCAGCTGCGAGTGCAGTTCACGACATTGTGCGAGCGCGTGGCGCAGGATCTGCAGCGCGATGGTTACGTTGCGCGCACGATCGGCGTCAAACTGCGTTATGACAATTTTCAGCGGGTGACACGCGACCAGACGATCGCAGTCCCCACGAACGACGCGGCGATCATCCGGCGCACCGCGGCCCAATGTCTGCGGCGCGCCCCACTCGAGCGGCGCCTGCGTCTGCTCGGGGTTAAAGCGAGCGGTCTTGCGCCCACCGCGGCGCCTGGAGCTGCGCCAGTCGAAGCGCTCGAGCCG
>DATBPG010000192.1:0-1723 GCA_036561485.1 Steroidobacteraceae bacterium | reverse complement strand
CCCTCACCGCCGCGCTGGTGCGCACACTGCGCCTGGTGCGATCGCCGCATTTCGCACTGCCGAATCTGCTGGCCGGCGAGCCATTGGCACCCGAGTTCTTCCAGGAGGCGGCGAACGCGGATAATCTCTGGCGCGCAGCGGATCGCTTGCTGGTCGATACCGAGCGGCGCGACTATCTGCAGGGGCGCTTTCGCGCGGTGCATGAGCAGCTGCGTGCCGATGGCGCCACGCGCGCAGCGCAGGCCGTGCTCGCGCTGCTGGGGACGTGAGGGCGCCGGCGGCAGTGCGCTGGAGACGGGGGGAGCGAACGAGGGTGCGACGGACAGGGTCAGCTCAGGCGCAGGTCCTCACGGCCGGGGTGGATGAGGCAGGTCGCGGTCCGCTGGCCGGCCCGGTCGTCGCCGCAGCGGTGATCCTGGATCCGCAGCGCACGATCCGCGGGCTGCGCGACTCCAAGCAGCTCACGCCCGAGCGACGCGAGGTCCTGGCCGAGCGCATTCGCGAGCGCGCACTCGGCTTCGCCATCGCCGAGGCAGACCACGCGGAGATCGACCTCTTCAATATTCTGCAGGCTACCTTTCTGGCCATGAAGCGCGCACTCATCGATCTGCCGGTGCGTCCGGTGCGCATCCTGATCGACGGCAATCGTGCCCCGCGGTTGTCAGACTGTTTTGCGGACTGCGAGGTGCAGACGGTCGTGGGCGGGGATGCGCTGCTCGCCTGCATCAGCGCCGCCTCGATCCTGGCCAAGACCCATCGCGATGCGCTCATGACGCGGCTGGATGGCGAGCATCCGGGTTACGAGCTAGCCCGGCATTTTGGCTACGCCACGCGCGTGCATCTGTCGGCCCTGGTGCGACTGGGCCCCTCGCCGGTACACCGCGCGAGCTTCAACCCGCTGCGCAGCTGGCTCTCCGGCGCGCTGCCCTATGGTGTGCTGCCGGCCGATGCAGAGCTGTGCAGCTCGGAGGCGGATGAAGTGGCGCTCGATGAGGCGCTGGCCGAGCCCTCGTCAGCATGAGCGCTCGGCACTCGGCGGGCGGCGCTGCGGGCTTCGTGCATCTGCGCGTGCATACGGAATACTCGCTGATCGACAGCGTCGTGCGGGTTGCCGAGCTGATCGAGTCGGTGGCGGCGGCCGGCATGCCAGCCGTGGCGCTGACCGATCAGATCAATCTCTTTGCGATGATCAAGTTCTATCGCGCGGCGCTCGAGCGCGGCGTACAACCGATCATCGGCGTGGATCTGCTGCTGCGGGAGAGCGAGGATGCGGTGCGTCCCTCGCGCCTCACGCTGCTTTGCCAGACACTCGAGGGCTACCGCAGTTTGGCGCGGCTCATCAGTCGCGCTTACCGCGAGGGTCAGACGCCGGGTGGCAGCGCGCTGCTGGAGCGCGCCTGGCTGACGCGCGACACCTGCCTGGGTCTGATCGCGCTGTCCGGGGCCGCCGAGGGCGATGTGGGTCGAGCGCTGCTGCGGGATCGACCCGCGCAGGCGCAGGCCGCGCTGGATCACTGGCTGTCGCTGTTCGCTGATCGCTACTACCTCGAGCTGCAGCGGCTGGGACGCCCTGAGGAGGGCATCTATCTGCCCGCGGCGGTCGAGCTCGCTGCCCGGCGAGGTGTGCCGCTGGTCGCCACCAATGACGTGCGCTTCCTCAGGCGCGAGGATTTTGAGTCGCACGAGGCACGCGTGTGCATCCACGAGGGCACGCTGCTCGCCG
>DATBPG010000191.1:0-10406 GCA_036561485.1 Steroidobacteraceae bacterium | reverse complement strand
CGCTCGACTGCACCCCGATGCGCAGATCGTCGTCGCGATCGACCATGGCGTACATCGTGTCGTACACGCCAGCCCAGAGCACCGCCGCGAGCAGCATCAGCCAGCCGACGCGCGGCACCTGCCCGAGTGTGGCGGCAAAGGCCATCGGCACCGCCCAGCCGAAGCACAGACCCAGATACAGCTGTGGCAGTGGAAAGAAGCGCTTGAGCAGCGGATAGGACAGCGTCAGCGCAGCGCCGACCAGTGCCAGCTCGATGGTCAGGCGATTGAGCTGCAGCACCAGGATGAGTGCCGCCAGCCCGAGCAGCGCCGCGAGCGCCATGGCCTCCTGCGGGGAGACGATGCGAAACGCCAGCGGCCGGGTGCGCGTGCGTTTGACGTGCGGGTCGATGTTGCGGTCGGCGATATCGTTGACGACGCAGCCCGCGCTGCGCATCAGGATGGTGCCGGCCAGAAAGATGCCCAGCAGCCGTCGCTGCGGATGGCCATGTGCCGCAATCCACAGCGCCCAGAGCGTCGGCCAGAGCAGCAGCCAGATGCCGATGGGACGATCCAGGCGCATCAGCAGTGCCAGATTGCGCAGACGCCGCTCCAGGCGCGCCAGCAGCGGCGCGCGTGCGGGCCTGGCAGAGAACGGGTCACCCGCGGCGAGGCTCATTGCCTGGCGCCCCGGCTTACGCAGCGGACGCTCAGCCGACGCGGCCATATTGCTCCGCCTCCCCGATCCAGCGTGCGCGCAAGGCCGCCACCCGCTCCGGCGCCGCGGCCGAGAGCTCGCGCGCGGCCTCGCGCACCGGCTCGAGCAGGTCTGCATCGCGCGCCAGATCCGCCACCCGCAGCTGCGCAAGTCCGGTCTGGCGCAGTCCCAGCAGCTCCCCTGGTCCGCGCAGTTCCAGGTCCCGCCGTGCGATGCGAAAGCCGTCATTGGTGTCGCGAATCGCCGCGAGGCGGGCGCGCGCCATCTGACTCAGGGGCGAGCGATACAGCAGCACGCAGGTGCTCTCGCGCGCCCCTCGCCCGACGCGGCCGCGCAGCTGGTGCAACTGTGCAAGTCCCAGGCGCTCGGCATTTTCGATGACCATGAGATCGGCGTTGGGCACATCCATGCCGACCTCGATGACCGTCGTGGCCACCAGCAGCTGCACCTCGCCGGCGACGAAGCGCTGCATGACCTCTTCCTTGCGTTTGGCAGGCAACCGCCCATGCAGCAGCGCGATGCGCAGCGCCGGTAGCGCCTGCACCAGTGCCTCGGCGGTCTCCTCGGCGGCCTGACAGTCGAGCTCCTCGGACTCCTCGATGAGCGGACAGACCCAGTAGGCCTGATGGCCGGCGCGGCAGGCCTGCTCGATGCGCGCCACCGTCTCGGCCCGTCGCGCTGCGCCCGCCACCACGGTGCGCACGGGCGTGCGGCCGGGGGGCAGCTCATCGACGACCGAGACGTCCAGATCCGCATAGACGGTCATCGCCAGTGTGCGGGGGATGGGCGTGGCGCTCATGATGAGCTGATGCGGCAGTGCCTCGCCATGCGCCTTGGCCGCGAGCTGCAGGCGCTGCTGCACGCCGAAGCGATGCTGCTCATCGATGATGGCGAGCGCCAGGCGCTGGAAGCGCACCTGCTCCTGAAACAGCGCCTGGGTGCCAACGCACAGCCGCACGCTGCCGGCGGCAAGCTCGGAGAGCAGTGCGCGCCGCGTGCGCGCCGTCTGCGAGCCGGTCATGAGGCCCACCCGGATCCCGAGCGGTTCGAACCAGCGCGAGAGCGTGCGCGCATGCTGCTCGGCCAGCAGCTCCGTGGGCGCCATCAGTGCCGCCTGGCATCCCGAGCCGAGTGCGCGCGCCGCCGCCGCCGCGGCAATGACGGTCTTGCCACAGCCGACATCCCCCTGGATCAGGCGCGCCATGGGCACGCCGAGCACCAGATCCGCATCGACCTCGCCGAGCACGCGCCGCTGCGCGCCGGTCAGGGCGAAAGGCAATGCTGCCAGCAGCGCCTGTTCCGCGCGCCGGGCATCCGCGAGCGGCAAGGCGCGTTCGGTGCGCGAGCGTCCCCGCAGCTGCAGCAGCGCCAGGTGGTGCGCCAGCAGCTCCTCGAATGCGAGGCGGCGCTGCGCGGGATGTCGGCCGGCCGCAAGCTGCGCGAGCTGCGTGCCGGTGGGTGGCCGATGCAGCAGCCGCAGCGCCTCGGCCAATGCCGGAAGCTCGTGGCGCGCGCGCAGGCTCTCGGGCAGCAGCTCCGCGACGCCGTCGCGCTCGAGGCCGCGCAGCGCACGGTCGACCAGCAGCCGGCAGCGCCCTTGCGTCAGTCCCATGCTGGCCGGGTAAATGGGCGTCAGCGTCTGCTCCAGCGGCTCGCCGAGGGCCTGCACGCGCCGATATTCCGGATGCACGAGCTCCAGACCCTGCGGGCCGCGGCGGACCTCGCCGTGACAGCGCAGCAGCGTGCCGCGCTCGAGGCCCTCGCGCTGCGCGTTGGAGAAGTAGAAGAATCGCAGCGACAGCGTACCGGTGCCGTCCGCGAGTCGCGCAATCAGCTGGCGGCGGCCGCGATAGACGATCTGATTGAGCAGGATCTCGCCTTCGACGACCGCGCGCATGCCCGCCTGCAACGCGCCGATGGGCACGACCTGTGTGCGATCCTCGTAGCGCAGCGGCAGGATGAAGAGCGCCTCGGCAGGGCTCGGTGTGCCGGTGGCCGCGGGAGACGCCGGTGCAGGCGCGGCCGGCGCCGCTGCCGGGCGCGCTGAGCGCGATGAGCGCACCGGGGCCGCCGCGGTAGCCACGCGCCCGGGGACGCGCGTCGCGGCCGCCGACGCCGGGCGTGCGCGGGGGACGCGGATCACCCGAGGCTCAGTACGCACTCCATCTCGACGCGCGCAGCGCGCGGCAGGGCGGCCACCCCGATGGCGGCACGCGCCGGATAGGGCTCGTGAAAGTACTGCGGCATGATCTCGTTGACGCGCGCAAAGTGGCTCAGGTCGGTCATGAACACCGTGACTTTGACGGCCTGATCGAGCGAGCCGCCGGCCGCGGCGGCGACGGCGGCGAGGTTCTGCAGCACGCGGTGAATCTCGGCATCGATGTCGCCGCTGACGAGCTGGCCGCTGTCGGGATCGAGCGGGATCTGCCCGGACAGATAGACGGTGTTGCCGCTGCGCACGGCCTGGGAGTAGGGGCCGATCGCCTTGGGGGCACGATCGGTGTGAATGATCTGTCGAGTCATGTCCGGAACGCTTCCTCTGGTTGGCTCACATGGCCGCGGCGGGGGGCCTGCGGGGGCCGCGGCCGCTGCGGATATTCTCGGGGCGCCGTACACCGGCCATGGTGCGCTCGACGCGCAGGACGTCGGGCATGCGGCGCACGATGCGCACCACGCGCGCCAGGTGCTTGCGGTCGCTGACCTCCAGCACAAACACGATAACCGAGGTTTCAGCGTCGCGCTGCTCGATCGTCACATGTACGACATTGGTCTGGGTGCTCGCGATTGCTGCGGACAGCGCCGCGAGCACGCCCATGCGATTGACGCTCTCGATGCGGATCTCGGCGAGGAACTGGCGCGCGATCTTGTGCTGCCAGGAGACCGGCAGCCACTTCTCCGGGTGCTTGTGATAGTCCTCGACATTGCCGCACGTTGCGCGATGGATGACGATGCCGCGACCGCTGCTGAGGAAGGCCAGAATCGGCTCATGCGGCAGCGGATGACAGCAGTTGGCATACGTGACCAGCAGGCCCTCGGTGCCGGCCACGGCGAGCGGTGCGCCGGTGCCGCTGCCCGCTGCCCCGCCGGCGCCGGCCGCGGGCGCTGCACCGCTGGCACTCGCGCCCGCTGTGGCAGCGATCGCGCCGCCCTCGTCCCCGCCAGGGGCGACGCCGTCCGTACCGGTGACAGCCGGCAGCAGCCGCCGGGCCACCAGCGGTGCGAGGCGCTCACCCAGGCCGAGCTTCTCATAGAGCTCCCCCGCGCTCTTCAGCCCGAGCTCCGGCAGTGCTGCCGCCCACGCGGTCTCGCTGATGTCGGAGAGCTCCCGGTCGAACTCGGCCAGCGCCTGTCCGAGCAGGCGGCGTCCGAGCTCCTCGGCCTCGCCGCGACGCAGGGTCTTCAGATAGTGCCGCACCGCCGAGCGTGCCTTGGCGGTGACGACGAAATTAACCCAGGAGGGATTGGGGCGCGCGCCCTTGGCGGTGATGATCTGAATGGTCTGCCCATTGCGCAGCACCGTGCGCAGGGGCGCCAGCCGCCGGTCGACCTTGGCCGCGACACAGCGGTTGCCGATGTCGGTGTGCACGGCGTAGGCGAAGTCCACGACGGTGGCGCCGCGCGGCAGCCGCAGGATCTCGCCCTTGGGCGTGAACACATACACCTTGTCGGGGAACAGATCGACCTTGACGCTCTCGATGAACTCCTCGGAGTTGCCGCCCTCCTGCAGCTCCACCAGATTGGAGAGCCATTTGCGCGCGCGCTCCTGCTGCGCCGAGCCCTCGCTGTCGCCCTCCTTGTATTTCCAGTGCGCGGCGATACCCGATTCGGCCACGCGGTCCATGTCCTCGGTGCGGATCTGCACCTCGATCGGCACGCCATTGGGGCCGAACAGCGTGGTGTGCAGCGACTGATAGCCATTGATGCGCGGGATCGCCACGTAATCCTTGAAGCGGCCGGGCATCGGCTTGTAGACGCTGTGCACGACGCCGAGTGCGCGGTAGCTGGTATCCACCCCATCGACGATGATGCGCAGTCCGTAGACATCGACGATCTCGGCGAGCGTCGCGCGCTTGCGCAGCATCTTGCGATAGATGCTGTAGAGATGCTTCTCGCGTGCCTCCACGCGCGCGCCGATCCCGGCTTTCTTCAGCGCCAGCTCGAACTGCTTGTGGATCTTGCCGAGGAATTCCTTCTGATTGCCGCGCGCCTTTTTCAGTGCGCGCTCGATGACGCGGTAGCGCTGCGGGTAGAGCGTGCGAAAGCCGAGATCCTCGAGCTCGAGCTTCATGGAGTACAGCCCGAGCCGCTCGGCCACCGGCGCATAGATATCGAGCGTCTCGCGCGCGATGGCGCGCCGCTTGGCCGGCGGCAGGGCATCGATGGTGCGCAGGTTGTGCGTGCGATCGGCGAGCTTGACGAGGATGACGCGCAGATCGCGCACCATCGCCAGCAGCATCTTGCGGAAATTCTCCGCCTGCGCTTCCTCGCGGTTCTTGAAGCGGATCTGATCGAGCTTGGTCACCCCGTCGACGATTTCGGCGACGTCATTGCCGAATTGTTTGGCAATGTCGGCCTTGGCGATCGGGGTGTCCTCGATGACGTCGTGCAGGATCGCCCCGACCAGCGTGTCGGCGTCCAGGTGCAGCTCGGCGAGGATCTCCGCGGCTGCGACCGGGTGGGTGATGTAGGGCTCGCCGGAAAGGCGCTTCTGTCCCTGATGAGCGGCGGCGCCGAACTCGGTCGCCTGGCGTACGCGCTCGACCTGCTCGGCCGGCAGATAGGTCGCGACCTTGCTCAGCAGCTCCTTGACGCCCGGTGGGCCGCGCCGCGCGCCGGGCAGCAATCCCAACAGCGACGACGCGTAGTCCACAGCGATCCTCGGAGGCGGAAGCGCTGGCCGCGACCTCGGTGCTTACAGCTCGCGGTCGATGAGCCCGAACTGCGGTGCGCGAAAGCCCGCTTCGGGATCCACTTCCGGCATCACCGGCTCGGGGCGCGACTCGGGCTCGCGCAGCATCTCGGGGGTGATATTGCCGGCGGCGATCTCGCGCAGCGCCAGCACGGTGGGCTTGTCGTTCTCCCCCGGGACGGTCGCCTCGGCGCCGTTGGCCAGGCGACGGGCGCGCTGGCTCGCCAGCAGCACCAGCTGGAAGAGGTTATCGACGTTCTGCAGACAGTCTTCGACGGTCACGCGGGCCATGAGAATTCCTGAAAATACCGAGGGTTGACCTGCGAGTGTACTGTATGCGCGCCGGCACGCGCCAGCGGGCTGGCCGCACGGCGCGCCCGTCAGCCCAGCAGGCGCTGCAGCACCGGCGCCAGCGCCGCCCGGTCGGCGCGCAGCGCCTCACCGTGACCGTCGAGGATCGACTCGAGCTCCGCGGCGGCCTGCTCGAAGCGGTCATTGACCACGACGAAGTCGAATTCGCGATAGTGCTGCATATCCGCGACCGCATCGCGCAGCCGCCGCTCGATGACCTCGGCACTGTCCGTGCGCCGCTCGTGCAGGCGCTGCTGCAGCGCTTCGCGCGAGGGGGGCAGGATGAAGACGCTGACACAGGCGGGCATGGCAGAGCGCACCTGGCGCGCCCCCTGCCAGTCGATCTCCAGGATCACGTCGGTGCCTGCGTCGAGCCGCGCGCGTACCTGCGCTGCGCCGGTGCCGTAATAGTTATCGAATACGCGCGCGTGCTCGAGGAAGGCACCCGCGGCCACCAGCTCCTCGAAGCGCTGCACGGAGACGAAGTGATAATCGCGTCCCTCGAGCTCGTGCGGCCGCGGCGGGCGCGTGGTGTGCGATACCGACACCACGAGATTGGCGCGCCGCCCGAGCAGGGCGCGCACGAGACTGGTTTTGCCGGCCCCGGATGGTGCGGAGATGACGAACAGCTGGCTCATGGATGATGGATGATCCGCGGCGTCTTGCCGCCTATGTTACCCGCCGGCCCTGCATTGCGGCATCCTGCGTCCTGCGACGCAGGTCGCAGTGGCCCTGAGGAGAACGATGCAGATCGAGTGTCTGGATTACGTGGAAGGGGCGCGCGCGGCGCGTGGCGTCGCCGTCATCATCGACGTGTTCCGCGCCTTCTCGGTGGCCTGTTATGCCTGCGCTGCTGGAGCCGCACGCATCCTGCCGCTGGCCGATGCAGACGAGGCCCTGCAGCGGCGGCGCGCGCAGCCCGACTGGCTCGCGATCGGCGAGCGTTTCGGGCGCCGCCTGCCGGGATTCGACTGCGGCAACTCGCCCACCGAGCTGCAGGCGCTGGATCTGCGCGGCCGCACGCTGGTGCACACCACGCACGCCGGCACTCAGGGGCTGGCGGCCGCAGGCGCAGCCGATGAGGTTCTCACCGGCGCACTGGTGAATGCGGGCGCGCTGTGCCGTCACATCGGGCGCCTCGATCCGCCCTGCGTCTCGCTGGTGCGCATGGGCGTGGCTGCCCATGCCCGATCGGATGCGGATGATCTGTGCTCGGAGATCCTGTTGGCACGCCTGCGCGGCCAGCCCGGCCCGGACAGGGCCGCGATCCGCGCGCGCCTGCGCCGCTCGGATGAGGCACAGAAGTTCTTCGATCCCGAGGCCACCTGGGCGCCAGAGAGCGATTTCGAGCTCTGTACGAAGCTGGACCGCTTTGACTTCGTGCTGTCGCTCGATCGCAGCAAGGGCTTGCTGCAGCGTCTCGACGTCCCGCGCTGAGCGCTGCGCCGCGCGTCGCCCCCGCGCCTCGGTCAAATATGGCTTGAGGCGTATATACCTTTTGACGTATATAGATGGCATGCCTGCGCCCTTCACCATCCTCGCCGAGCCCAGCCGCCGCGCGATCCTGACGCTGCTGGCCACCTCCGAGCGCTCCGTCGGCGATCTGGAACAGCAGCTGCGCCTGCCGCAGCCCTCGGTGTCGAAGCATCTGCGCATTCTGCGGGAAGCGGGCTTCGTGCAGGCGAGAGTGGACGCGCAGCGCCGCCTGTATCGAATCCGTCCCGAGCCCTTCATGCAAGTGGACGCATGGCTCGCTCCCTTCCGACGCTTCTGGGCGCCGCACCTGGATGCGCTGGAGCGTCATCTGGATCGTGTCGAGAGCCAATCGCGACGCCGGAGGAAGCAACGATGAGCACACGGCAACACTACCGACCGGGTCCCGCCACGGGCGCCCAGGTCCAAAAGAATGGCGACGTCTGGACGCTGGTGCTGGCGCGCGAGCTGCGCCATGCACCCGAGACAGTCTGGGAAGCGCTGACCGATCCGGCGCAGCTGCATGAGTGGGCGCCATTCGATGCGGATGGCAGTCTCGCCTCGGCAGGTGCAACGGTGAGGCTCACCACCCTGGGCGCCCCGACTCCGGTGGTCTCCGAAACCACCATCAGCCGCGCCGAGCGGCCACGCCTGCTCGAATATCGCTGGGGCAATCAGGACCTTCGCTGGCAACTCGAGCCGCTCGGTCGAGGTACCCGCCTCACGCTCTGGCACAGCATCGACCGCCGCTACATCTCCATGGGTGCTGCCGGTTGGCATATCTGTCTGGATGTGCTCGATCGGCTGCTCGGCGGCGAGCCGCTCGGACGCATCGTCGGCGGCGACGCGATGCAGTTCGACTAGCCGCGACTGAATGCCGAGTACGCCGGACAATTCGGCATCGAGGCGCCGGACTGGCCGCCCAAGACCCGCAAGGGTTGAGCGGGCGAACGATCAGCCCTCAGTCCGCCTCGCCGCTGGTGCTTTCCTCGGTCTCGCGCTCTACCAGCACGCGCCCGTGGCCGAGCGAGCGGATCTGCAGCCAATTGATCACGCGCTCGGACTTGTGCTCCTCGTCCACATCGCGCAGGCGCGCCTCGAGCACCTGATCGAGGGCCATGACGCTGACCACGCGCCGGCCATTCTCCCGGTCGACGATCGGAACACTGGAGACCTGTTGCTCGGCCATCAGATTGGCCAGCTCGCGCAGCGTCATGTCGGCGTAGCCGACGATGACCTGCGACACCATCAGATCGTCGATGTGCGCCTCTGCGTTCGTATCCAGCCGCGGCCGCGCGCTGAGCAATTGCTGGCGCGTGACCACCCCGACCAGCTGATTGCTGTCATCGAGGACCGGATAGAGCCGCTGGATGCCCGCCAGCCGCTGCTTCTGGCCATGCCAGGTCGCCTCGGCGGATTGCACGGCCGAGGCGAGGCTCGCGCCGAGGCGGAAACCGAGAAAGCTCGCCGGCATGAGCTCTCCGACCAGGAAGATCTCCAGCGGATCGATGGAGTATTCGCGCGTGAGGTGGGTGCCCTTGCGTACCACCTTCTCGGTCAACACCGAGCGCTTCAGCACCAGGACCGACAGCAGATAGGCCACCGTGGATGCCACCACCAGTGGCATCACGGCATCCCACTGATGCGTGAGCTCCATGGAGAACACCACGCCGGTCAAGGGACTGCGCATGACGCCGCCGACGACGGCTGCGAGGGACATGAGCGCCCAGAAGCCCGGCGCCACGGGCGGAAACACATAGGCGAGCAGCGACCCCAGCGCCGCGCCGATCATGAATACCGGCGCCAGCACGCCACCGGAAGTACCCGACCCCAGCGAGAGACTCCAGATGAGTGTCTTGACCACCAGAATGCCCACGATCAGGCTCAGCGTGGCGTGACCCGCCAGCAGCGTGCCGATGACGTCGTAGCCCACGCCGAGCGCGCGTGGCTCGAACAATCCGCCGATGCCGATGATCAGCCCGCCGATGGCCGGCCACCACATCCAGTGGATCGGCAGCTTGCGGAAGTTGTCCTCAGAAAGGTACACGAGCGAGGTCGCCGCCCAGGCGACGAATCCGCCGATGATGCCGGCCGCACCACACAGCAGCAGCTCGGTCGAGGTGATGCCCGGCAGCATGTGCGACGTCTGGAACAGCGCCGCGGTCCCGAGCAGGTGCCAGCGCAGCGCCGTCGCAACGACCACGGCGACCGACACGGGCACGAAGGAGCGTGGGCGAAATTCAAATAACAGCAGCTCGACGGCGAGCAGGATCGAGGCCAACGGCGCATCGAACGTTGCTGCCATGCCCGCCGCAGCGCCCGCGACCAGCAGCGTCTTGCGCTCATCGGCCGTCAGCGACAGGCTCTGCGCGATCAACGAGCCAAATGCACCGCCCGTCATGATGATGGGCCCTTCGGCACCGAACGGTCCGCCGGTGCCGATGGTGATCGCGGCCGAGATGGGCTTCAGCAGGGCCACGCGTGGCCTGATCTTGCTGCCACCGCGCATGATCGCCTCGATGGCCTCGGGCATGCCGTGACCGCGGATCGCCTCCGAGCCATAGCGCGCCATGATGCCGACGATCAAGCCACCGACCACCGGGGCGCCGACGATCAGCCACCAGTGATGCTCACCGACGCCGGGGGCGACCAGGCTCGTGGCAACACGCTGATAGAACACCAGATTCGTGATCAGTCCGATGAGTCGCAGCAGTCCGTCGGCCACGAGACCGGCCAGCGCTCCGACCGCCAGTGCAATGATGCTGATCGCGACGATTCGTACACTGACCGAGTAGTCGCCGAGACGCTCGGGCACGCGGACACGAACGCGATCGCTGGGTTCATTCATGAGGGACCTTCTGAATTTTGTGCCCAGGGCCAAATGGAATGGCCCGGGGCCAGAGGCAGTCAGCTGCCGGCTACATAATGAACTACATGCCCGCAGGCCGGGCAGCCGGACATCATGAATCGGCGCGG
>DATBPG010000190.1:0-26492 GCA_036561485.1 Steroidobacteraceae bacterium | reverse complement strand
CACAGCAGGAGCGCGCGGAAGACGCGCGCGCCCTTGAACCGGAACTGGCCGCCCTGATCGTGCAGGGACTGAACCTGCCGCTCGCCCCGGACGAGATCGATCCGGAGGCACCGCTCTATGGCGAAGGTCTTGGCCTCGACTCGATCGATATCCTGGAGATCGCTCTCATCGTCTCCAAGCAATACGGCATCCAGCTGCGCACGGACCACGAGGACAACCAGCGCATCTTCCGATCGCTGCGCCAGTTTGCGCAGTACGTGGCGGCCCAGAGAACCAAGTGAACGCCCGCCGGCTGCGGCAGGTTCTGATCATCCTGACGCTGCCCGCCTACGCGCTGCTGGAGCAATACAGCAACACCGCCCACGCCCCGCCCGCCCTGGGGGCGCTGCTCGCCGTGATTCCGCTGCTGCTGGCGCTGGGGCTGCTCGCCATGCGCGCGGCACGCCCGGCCTGGGCGCTGATCGGCCTCGCCGGCGCTGCCACGCTGCTGTTGCCGCGGCTCTGGCCGCTGCTGATGCAGGAATATGCGCGCCTGTACCTGGTGCAGCAGTGCGGGCTGTACCTGACTTTCGCGGCCATTTTCGGCCGCACCCTGCTTCCCGGCTACACGCCGCTGTGCACGCAGTGGGCATTGCGCGTGCATGGAGCGCTCGATGGCGCCGCGCGCGACTACACGCGCACCATCACCTGTGTGTGGATGCTGTTCTTCATTGGCGCCGCCGTCGGCAGCCTCGCACTCTACGTCACCGTCGCGCGCAGCATCTGGTCGCTGTTCGGCAACTTCGCGGTGTTGCCTCTCGCGGCGTTGCTGTTCGCCATTGAATATCGTCTGCGCCGGCACCGGCTGCCGCAGATGCCGCGCGCGACACTGGCGCAGATGCTCGCTGCCTATCTCGCCGAGCCCCGCGGCACGCGCCGCCCCTAGCATGCGGATGCCCACGCTGCCGCTCATCGCCAGCTGCTCGCCCGAGACCGTGATCGCGCGGCGGGGAACCGAGCACATCAGTGCGCGCCGGTTCGTGCAGCAGGCGATGCGGCTGGCGGGGCAGCTGCCCGCCGGCGCGCAGCTGCTGAATCTCTGCGAGGATCGCCATCACTTCGCGGTGGGCCTTGCGGCCGGCCTCATTGCCGGCCGCAGCACCCTGCTGCCCCCGACCCAGGCACCCGAGGTCCTGCGACGCGTGTACGCGTTTGCCGCGCCGCTGGTGGCACTGGGCGATCGCCCCGAGGCCCCGGCGGTGCTCGCGCAGCTCGGCTGCCCCTGGCTGAGTCTCCAGAGCGCGCAGGACGCGGCTGGCACCGATGCCGCGCACGACGGCGACATGCCGCAGATCGAGGCGCAAGCACCGGCAGTGGTGATCTTCACCTCCGGTTCGACCGGCGCACCCGTGCCGCACGTCAAGAGCTTCGGCCAGCTGGTGAGCGCGGCGCGCATACAGATGACGCGCCTGCCCGCCCACGATGCCAGCGCCGGCTACGCACTGCTCGGCACGGTACCGGCACAGCACATGTTCGGCCTGGAATCCACCGTCATCCTGCCACTGCAGAGCGGCGGAGTGCTGTGCGCCGAGCGGCCATTCTTTCCGGCGGATATCGCCGCAGCGCTGCGCGCGCTGCCGCGTCCGCGCGCGCTGGTCTCCACACCCGTGCACCTGCGCGCGCTGCTCGATGGCGGGGCAGCCCTGCCCGCGCTCGATCTGGTGCTGTGCGCGACGGCAACGCTGTCCGAATCGCTGGCGCGGGAAGTGGAAACACGCTGTGGCACGCAGCTGGTGGAGATCTTTGGCTCGACCGAAACTGGCCAGATCGCCAGCCGCCGCACGGCGCATGAACGCGCCTGGCATCTGTGGCCGGAGGTGCGCCTGCGCTGCGTCGAGGATCAGTGGTGGGCCCAGGGCGGACACGTGCGCACCCCGACGCCGCTCGCCGATGTGTTCGAGCCACTCGATGAGGCGCACTTCATCCTGCATGGGCGCAGCGCCGATCTGGTCAACGTGGCCGGCAAGCGCAGCTCCCTGGCCCATCTGTCGCAGCAGCTGCTCGGCATCGCCGGCGTGCTCGATGGCGCTTTCTTCGTCCACGAGCCCGCGCGTGGCTCGATCACCGGCGTGTCGCGCCTTGCCGCGCTGGTGGTCGCCCCGGGCCTTACGCGTGAGAAGATCCTCGAGGCGCTGCGCCAGCGCATCGATGCGGTATTCCTGCCGCGTCCCCTGTGGCTGGTACCGCGTCTGCCGCGCAACGCCACCGGCAAGCTGCCACGGGAGGCGCTGCAGATGCTGGCTGCGCAGCTCGCCGCGGGCTCCTGCGGGAGCGATGCATGAAGGAGCTGCAGCGCAGGCTGCTGATCGGCGCCGATCATCCGGCCCTGGCCGGTCATTTTCCGGGCAATCCAGTCATTCCCGGTGCGCTGCTGCTCGATGAGGTGCTGCATGCGATCGAGGAGGCGCGCAGCGCATCGCCGCCGCAGGCCTGGCAGATCGAGGTGGTGAAATTTCTGCGTCCCGCACGCCCGGCCGAGCCGCTGCAGCTGACCCTGCGCGGCGAGTCCGACGCGGGCAGCGCGCACTATGAGTTCGAGATCAGCGCCGCCGGGCAGCCCATCGTACGCGGCCGCCTGCAGGGGTGCGCCGCTGCGCTGGCGGCGCATCCAAGCGCCCCTTCGCCTTCGCCGACGCCAGCAGCGCCCTCGCGGGCAGAGCGCGCACGCGCGCAGCTCAGCGCGGAGCAGGGCTGGCGCGACCGGCCGGAGCGTGGCAATGCAATGCTCATGCGCTGGATGGCCGCAGTGTCGCTGCGCCTGGGTCGGCCGGCCGGACGGCTGCTGCTGTATCCGGCCGCCGTCTACTTCTTTTGCTTCGCGCCGCGGGCCGCAGCGGCCATGAGGGGCTACCTGCACCGCGCCCTGGGCCGCAAACCGCGCGCGCTCGATCGCATGCGCCTCATTGTGAGCTTTGCCAGCACGATCCACGATCGGCTCTGGTTGCTGCGTCAGCGCGCCGATATCTTCGATATCACGCTCGAAGGCGAAGCGGTGGTGCGAGAGGCCGTCACGCGAGGCGGCGCTTTCCTGATGGGGGCCCACGTGGGCAGCTTCGAGGTGCTGCGCCTGGTCGGACGGCGCCAGGGCTTCACCGTGGCGATCTCGATGTACGAGGCGCAGGCACAGCGGCTCAATACAATGCTCAGTGCTCTCGCCCCGAGCGAGGCGCTGGAGATCATCCCCGTGGGCCGTGTGGATTCGATGCTGCGACTGCGCTCATCGCTGGAGGCGGGACACCTGGTGGGCGTACTGGCCGATCGGCTGTTCGGATCGGAGCCCACGCTGTCCGTTCCCTTCCTCGGCGCGACCGCGCGCTTTCCCATCAATCCCATGCGCCTCGCGGCCATCCTGCGCACGCGCGTGGTGTTCATTCTGGGGCTGTATCGCGGTTCCAATCGCTATCACGTGATCTTCGAGCCACTGGCCGACTTCTCGCAGGTGACGGCCGCGAATCGCCAGGCGGCCATCGAGGCGGCCGTGCAGCGCTTCGCGCAGCTGCTCGAGCAGCGTTGCCGCAGCGATCCCTACAACTGGTTCAACTTTTTCGATTTCTGGTCCGCGGCGCAGCCGCAGGCCGCGGACGCGACTGGCGCCGCCAGCCAGAGCAGCTCATGAGCGGCCCCGGCCGACGCACGCGCCCGGGCGCGGCTGTGCTGCTGCTGGGCCTGGGCCTGCTGGGCCTGGGCGTGCTGGGCGCGAGCGCAGCTGCGAATGCGGCAGACACCACGGCCGGCGCCGCGAGCGAGCTGCAGCAGCTGCTGCAGCTGCTTGGCCAGCGAACGCACGCGCAAGCGCGATTCGAGCAATCACAATATCTGGCGGCACTCAAGCGGCCACTGCACAGCAGCGGCACGCTCTCCTACCGCGCGCCCGACCATCTCGAGCAGCTCATTGAAAAGCCTCGACGGCAGCTGCTGGTGCTCGACCACGGCGTGCTGAGCCTGCAGTTGCGCAAACATCGACGCAGCGTGCCGCTGGCGGACTATCCGCAGCTGGCGCCGCTGCTCGACAGCCTGCGTGCGTTGCTGGCGGGGGATCTGGCCACCCTGCAGCAACGCTTCGATCTGCAGCTGCAAGGCCCTCTGTCGCACTGGCAGCTGCAGCTGACGCCGCGCGCGGGCGCGCTGCAGGGGCAGCTGCGCGACATCCGCGTGCGCGGTGAGCAGGCCCAGATCCTCGAGGTGCAGCTCGAGCAGCGCGATGGCGATCATTCGGACATGCACATCGAGCCGGCGCCATGACCCGCGCGACCGCCAAGCCCATCGCGCGCGGCGAGAGGGCACACCGCGGCATTCTCCTGACCGTCTGGGCGCTGCTGCTGGCACTGTCGGCACTGCTCGTGGCACGCGCGCACTACCGGGCCGACCTGTCCGCTTTCCTGCCACGCTCACCCTCGCCGATCCAGCAGTTGCTGGTACGCCAGCTCAGCAGCGGCGTCGCCTCGCGGCTGATCCTGATCGGCATCGGCGGGGGCACGGCCGAAACCCGTGCCGCAGCTTCTCGCGCACTGGACAGGAGCCTTGCAGGCTCCCCCGCCTTCGTGCTGGTGCAGAATGGCAGCGAAGGCAGCTCACAGCGCGAGCAGCGCTTCGCCTTCGAGCATCGCTACCTGCTCAGTGGCGAGGTAGATGCCGCACGCTTCAGCGCGGCCGGGCTGCATCAGGCCATCGAGGAAAGCCTTGCGCTCATGGCCTCCCCGGCAGGTCTGCTGCTGCGACCGCTGTTCCAGCGTGATCCCACCGGCGAGACGCTGCAGGTCGTCGATCAGCTCACCAGCGGCTATCAACCACATCGTGAGCAGGGCGTCTGGGCCTCACGCGCGGGCGATCAGGCCCTGCTGCTCGCCGAGACGCGCGCCAGCGGTGCCGACACCGATGCGCAGGAGCGCGATCTGTCCCTGGTCAGGGCGGCATTCACCGCGGCCACCGCCGGCACGGCAGCCACCGCGGCGCCGGCGCACGGCATGGCGCTGCGGCTGCTCATGAGTGGACCGGGGGTGTTTTCGGTGCAGGCGCGCGCCACGATCAAGGGTGAGGCCGTGCGTCTGTCGCTGATCAGCACGCTCCTGATCACAACGCTGCTGCTGGCGGCGTACCGCTCGGTCACGACCCTGCTGCTGGGCCTGCTGCCGGTGCTGTGTGGAGCGCTTGCCGGGATCGCAGCGGTGGCCGTCGGCTTCGGCGTCGTCCATGGCATCACCCTGGGCTTTGGCATCACGCTGATCGGCGAGTCGGTGGACTATCCGGTCTATCTGTTCGTGCAGTCGCGAGGCCATGACCTGCATGCGGTGCTCTGGCCGACGATCACGCTGGGCGCACTCACCTCGATCTGCGGCTTCGCCTCCCTGCTGCCCTCGGCATTCGTGGGGCTTGCACAGCTCGGCCTGTATTCGATCTGCGGCCTCGCGGTGGCCGCGGCGGTCACCCGCTGGGTGCTGCCCCTGCTGCTGCCGGCGCGCCTGGCGATGGCCGATCTGGCGGCGCTGGGCGCACGTGCCGCGGGCGCTCTCTCGCACGTGCGGCTGCCCTGGAGTGCGGTCGGCGCACTCATCGTGCTGGCGGTCGTGATCCTGATACATCAGCGCGCAGTGCTCTGGAATCGTGATCTGGCCGCCCTCAGTCCCATTCCCGCCGCGGCGCTGCGCCGGGACGGGCAGATGCGGGCAGATCTCGGCGCACCGGATGTGAGCGATCTGGTGCTCATCGAGTCCGACCGAGAGCAACCGACGCTCGACACCGTCGAGGCGGTTGGTGCCCGCCTGGACCGGCTGGTCGATGCCGGGGTCATCGGCGGCTATGACAGTCCCGCACGCTACCTGCCCAGTCTCGCTACCCAGCGGGCGCGTCTGGCGAGCCTGCCGGATGCCTCCACCCTGAAGAGCCGCCTGGCCGCGGCGACGGCGGACCTGGGGCTCGCGCCGCACGCGCTCGATGGCTTCGTGCAGGATGTCGAGGCGGCCCGGCGTGCGGGCCCCATCACGAGGCAGTCATTGGGCGACAGCGCCCTGGGACTGACCGTGGATGCGACCTTGTGGTCGCAGGCAGGCCAGTGGCGCGCCGTGCTGCCGCTGCACCCGCCGGCCGGACACGACATCGATCTGGCGCGGGTGCGTGCGGCGCTCGCCGGCGCCATGGGCGGCGCGCGCGTGCAGGTGTTCAACACGCGTCAGCAAAGCGATGCGATGTATGAAGAGTATCTGAGCGCGGCGCTGCGCCTCTCGGGGCTCGGGCTGGCCGCCATCGTCGTGCTGCTGGCACTCACGCTGCGCAGCGCACGCCGCGTGCTGCGGGTGATGGCACCGCTGCTGCTGGCGGTGCTCGCCGTCACGGCGGGGTTCGCCGTGCTGCAGGTCCCCCTGACCCTGCTGCACCTCATCGGGCTGCTGCTGATCGTGGCGGTGGGATCCAACTATGCGCTGTTCTTCGATCGCAGTGCCGCCATGCACGAGCGTGCCGAGCTGCCGCGCATGCTCGCCTCGCTGCTGCTGGCCAACGCCAGCACCGTGCTCGGGTTCTGCGTGCTGGCGTTCTCGAGCGTCCCGGTGCTCAACGCGCTCGGGCGCACCGTAGCGCCCGGGACGTTGCTGGCCTTGCTGCTGGCCGCGGCACTGGCGCCGCGTGAGCTGTTGGCGGCGCCGGCCGCCGATGGTTCTGCCCCCGCGCCTGCCCAGGAGCCGGCCCATGGCCGCTGAACCGCAGGTGGGGCTCGCGTCGCATCGCTGGCGTCCCGCGCCGCTGATGCAGGTATCGCTGCTGGCGCATGGGGCGATGCTGCTGCTGGTGCTGGTGTACTGGCCACTGTGGCCCTGGGCGCTTGCGCTGCTGCTCGCCGATCACGTGCTGCTGTTCACCGTCGGGCTGATTCCGCGCAGCCGCGGGCTCGGCGTCAACTGGACACGCCTGCCGGACGCCGGTAGCAGCGCCGGGCGCGTCGCCATCACCATCGACGACGGACCGGATCCGGACGTCACGCCCGGGGTGCTGCGTATTCTCGCCGCGCATGGGGCGCGGGCGACTTTTTTCTGCATCGGCGAGCGCGCCGAGCGCTACCCGGCACTGGTACGCGCCTGCGTGCAGGCCGGGCATGCGGTGGAAAATCACAGCTACCACCACCGCCGCGCTTTCGCCCTGATGGGATGGTGGCGCCTGCGCCGCGAGCTCGAGCAGGCGCAGCGGCGCCTCGGGGAGCTCGCGGGAGTCGCGCCGCGTTTCTTTCGCGCCCCGGCCGGCCTGCGCAGTCCCTTGCTCGACCCGTTACTGCAGCAATTGGGGCTGCAGCTCGCCAGCTGGACGCGACGCGGCTTCGACACAGTCAGCGCCGATGCCGACACGGTACTGGCGCGCCTCTCGCGCGACCTGAATGCCGGGGACATCCTGGTGCTGCACGATGGGCACGCAGCGCGCAGCGCTCTCGGCGAGCCCATCGTGCTGCAGGTGTTGCCACGCCTGCTCGAGCTCATTGCCGAGCGCCGCCTGCGCACCGTGACCCTGCGCGACGCATTGCCGCAGGCGCGGGCCTGAAGCTGGCGCCTGCCACGGCGCTCAGGCAGCATCAGCCGCATGGATGCGCTATGGATGAGGCACTTTACCGCTGCCAGCGCCCTCGGACTGGGCCGTGAGGCCACCTGCGAGGCGCTCGAGAGCGGCCGCAGCGCGCTCGCGCCCTGCAGCTTCGAGGGCGCTGAGCTGTCGACCTGGGTCGGTGAGGTCGCTGGGCTGGACGCTGTGCGGCTGCCCGCGGCCCAGGCCGCCTACGACTGCCGCAACCATCGTCTGGCGCAGCTCGGCCTGTCGCAGGATGGTTTCGCCGAGCTTGCGCGCGAGCGCATCGCCCACTGGGGCGCCGGCCGCGTCGGGGTCTTCATGGGCACCAGCACCTCGGGGGTGCGCGAGACGGAGATCGCCTATTGCCACCGCGATACACAGACCGGAGCGCTGCCGCCGGGCTTCGAATATCGCCGCGTCCACAACGCCTTCGCCCTCACCGACTACGTGCGCCAGGCCCTCGGTGCCATGGGGCCTTGCGTCACCATCTGCACGGCCTGCTCCTCGAGCGCCAAGGTATTCGCGGCCGCCCAGCGCATGCTGGCAGCGGACCTGATCGACGCAGCGGTCGTGGGCGGCGTGGATTCGCTCTGCATGACCACGCTCTATGGTTTTCACTCCCTGCAGCTCACCGCCCCGGGCCCGTGCCGCCCCTTCGACCGCAGCCGCGAAGGGCTCTCCATCAGCGAAGCGGCCGCCTTTGCGTGGCTCGAGCGCGCGCGCGATCAACCCGAGGGCAGCGATATCCTGCTGCTCGGCGCCGGCGAGTCGAGCGATGCGTACCACATGTCGAGCCCGCATCCGGAAGGTGCCGGCGCACGCCGCGCGATGCAGGCGGCACTGCAGGCGGCGCACCTGGATGCACGCGACATCGACTACATCAATCTGCATGGTACCGGTACACCGAGCAACGATGCGGCCGAGGCGCGCGCGGTACACGCGCTGTTCGGCGCGCGAGTGCCATGCAGCTCCACCAAGGGGGCCAGTGGCCATGCCCTGGGCGCTGCGGGCGCACTCGAGGCGGTCATCTGCGCGCTCGCGCTGCAGGTCGGCCTGATGCCTGGGGGCCTGAACACGCACGAGCCGGATAGCGCCCTGCAGCTGCATTACCTCACAAACAATCAACGCGCGCCGCTGGCGCGCGTGCTCAGCAACTCCTTCGGCTTCGGCGGCGCCAACTGCGCGCTGCTGTTCGCTCGCGCCGATGGCGCGCGCGGCGGCTGAGCGTCGTTGCGCGTGCTGTCGGCGCAGATCCTCGGCGTCGGGGTGCTCGGGCCGGGTCTGTCCGATTGGCAGGCGACCAGCGCGGTGCTGCGTGGCGAGCTGCCTTACCGGTCGGCCCCCAGCGTGCTGCCGCCGCCGGCAGCCCTGCCGCCCGCGGAACGACGGCGTGCCGGGCGCATGGTGCGCCTCGCGCTCGGGATCGGCGCAGAGGCGGTGGCTGACGCGGGCGTCGCGGCTGCCGCTCTGCCTGCGGTGTTCACCTCCTCGAGCGGCGATGGGGACAACTGTCACGAGATCTGCGTGGCACTGGCCACTAGCGAGCGCGCCATCTCCCCGACGCGCTTTCACAATTCCGTGCACAACGCCGCCGCAGGGTACTGGAGCATCGCGTACGGCTGCCAGGCGCCCACCACGGCGCTGTGCGCGCTCGACGCGAGCTTCGGGGCGGGGCTGCTCGAGGCACTGCTGCAGCTGCGCTCGGGTGCCGAGGCGGTGCTGCTCGCGGCCTATGATGTGGATTACCCCCCGCCCCTGCGCGAGCATCGGCCAATCCCCGACGCTTTCGGCGTCGCTCTGGTACTGGGTGCGGCCGCAAAAAAGGGTGTCGGACTGCAGCTCGCATTGACACAGGCGCCCGCGACCCGACTGAGCGAGCCGGCGCTCGAGACGCTGCGCGGGGCGATCCCCGCGGCGCGCTCGCTGCCGCTGCTGCAGTTGCTGTCGCGCCGGCAGCCAGGCTGCGTGGTGCTCGATTACCTGCCCGAGCAGAGCCTGCAGCTGCAGCTCACGCCATGAGCGGCATCATCGAGCGCACGCAGATTCTGCGCCTCATTCCGCAGCAGGGCGCCATGTGCCTGCTCGAGAGCATCCTCGAATGGGATGCGCAGCAGCTGCGCGCGCGCGGTTCCGATCCGCTCGCCCCGGCGCATCCGCTGCGTTCGCATCAGCGCCTGGGCAGCGCCGCTGCGCTGGAATATGCCGCGCAGGCGGCCGCCGCACACGGCGCGCTGCTCGGCGCCCCGCCAACGCAGGCTGGGGCCGCCGGCCGCACCGCGCTGCTGGCCAGTGCACGCGCCCTGACGCTGCTGGGACGGCGGCTCGATGCGTGTTCGCAAGCGCTCATCGTCGAGGTGCGCCGACTGCACGCCCAGGGCGGCGGTGCGCTGTATGAATTCGAGCTGCTGGCCGGTGAGCCACTGGCTCGCGGTCGGCTGAGCCTGCTGCTGACATGAGCCTGTCGCCGCGTCATGCGCTCGTGACCGGTGGGGCCGGGGCAATCGGCAGCGCCGTGTGCCGCCGCCTGGCGCGCGACGGCCTGTTCGTGTACGTGCAGGTGCGCGAGGCGAGGGAGGAAGCTCTCGCGCTGGTGCGCGAGCTGCAGAGCCTGGGTGCCGGTGCCGAGCTGCTGGCGTTCGATGTGACCGACGCGGCCGCCTGCGAGCAGGCGCTCGCACCCGTGCTCGCCTCGGGCCCGGTGCAGGTGCTGGTGAACAACGCCGCCGTGCACGATGACGCGGCATTTCCGGCCATGCAGGCACGCCAGTGGCAGCGCGTGCTCGATGTGACGCTGCTGGGTTTCTTTCACATCACGCGCACGCTGCTGCTGCCGATGATTCGCACGCGCTGGGGGCGCATCATCAGCATGAGCTCGGTGGCGGCGCTCAAGGGCAACCGCGGCCAGGTCAACTACGCGGCCGCCAAGGGCGCCATCAATGCGGCGACCCGCGCACTGGCACTGGAGGTGGCCACACGCGGGATCACCGTCAATGCCGTGGCGCCCGGCATCATCGCCACGCCAATGAGCGCGCCGAGCTTCGATGCGGCGGCCATCGAGCGGCTGGTGCCCATGCAGCGCGCGGGCAGCAGCGAGGAGGTCGCCGAGCTCGCGGGCTTTCTCGCCAGCGAGGCCGCCGGTTACATTACCGGCCAGGTCATCTCGATCAACGGCGGTATGTATCTCTAGGCATAGAGGCGCACGGCGCTCAGCAGGCCGCCGGCGCCGCGCTCGCACACCAGCAGCGCCGGGCGCTCCCGCAGCTGCAGCTCCAGCGCACTGCGTGCTCCATCATCGAGGCGTGTACAGTAGCTCGGGTCGGCTGCGCCGGTCCGCAGCAGCTGCTCGAGCGTCGCGCGAATCTGCGCGCTGGCTCTGCTCAGCGCGCCGTCGGCATGCTGCACAGTCGCCTCGCGCTCGAACAGCGCCGTGCTCGCCGCCACATCCGCATCACGCAGCGTGCGCGCCAGTCGTGTCAGCACATCCGCTGGATCGCGGCCGGGCGCCGCGTGCGGATCGATCCGCAAGGAACGTCGATGCGACACGCGCAGTGCCGGAGTCGAGTACATACGCGCGTGTGAGGCACCATTGGGGGTGCGCTCGAACAACAGCGCGACCGGCAACCCCGGTCCGTGGAATGCCGGCAGCTCGGGCATCGCCCGTGCAGGCACGAAGCGATATTCCTCCAGACGGCGCGCGGCAGTCTCGGTCACCTGCACCAGCTCGATGACGGCCCACTGCGCGGCGTGCGGCCACAGCAGACTCTTCGCCTCGAGCTCCAGGGGCTGGCGCTCACCGTGCTGTGGATCTTCGATCAGCTGCTGCTGGCGCAGACGCGCGCCCAGCACACCGGGCTCGACCGGAGCTGCCTGCATGACGCACTCCTGAAACGATGGGGGCGGCGATGATAACAATCCGCGGCCGCGGCAGAAGCCGGCGGGGCGGACTATTGCGGAGCTGGCTGCGCGGCCGACAGCTGATAGGGACAGGAGATCTTCCAGCGCCGATGCGTCCAGGTCCAGTCGGCCGGATACTGGCGGATCAGCGCCTCGAGCAGGCGCGCATAGCGCGCCGTGAAGGCGTTGGGATCCAGCCGCTCGTTGGCCGCACAGATCGGCTGGAAATCGATCTGGTAGTGGCCGCGGCGGGTGCGTGACATGGCCGCGAAGAAGGCGGCATAGCCCGTGGAGCGCGCGATCTCTCCGGGACCGGGGTAGAACGCTGTGTCGCAGCCGAGGAAGTTCAGCCACAGCCGCCCGTCGCTCGAGGCCGGAACCTGATCGGCGATCAGTGCCACGGCACGCACGATGTCGCGCCGACGTGCAATCTCGCGCAGCAGTTTCTTGGCGGCGATCAGCCGTGCGCCGAAGCGGCAACGCAGCTTGCGCAGCTCCCGATCGGCGCCGGCCGCGTGCAGCGGCTTGTAAGCCGCCTCCATGGGAGCCCCGACCTGCAGGGCGACGGCGTGCAGCGACCACTCCCAGTTGCACTGATGAGCTCCGAGCAGCAGCACCGAGCGACCGGCGCGTGTCTCGGCGTGCACCCGCTCGAGGTTCACGAGTATCACGCGCGAGCGCAGCTCCTCGGCCGACATGGTCGCGGTCTTGAAGAACTCCGCCACCACCTGCGCGAGGTGGCGGTAGTTCTGCGACAGCAGCCGATCGATCTGCGCCTCGGAACAGGCCGGAAAACAGCGCCGCAGGTTGTCGCGCGCGACGCGCACGCGGTAGCGGAATACGTGCCGTACGCACCAGATGAGCAGCGTGCTCAGCCCATAGATGACTGTCCAGGGCAGGTGCGAGATCAGACGGATCCACCACGCACTGGCCGCGCCGTAGATCGGCGTCACCTCCGGGGCGCACACCGCCGGCAGGCTGGTTGGATTATGATTCCCCATCTACCGTTGAGTCTAACGAGTTGCCGGGCGCCGCGGATAGTGAATCGTGCACGCTCCGGCGAACTTCAAGCACCTATCGGAAATCCCATGCTCTGGATCAAGGCACTGCACCTGCTCGCCGTCATTGCCTGGCTGGCCGGGATCTTCTACCTGCCGCGCATTTTTGTGCACTACGCGGAGGGCCAGTCCCGGGCAGAGGACGTGCGGCGGCTGGTCATCATGGCCAGACGCCTGTTCGCTTTCATGACGCTCATGGCCCTGTTCGCCCTGGCCTTCGGCCTGACCCTCTGGCTGGGCTTTCACGATAGTGGCCGCTGGCTCATGGTCAAGCTGCTGTTCGTACTGGGGCTGATCGGCTATCACCTCGCCTGCCGGAGCCTCGTCGGCCGCCTCAAGCGCGGCGAGCCGATGCCCAGCCCCGGCCGGCTGCGGCTGTTCAACGAAGGCGCATTGCTGCTGGTGGTGCCCATCATCCTGTTGGCGGTGGTCAAGCCCTTCTAGAACGCCCCTGTCTCACACGGTGCGGCTGAAGAGCGCCTTATCGGGCATGCGCCGCGCCAGCCGCGCATCGAAGGCCATGCAGATGTTGCGCAGGAAGCCCCGGCCGAGCTCAGTGACGCGGCAACCACCCGCATCGAGCTGCACCAGTCCGTCGGCCGCCGGCTCCGCCAGCCGCTCGATGGCCGTCTGCAGCCAGGCGGTGCGATCCGCGGGTGATTCCCAGCGCGTGGAAAAGCGCGTCATGAGCCGCAGGATGTGGCTGCGCAGCACCTGGTCCTCGGCGTTGAGAACGTGGCCGCGCTGGATCGGCAGCTCTGCGCGCCCGACGCGCTCCTGGTAGCGCTGCAGATCCTTCTCGTTCTGCGCCAACGCATCGCCGGTATCGCCGATCGCCGAGACGCCCAGGCCGATCAGCGGGCGCGTGAACCCAGTGGCATAGCCCATGAAATTGCGGTGCAAGGCTCCGCTGCGCAGCGCCTGCCAGAGTCCGTCGCTCTCCAGCGCGAAGTGATCCAGGCCGATCTCGCGGTAGCCCTCGCTTTCCAGTCGCTCGCGCGCGAGCTCGCAGAGCGCGCGCTTGTCCGCGCCGACCGGCAGATCCGCCTCGGTGAAGCGGCGTTGTCCGGGCTTGATCCAGGGCACGTGTGCATAGCCGTAGAGTGCGATGCGATCGGGGCGCAGGCGGCAGACCGCATCCATGCTCGCCTCGATGCTGGCGCACGTCTGCAGCGGCAGCCCGTAGATCAGATCGAAATTGACGCTGTCGAACCCAAGCTCGCGCGCGCCGTCGCTGACTTCGCGCACCTGCTGTTCGCTCTGCACCCGATTGACGATGTCCTGCACGCGCGGGTCGAAGTCCTGGACGCCGAGGCTGATGCGCCTGAAGCCGTAGCGCGCGAGCAGCTGCAGCTGCGCGCGAGTGGTGACGCGCGGATCCACCTCGATCGAGCCGCTGGCCCCGGCACGGGGGCGCGCACGCCGGAACATTGCATCCAGCAGCGCCTCGAGCTCCTCGGTGGACAGGAACGTGGGCGTGCCCCCGCCCAGGTGCAGATCCGCGAACTCGAGCCCGGAGAGCCCGAGACGCGTAAGGTACAGATCCAGCTCCGCGAGCAGCGCCTGACTGTAGGGGGACACGAAACTGTGGCTGCGCGTGATGCGCGTATTGCAGCCGCAGAACGTGCACAGCGCGCGACAGAACGGCAGGTGCAGATATAGGGCCGCCCCGTGCTGCGCACCGCCGGCGAGCGCGCTGTCGATGTGCTCGAGCCACTGCCGCTCGCTCGGGGTGCTGTCCCAGTAGGGAACGGTGGGGTAGCTCGTATAGCGCGGTCCCGCTACGTCGTATTTGGCCAGCAGCGAACCGGAACCCGCCAGCACCGCATTCATCCGAACATCTCCCGCTGCAGCCGCAGCACCAGCGCAACATTCGCCTCCGGCGTCTGCTGCAGCACGCCATGGCCCAGGCCGCAGATCCAGCCGCTGCGCAGCGACTTTGGCTCGGCCAGCAGCCGCGTGAACAGGGCGCGTACGCGCTGTTCCAGCTCATCGGCACCGAGCAGCAGCCAGTGCGGATCGATATTGCCCTGCACGCTGCACCGATCCGCGTGCGTGCGCAGCGTCTGCACCAGATCCGCCCGCCAGTCGATGCCGAGGCACGTCAGAGCAATGTCCTCGAGCCCCTGCCAGTGCGCCGGCCCGGTATCGCGCGAGTAGTAGATCACCGGCGTGCGCGGACAGAGGGCGCGAAACAAGTGCAGCAGGCGCGCCAGCGGCCGGGCTGCTGCATCTGCAAACACGGTCGGATCGAGTGTACCGGCGGCCGTGTCAAAGATCGCCACGCACTCCGCGCCGCCCTCGACTTGCAGTGCCATGTTGGCCGCCAGCAGCGGCAGCAGCCGATCGAGAAAGCCCTGGTAGATCCCGTTCGTCAGGCCCGGCACCGCAGCCGAGAAGCCCTCGTGCGAGCCCGCCGCGGCATACGCATACAGCGTCAGGGGACCGCCGACGAAGCCGATGAGCGCGCAGGCGGACGGCAGGCGCGTGCGCAGCAGCGAGAGCGCCTCGGCCTGGAAGGCAAGCGATGCGACGCGCTCGGCGCCGCCAGCCAGTCGCGCCAGATCCTCTGGCCGCGACAGATGCCAGTCGAGCAGCGGCCCGGGAGCATAGCGCAGCCCCATCCCCATGGCCTCGAGCGGAAACAGCAGATCGGAGAACAGGATCGCCGCGTCGAAACCGAACGCTTCGATGGGACCGAGGGTGACCTCGGCGGCCAGCTGCGGCTGCTTGCACAGCTGCATGAACTCGTGACGCGCTCGCAGGTGCTGATAGTGGCTGTGATAGCGGCCTGCCTGGCGCATGAACCAGACCGGCGGGCGTGCCTGATTGGCGCGCGCCAGCGCGCGCAGCAGGGGCTTGTCGCTCGCCATGCTCACTCGCGGTGCAGTTCGGTGAGCAGGTAGCCCACGCCGCGAATGCTGCGGATGACACGTGGATCGGCGGGGTCGGTTTCCACCAGCTTGCGCAGCCGCACGATGAAGTTATCCACGGTGCGCGAGGTCGGAAACTCATCGGCCGACCAGGCCCGATCGAGGATCTCATCGCGGCTGACGGCCTTGCCGACACGCTCGGCCAGCAGTCGCAGCACCGAGCATTCCTTGTGCGTGAGCGAGCGGTTCTCGCCCTCGACCGTGGCGCAGAAGCGCTCGAAGTCGACCAGTGCGCGGCCGATGCGCACCTGCCCGCGCATCTCGCCGGGCACCTGCGCAAGATCCTGCGCACGCTTGAGGCAGTTCTGAACCCGCAGCAGCAGCTCGCGGAAGAGAAATGGCTTGCCCACGTAGTCGTCGGCGCCGAGCTCCAGGCCCCGTACCCGATCCTCGGGGCTGGCGTGCGCGGTCAGAAAGATGATGGCCGTGGCGGGGGCGCGCTCGCGCAGCAGGCGCGCGAGCTCGAAGCCGTTGCCATCGGGCAGGCCGACGTCCAGCAGGGCCAGCTGGAACGGCCCCCCCTCTGAGATCGCACGGCGCGCGGCGAGCACCGACTCGGCACGCACGACCTCATAGCCCGCCGAGCGCAGGCGCTCCATGAGCGTCTCGGCGACATTGCGCTCGTCCTCGACCATGAGCAGCCGTGTACTCATGTGCTGACCCAGAAGGTCAGCTCGGCGCGAAAACCCTCTCCCGGCGCACTGGCGAACCGTACCGTTCCACCCATGCGCTGCATGAGCCGCCGCACCAGATAGAGCCCCACGCCGGCACCGCTGGATCCGGTGCCGCGACCAAAGAGCCGCCCGAGCCGCCCGGTGCCCGGCGGCACACCGCGCCCATTGTCCTGGTATTCGAGCACCAGCCGCTGGCCACGCTGCGCCGCGGTCAGCCGCACCTTCACCGGATCCATGCGCCCGTGACGCACGGAGTTCTCGATGAGATTGCGCAGAATCATCTGCAGCGCGCCGGCGTCGGCCTGGATGGGGGGCAGCCCCGCGTCCACGTGAGCGCGCAGATCCACGCGCGCACCGTGCGCCAGCGCCAGATCGGGCAGCACGCGCGCCAGCCAGCCGTGCAGCGGAATCGCCTGTTCGGAGAGCGGGCCGCCGCCCTCGATGCGCGCCAGCTCGAGCGTCTTGTCGATCTGCGATTCCAGCCGATGCGAATCCTCGAGCAGGCGCCGCGCGAGCTGTGCGCCCTGCTCTCCCTCGGCGATCGCCTCGGCCTGCAGCCGAATGCTGGTGAGGGGGGTGCGCAGCTCATGCGTCACGGCGGCAAAGAACCCCTGGATGGCGCGCGTACGCTGGTGCTCGCGCCAGTACAGCCACGCCAGCAGCAATGACACCACCAGCAGCAGCGCCAGGAAGCTTCCCGATTCGCCCACCAGCATCAGGCGCGTGCGTGACCATTCCGCCGCGGCCCCGTCGGCACCGCGCAGCGCCTCGAGCGCAGCGATGCGCCGTGCCTGCCGGCCGATCACCGTGGCCCACCAGCCCACCAGCGCCAGCTGCAGCCCGAGCCAGCCGCAGACCGCCAGCGCGATGAGCACCGTGCGACGCGCCGGCAGCACGCCCAGTCCGCCGCGCCCGGCGCTGCCTTGCAGCCGCTTCATTGCTGTAACCATTCGCGCCACTGCTGCGAGTGCGGAAATATGCGCAGATTCTGCACCCCGGCCGCCTGCAGCTGTCCCCAGGTCTTGCCCGGGCCACAGGCGTGGGCAATGGCGTCGATGCGATCGCCGGCGCCGTGCGCGCTGCGCGTGCGCCACTGCTCGAACTGCGCCGCGCTGGCCCACCAGATGTGCGTGACATCGGCGGGGGGCAGCTCCAGCGGCTCTGCGAGTGAGTAGGTGGCAACCGCGCTGCCTGCGGCCCAGCCCTCGCTGGCCCCGGCATGGGTGAGCACGAGCCACTCGGGCAGCGGCGGCAGCTGCAGCCACGGCTCAGCCAGCAGTCCCGCGATCGCGCCGATACCCAGGCCCTCGGCGCATCCCTGTACCCAGACCCCGGCGCTGGCTAGGGCGAACCATGTGGACGGGCCAGGTACCCAGACCGAAGTGGCGGCCTCGACGCGCAGCCCCGAGCCTTCGGGCAAGGCTCGCCGATGCGCGATGAACAGTGCGCCGGCCGTGCGCAGTCGCTGCGCGGCACGCGCAATGCCCTCCGGGCTTGGCATGGCGGCCGGGGACGGCACGCGACTGCCATCCCAGGCGCGCACCGCAGCCGGCGGGGCGGGCAGCGGTTGCGCGGGCGTCCAATCGAGTCGCGGCTCGCCGATCTGCAGCGTCCCGGCATGCTCCTCGGCAGCCCGCGTGTAGCAGAGCGAGCCCAGGCGCGGCACGGTGAGGTGCACCGCACCGAAGCGTTGCTGACAGCCGCCGCCGCGCACATCCAGCAGTGCGCGCTCGCGAGCGACGGACGCGCGCGTCGCCGGATCCTCCAGCGCCGCGAGCAGCTCGCTTGTGAACACATCCTCCCGACGACATTCGATGGCAAGGGCACCCTGCGCGGGCGCCGGCGGACACACCGACAGCGGCACGATCATTCGCGGCAGGCCCACAAGCAGCTGCTGCAGCTGCGGCCGCGTGCTCTGTTCGGCCCAGAGTCGGGCGAGACCTGCAAAGGCCAGCACTACCCCGTCCAGGTGGCGGGCGCAGCTGCGCGGCTCGTGCAGACGGCGCAGGCGCGAATCCACATTGCCGCGCAGCTCGCCCAGCTGCACGCGCGAGCTGGCCATCGAGCCGGCGGCGCCCGCATTTGCAGGCTGGGGCAGTGCGCGGTTCAGAAAGGCAGGAACGAAGCTCGCCCGGCGCGGTGAGGAGCTGCCGATGCGCAGGAATTCACCGGCCGCCAGTCGCTCGGATACGTCCGCGGCGAAGATCACCACGTCGTGCGGCTGCTGGCGGCGCGGCACCGCCGCCAGCAGCAGTCGCGGATCGCGCTGCAGAGCGAGGTCCTTGTACGAGTGCACGGTCAGATCGATGTCCCCGCGCAGCAGCGCTGCATCGATCTCAGCGGTGAAGAACTCCTTGCCCTGCACCGCCGAGAGCGGCTGATCGAGGATCTTGTCCCCACGCGTATCGATGCCCACCAGTTCCACGCGCACGCCGGGATGACGGCGCTCGAGCTCGCGCGCGACGGCGGTGCTCTGCGCACGGGCCAGCGCCGAGCGGCGCGTGCCGAGCTTCAGTGCCCGGGAGGTCATGGCCTTGCGATGGACTACAGGGTTTGGAAAGCGGCGAGGTCTTCCCAGCTGTGCGGGTGCGAGGCGCTCGCGCCCAGCGAGCGCAGCACTGCCTTTTCGAGGCAGGCGTGTTGTGCGCGCTGCAAGGCGCGGGCGCGCAGCTGCGAATGCGATCGCAGCATGTCAAACAGACTGCCCAGGCTCACGACGCCGGGCAGCTCGCTCCAGGGCGCCAGCGGAGCGGCGCCCAGACCCAGATGGATGACGCGGCCGGGACCGGCAGCTCCCGCAGCCGACAGGTATTCGCGACGGGCGGCTACGCGTACGGCATCCACTTGCGGATCGCCCGGAATGCAGACCACCACGTGCTGGGCGCTGCGCCACGCCGCAAGCTCCGATTCCAGCCCACCGTCGATGACGCGGATGGGACGCGCCGGATCGCGCTTGGCGACTTCACGCGACAGCTCGAGCGCACGCTCGACCGTGCGGTTGTAGAGCCAGAGCTCAGAGCCGGACAGCCAGGGCGCTACGGACTGTGCCAGGTGACCGGCACCGATCAGCAGCGTTGCCCCTCGAGCGGGCTCATCGCCGAGCAGTCGACGCACCTGCGAGCCATAGGAAGCGCTGCCGAGATGGCCCAGATACTGTGCGCGAATGCCCTTGGCGTCCTGAAACAGCAGCTGTATCCAGGCAGAGAGCTCTCGCGCAAGCGGCGAGCCGCGCTCGCTGAAGATGCGCCAGGCCTGCTTGATCTGCCCGAAGATCTCGGTCTCGGCGACCAGCTTGCTTTCCAGGCCGCAGGCAAAGCGCAACAGGAAGGCGTACGCCTGGGTGCCGGAAAAGCTCTCCAGGCCGCCGTCGGCGGGAAATTCGCGCACGGCGGCCGCGTGCGCGGCAGCCCCGGTCAGTACGGCGACGCGACGCTGGCAGGTGTCGATCAGGAACAGATCCTGACCCGAGACGGGCTCAGGCGCCGGCGCGGCGGCGTGATGTGCACCGCGCCAATGCAGGACGATGAGGTCGTTCAGGTCCACGCCCGAAGGCTAGCGCGGTCGGCACGGGATGTGTCACCGCCGTGTCATTGGGCGCCACGGGCCCCTGAAACTGACGGCGGACAGCGACGCTGGGGGAGCCGCAGTGCCGGCCTGCGCCCCCCCAGGGGCCGAGCTAGCCCATGCGGTTCGAATCCTGCGCCTTGGCACGCTCTTCGGCGCGCCGCTCCGCCTCGCTGAGCTCGGCCTCCTCGCCAGGCGCGACGTGCGTGCCTTCGCGGATCTTCTGCTGCCCGCCCGGGGACTGCACAAACTCGCGCTCCGCCCGGTTGAAGTTGGCAGCTGCTTCGCGATTGCCCTCGCCCTGATTCTGGGCCTTCTGACCCTGACTCTGGCCGCTGCCCTGGCCACCGGCCTGGGGTTGCGGAGTGGGATCCTGGCTGTTCTGGCTCATGATCGCTCCTCTGGTGGAAGGAGCCCACCTTAGCCAGCACGGTGGGGGCCCCCTGTAGGACTGCAGCGCGCCCTGAGGCCGCCCGGGCACCCATCCGCGCCTTCCAACCTGCTTAAGCAGCGCGCCGATCGCTGCGCGGGCGCGCCGGTGAGCTCTACTGGTACCAGTCGCGCAGCCGCACCTCGCTGGCATCGCCGACCAGCGTCTTGAACCACTGGATGTCGCTCTTGGAGCCATCGCGATTGCGATAGTGATAGGGATAGACGATGCGCGGCCGGAAGTCGCGTACCCATTTGGCCGCCGCCTGAGGAGTCTGCGTGAACGGCAGATTCATCGGAATGAAGGCCACGTCGATATTGCGCAGATGCGAGAGCTCGGGAGACTCCTCGGTATCGCCGGCCACGTACACACGCTCACCGCCGAAGGTGAGGATGTAGCCGTTGCCCTGACCCTTGGGATGAAAGTTCTGCCGCTCGGCCGTGGTGTTGTACATCGGCACCACTTCGATCGGAATGCCGTCCACGACCGTGTGCGCGCCGTTGGCCAGTGCGCGCGCATGCTTCTGCAGATCGGCCGGCAGCTTCTCGTAGACGTTGCGCGGTGTGAGGATCACGGTGTGATCGCCGCTGACGGCCTGAAGGACCGGTGGGCTGAAGTGATCCCCGTGGATGTGCGTAATGAGGATGATGTCGGGCTTGGCGAGCGAGCTGAACTCCGGCCCGACAGTGGTGGCGTTGCCGAGCGGCGCCGGATCCACCAGCACGCTGTGACCATTCCAGCTCAGCAGCAGCGACGCATGATGGATGGGCTGGATCGTCAGGGCTCCGCCGTGATGGGTCGGCAGTTGATCGGGCTCGGGCGCGGCCAGGGCCGGCAGCGCTCCCAGCGTCAGTAAAGCCAGCGCCGCGGCGGCGCTCACCAGTGTCCTCACATGCATGGGATCCCCCTTCCAGGCGCGCGCAAGGCGCAACGAGCGCTCATCATAGCGCGAGCGTTGGCGCGCTTCAGCGCACCGGCAGGTGCGGGACCCTCGCTAGCGTTGTTTCTCGCTTTCCTGCTGCGCGCGTGCCGCACCGATCGCGGAGGTCACGTGCCGGCGTTCCTCGGGCGGCGGCAGCACTGCCTTCAGCCCCAGCGATTGCAACCACAGCTCGCGCGCCCACCCCCTGGAGTGATACAGGTGACGGTCTTCCTGTGGCTCGACCTCTTCAGCCGCGTCATGCAAAGCCTTGCCAACCTTGGCGCCACCGTGCTCGGCGCACTGGTTGATGAGCTCCCAGTCGGCATGGTCCTTGGTCTCCGCCAGCACCACGCATTCACAGGCGATTAGCTCGGCAGCTGCCGGATTACCCGCTGCCTGCGCCGCCTGCATGGCTTTGACCAGTGAGCCGCCGAGCTGGCGGATGATCTGGCGGCCGGGACTGCCCTCCTCCGGATCGATGCCGAGGTTGCGGCAGACGCCCAGCAGCAGCTCCTCATGCCGGCGCGTCTCGCCCAGATATTCTTCGAATTCTTCCTTCAGGTCCTCGTTGAGCACGCACTTCAACGCAGTCTCATAGACCTGGATGCCACCACGCTCATGCTCCAGAGATTGCAGCAGCAGTTCCTTCAATTGCGCCTGTTCCATGGGTTCCTCCTGGCAAGGTCACAGCATGCGCAGGCGCGCTCCCAGCGGCAGCGGGAGCGCGCCGGTCCTGACTGTAGGCAGCGCTGCGGCCTTGCACACGAGCGCCGCCTACACGGGATAGGAAGCCTCTGCCGGGGCCTGGGCGGCGTCAGTGCGTGGTGCGCCCCTCGCCCGCAGCCCCCGCAGCGCCGCCGGTTCGTCCGGTGGCACCGCCATTGCCACTGCCGAAGCCATTGCGCTGGCGGTCGCGTGAGCCGCCGGCCGCGCGCTCCCCGGGCTTGAGTACGACCTTCACGCACTCCTGCTGCTTGTGCTTGAAGATCTCATACGCCTGGGGCGCCTCATCGAGCGCCAGCCGGTGCGTGACGACGAAGCTCGGATCGAGCTCGCCCTTCTGGATGCGCTCGAGCAGCGGGCGCAGGTAGCGGTGCACATGCGTCTGCCCGGACACCAGCGTGAGCGCCTTGTTGACGAACGCTCCCATGGGCATCGAATCGATCAGGCCCCCATAGACACCGGGAACCGACACCACACCGCCATTGCGACAGGCCTGGATGGCCTGGCGCAGCGCGCCGCCCCGATCGGTCTCGAGGCGCATGGCCTGCTTGGCCCGATCGTACAGACCCCAGGCGCCCGGCAGATGAGCCTCCATGCCCACCGCATCGATGCAGGCGTCGGGCCCGCGGCCACCGGTCACATCGTCGAGCACCTCGTTGATGTCCACGGCGGAATAGTCGAGCGTCAGATCGGCGCCCGCTCGCTCGCGGGCCATTCGCAACCGCTCCTCGAAGCGATCGATTGCAATGACGCGCTCCGCGCCCAGAAGCCTGGCGCTGAGGATGGCGAACTGTCCGACCGGGCCGCACCCCCACACCGCCACGGTGTCGCCGCGCTGGATACGACAATTCTCGGCGGCCATGTAGCCGGTGGGCAGGATGTCGGACAGGAACAGCACCTGCTCGTCCGAGAGGCCGTCCTCGATCTTGATCGGTCCCACATCGGCGAATGGCACGCGCGCGTATTCGGCCTGCCCGCCCGCATATCCGCCGACCATGTGCGAGTAGCCGAAGATGCCGCAGGGTGAACGGCCCCAGAGCTTCTCGGCGAGCACCGCATTGGGATTGGTGTTCTCACACAGCGACCAGAGGTTGCGCTTGCAGAAAAAACATGCGCCGCAGGCAATGGGGAACGGCACGACCACGCGGTCGCCGACTTTCAGATTGCCGACACCAGAGCCGACTTCCATGACCTCGCCCATGAACTCATGGCCGAGGATGTCGCCCTGCTGCATGGTCGGGATGTAGCCATCGTACAGATGCAGGTCCGAGCCGCAGATCGCCGTGGAGGTGATGCGCACGATCGCATCGCGCGGATTGATGATGTGCGGGTCGGCTACGGTCTCGACGCGCACGTCCGTGGTTCCATACCAGCAGTTCGCCTTCATGATTGCGTACCCTCCGCGGTGGTATATCGCTCGGCACTCGGACCGCCCCCGGGTCCCGTCGGCGGCTGCCGCCAGCGCGAGGCGCCCGGGGCGCCAGAGCCGGCCTCGCGGCTCTTTTTCGTCGCCGGGATGATGCGCTGGAACCACCTCACCGGCGGGCTGCGCGCGCCCGAGGGCTGACCGTCGATGGTGGCGATCTCTCCGGTCTCGATGAGTTGCTTGAAGCGGCGCAGCTCCGCCTTCATCTGCTGGCGCGGCAGTTGACGCAGCATTCGCGCCACGGCGGCCGTCGTGGCGCCGCCGGCCCCGGCGTAGCGCATGCGCAGCCGCACCAGCGTGCCCTCAGCGTTGGGTGCCGCTGCAAAGTGCACCGTGCCCTCGAAGGCCAGCAGTGTCCCGGCGCTTGAGCGCCACGCAATCAACTGCCCGGGACGGTCCTCCGTGATCTCCGACTCCCACTCCAGGGAGCCCACCGGCGCAAGCCCCACCCAGTGCCAGCGCCTTGCCTGTTCGGGAGCGAGGCCGTCCAGCGGCCGCACCTCGCGCACCGAACTCATGAAGCGCGGCAGATTGGTCAGGTTGCGCCAGAAGCGGTAGAGCTCCTCGGCCGGGCGATCGATCGCCACGGACAGCGAGATCTCCACCGGCGCGGCCTGCTGGCCGAGGGTCGCTGCACTCAGACGACGGCTCGCGATGACGTCCACCGCGGTGACCGCTCCCACGGTGCCGAGCGCCGCGGTCAGACGCCCGCGATGTGCATCGCGCGCGCCGAAAGCGGCGCCAAGCAGCGCGAGGTCCAGCGCATCGCCTGCGACGCGCGACCACAGAAACGCCGGCTCGCGCGGTCGCGAGAGGATGGCCGCACCCGCGGCGATCTCGCGCAGTCCCATCGCGCGCATGGTCCAGGGGCGCTGGATGCCGACGATCGTGCCCACTGCACGCGGCACCACCAGCTCAGCTGCGCCCAGTCCGATACTGAACCACCCCAGCGCGCGCGCCAGTCGCACCGCATCGTCACCGGATTGCCGGGCACGGCCCGATCGAGCCGCGATCTGTCGTGTGCGCCACTCATCCCAACTGTCACTGCCTGCGTTGGCCATATGCCCTTCCTCGCATGGACCGCCGTTGCGGAGAAATGGGGGGACGTTGCAATCGACATACCAGAGCGGGCACTGCGCTGCGAAGCGCAACAGTGCGACACCGCCCGATGGCTGAAAGAGGCTGATCTGTGCCCGCATCTGCTTGCGCGGCATCGCTTGTCCGCACTGTCTCCAGGCACCGATCCGCCCGCGCAGACAGGCACGTTTGTCGCACGGGCAATTGCAATGGCGGGAAGTTTTTTCCATCAGACGGCGCTGATGGCGCGCAGCACCGCGCGCGTGCCGCGGAGCGCACTGACGCCTGCTGCAGTGCCGTTGCCGTAGCCCCACGCTGGCGTGATGCGCTACCCGCTCGAAAAAAGCTACGCCATCTCTCTCGCGGTCGCCGTCCTGGCCCTTGCACCCTACGTGGTGCTGACCACCGCCGATTCGCTGTACCAGCCCGAGCTCATGCGCGCTCTGTCGACCCTTCGCGGGTCGGCTCCTAGAGCAGCTTTTCCAGACGGATCGGCAGCTCGCGTATGCGCCTGCCGGTGGCGTGGTAGACGGCGTTGGCCACCGCGGCGTTCATGCCGACGGTGCCCAGCTCCCCGATGCCCTTGATGCCGAGTGGATTCACGACGCTGTCCTGCTCGGGCACCATGATGAGCTCGATCTCGCCGATATCGGCATTGACCGGCACCAGGTATTCGGCCAGATCCGCATTGTGATAGCGCGCCAGGCGCGCATCGAGCTCCGTGGCTTCATGCAGCGCTGCGCTGATGCCCCAGATCATGCCGCCGATGAACTGACTGCGTGCGGTCAGCGGATTGACGATGGTGCCGGCCGCAAATGCGCCGAGCGCCCGCGGCGTGCGGATCTCACCGGTGCGTTCGTGTACGTGCACCTCGACGAATTGGGCTCCAAAACCGTAGGCGATACGGCCGGGAAGCTCGCTGCCGCGTGCCATCGCCATCTGTCCCGAATAGAGCATCGCCATGCCATTGGCTGGCGCGCCATCCGGCAGATTCTCCGCGTACACCTCGATGGCCGTTCCCGCCGGCGAATCGGGCTGCCGTGCGCGCCGCTCCAGCACCTGATCGCAGGCGCGCGCCACGACATTGCAGATGCCGGCCGTATGGCTGGAGCCCGCCGCGAGCCCGGCCGGAGGCAGCTCGCTGTCGCCGAGCTGCACGCTGATATTGGCAAGCGGCAGGCGCAGGCGATCGGCGGCGATGGCCGCGATCACCGTGTAGGCGCCGGTACCGATATCGTGCGCGCCGATCTGGATACGCGCGTGCTCTCCACGCAGCAGAACGCGAGCGCAGGCCGCGGCTATGTTGCTCGGATAGGCCGCCGTGGCACAGCCCAGACCGACGAGCCACTCACCGCGGCGCAGGGAGCGCGGCTCGGAATGCCGGCGCGACCAGCCAAAGGCGGCCGCGCCCTGCTCGAAGCACTGCATCAGTGAGCGCGAGGTATAGGGGCGTGCGGTGATCGGATCGCGCGCGCTCTCATTACGCCGCCGCAGTTCGATCGGATCGAGCTTCAGCGCCACGGCCAGCTCGTCCATGGCAGATTCGAGCGCGAACATGTAGGGCGTGTCGGGCGGGGCGCGCATGAAGCCCGGCGTGCCACGATCAGCGTGCACGACGCTGACGCGGGTCGCGACGTTAGGACAGGCGTACAGGCGAGCGGTGGTCTGCGTACCCGACACGTTATACGTCGAAGGACGCGATGTAAGCTCCCAGCCCTCGTGGACGATGGCCTGCAACTGCCCGTCGGCATTGGCACCCAGGCGCACGCGGTGCTGTGTCTCGGCGCGATAGGTCGCGATGGTGAAGCCCTGCTCGCGCGTAGCCACGAGCTTCACCGGGCGGCCGAGCCGGCGCGCCGCCAGGGCAATCCAGGCGGTGCGATGCGTCAGGCCGCCGCGCGCGCCGAACGCACCCCCGACGAATTCGGAGCGCACTTGCACCTGTTCGGGCCGGATACCGAGCTGGCGAGCGATGCCTGCCGCCAGGCCGCTGACGAACTGGCTGGGCTCATGGATGATCAACCGCTCGCCTTCCCAGAGGCAGGTGGTGGTAAAGAGCTCGAGCGGATTGTGATGTTGCGTCGGCGTTGCGTAGCGTGCGTCGATGCGCACGGAGCAATCAGGCCAGGCGCCCTCGGCATCCCCGACTGCGGGATCCTCATGTTTATCCTCGACCTCGGCGAGTGCCTCGGTGAGGGTGCCCTCAC
>DATBPG010000189.1:0-1778 GCA_036561485.1 Steroidobacteraceae bacterium | reverse complement strand
CACCGGACCAGGCAGATCATAGGGCGCATAGCGCAGCGGCAGCCCGGGCAGCAGCTCCCGGGCACGCGCACGGCCGGTGGCGGTCTGACAGGAGAGCGTGATGGCGCGCTCGGGCGAGTGGCTGCGCAGTGCGCCGATCAGCACCGCCGCCAGCTGCATCTCCCCGACCGAGGCTGCATGGACCCATAGCGTATCGGCCGCCGAGGCGCCGGAGCTTGCAGCGGGGGCGGTGGCCCATGCGAGCCGCTCACGCCAGGACTGCCTCGCGCGCAGTCCACCGCTGGCGACGCCAGCGGCCTGTTCGCGCCGCGCGCGCCTGACCCCGGCAAGCGCCACGAACGGCAGTACGACCCACCAGAGCAGCGTATAGAGGCGGCGCACCGCTTTGCCGCTCAGGCGGCGGCGGCCGCAGCGGCGAAATAGGCGTCCAGCATCGAAGCCCAGTCGGCGTCGGAAAAATGCTCGGCAGGCAAGGCCGCGGTGATCTTTTCCACCGAGCGGCGCAGCCGCACCAGATTCGCGTCACACCACATTCCCGGCTTGCGCAGGTCCCCGTGATCGAAGTCGACCAGCCACACGTGCCACTGGTCATCGAGCATCACGTTGTGCGCATTCAGGTCGGCATGAAACACGCCCTCCTCGTGAAAGCGCCGGAGGCAGCGGCCGATGGCGATCCAGCCCATCAGGGGCAGCGGCGCGGCCGCCAGACGCGCGGCCAGGGAGGTCACCGCCTCGATGCGCTCGGTGAGCAGATCCGCGCTGTAGCTGTGCCGCCCGGTGCGACGGTAGCAGGCTGCCAGGGGCACGGGCACGGGCAGCGCGCCGCGCCGCATGAGATAGAGCAGATGCAGTTCCGCGAAGGAGCGCGTCGCATCCTCCGTGCGCCACCAGTAGCGATCCGCAGACACGCGCGCCGCCCAGCCGCCGCGCCGGTAGTGTCGCAGCACCAGCCGCCGCTGGTCGGCATCGATCAGCAGCGCCGAGCCGCGGCCCTCCGGGCTCGCGCGCACCTCCCCGCGTGCGCGCCACCACTGCGGATCGAACCATTCGACCCCGGCATTGCCGGCCCGGGAGGCGTCATATAGCATCGCGCCGCCCGGCACGCTCTTCTGCCGCACCTCGGCGCCTGTCGGCCAGTGCAATGTTTTCCCCATGTTGAATCTCACCACGCCGCCCGAGAGCCTGTGCATCCTGCGGCTCTCGGCCATCGGCGATACCTGTCACGTCGTGCCGATCGTGCGCACCCTGCAACGCGTGTGGCCGGCAACGAGACTCACCTGGGTCATCGGCCGCGCGGAAGCGCGGCTCATGGGCCTTCTGCCGCACGTGGAGTTTATCACCATCGATAAGCGCGACAGCTGGGGCTCGCTCAGGGCACTGCGCGCACAACTTGCCTCACGCCGCTTCGATGTACTGCTGCATATGCAGTTGTCGCTGCGCGCAAGCCTCGCCGCCGCGATGATTCCGGCACGCCTGCGCATCGGCTTCGACCGTGCGCGCGCACGCGAGCTGCAGTGGCTGTTCACCAACGCCGCGATCGCCCCGCGCGCCAACGAACACGTGCTCGACAGCTTTCAGGGCTTTCTGGATGCGCTGGGCGTGCCGCGCGGCGCGCTGCAATGGAATCTGCCCGTGCCGGTTGAGGCACAGCGCTACGCCGAACAGCTCACAGCCGGCGCCCCGGCCACCCTCCTGATCAGTCCATGCTCGAGCCACGCACTGCGTAACTGGCGGCCCGAGCGCTACGCCGCGGTGGCACGCCACGCGAGCGAAGTGCA
>DATBPG010000188.1:0-10538 GCA_036561485.1 Steroidobacteraceae bacterium | reverse complement strand
GTCGACGAGCTTGCGCGCAAAGCTGTGCGCGAAGAAGCCGGCGACGAACAGGGACACATCCCCGAGGCGCTGCAGCGCACGCTCGCGCTCGAGGCTGGTGGGCGCTTCGAGCGCCGCGGCGAGCATGTGTGCCAGGGGCCTGAGGCGCACACCTTCGGGCGTTTGTTCGAACAGCTGCTCGGAGCGGGCGAACAGGGTCAGCAGATTGACGACGTACTGCTCGGTCTGATCCTCGACCGCGACATGCCGGTGCGCGAGCGCACCGTGCAGCTCGCCGTGAAAATACTCGCGCAGGTTGGCGACCTTCAAAACACCCCGGGCTGAAGCAAAGTGCTGCGTGCTCATCTGCTGATACCTCCGCGCCTGGCCACTGTCCCATGCATCCTTGTCGATGCATCACGAGTTCACCATGAAACTACTGTTCCGTTAGATAAGCCGTTCACGAAATGAATCGGGTTGCATCGGCCTATCGCGATGTCAGTCTCACTGTGGCGCTGCAGGAGTGAAGGCCCATTTGGCAATCAGGCGTGGCGAGTGCTAGCAGCCGCCGGAAGCTCGACACCAGCAGCGACGGCCAACGCCTACATCGGCAGGCGACGTGCGCTGCCGCGGTCGGCCGGCACTGACGCCTGAGACCGCGTCAGGGAGGTGAGCCGGTACGCGTGAGATGCAGGGTGATCGGGGCGACATGCAGGTCCGGAGCACCGTTGGCGTCGAGGGGCTGCTCCGTGAGAGTCAGCGCTTCGCCTTCCAGATCTGCCTGCTGCTCGATCCATAGCCCGCTCGCCAGGCGGCCGGGACGACACTCGCCCGACATTTTCTTCGCCTCATAGCCCATGGGATTGGACTGCCAGAGCAGATCGCATCCCGGCAGCGGCTGCAGATCATCGGGCAGCATCGAGACGAGCAGATCCGGATTGCTCCCTGCCGATGCCCAGCGCCGCGGCTGCTTGAAGAGGAAGCTGTGCTGCATGATGCCCGGTTCCTCGTGCGTGCGCTGATGGCCTTTGGGCGCAATGGCCACGAAGGTCCAGATGCCCTGCCACAGCACCAGCCCGGCATTGTCCGCCGGCGTCTCGCGCACGAAGAAGACCTTCTCACCGATGAGCTGCGCGGTCACCGGCGAGATGCTGAAACTGACGTCCGAGTCAGCTGCGCCGCTGGCTGCCGGACTGGTGTACACGCCCGGCAGGGCCTTCTGCAGACCCTCGAGCTGCGAGAGCTGCTTGCGCTCGGGCGAGTTGGCGCAGCCCACGAGCATCAGAGCGATCGTGCCGGCCAGGAGCCAATGCTTCATACGTAGTCCCGCCATTCCGCCCGATAGTTGCACCCCAGGGTCATGATACGCTCGAGCAGGCCCTGATAGTCGACGCCCGCGGCACGCGCCGACTCGGCGAAGTCCTCATCGCGAGTGAGGTTCGGGTTGGGGTTGGCCTCGAGCATGAAGATAGCCCCATCGGGTCGCACGCGAAAATCGATGCGCGCGTAGCCCGAAAGGTGCAGCGCGCGGTAGATGCGTCGTGACAGCCGATCGAGCTTCTGCAGCACCTGCGGCGACAGATCCACGGCGGCGCAGGTGCTGATGTCGTAGCGCTTCTGATAGTTGCGATCCCACTTCACCTTGCGTGTGGCGATCGCCGGCAGTGACTGCGGCAGCGTCCCGAAGCGCATCTCCCAGATCGGCAGGCGCGTGAGGCGCTCGTTACCCATCACAGCCACGTACAGCTCGCGCCCCTCGATGTACTCCTCGACCAGCGCGTCCGAGCCGATCTGATCGTGCATGAACTGCACGCGCTCGGTCAGGCGTGCATGATCGTCGACCACGGAGGCCTGCGCGATGCCGAGTGAGGCGTCCTCGGTCGCCGACTTCACGAACAGCGGCGGACGCAGGTTCTTCGGCACGCGGATGCGCTGGCCGCGCCGGAATACGGTGAACTGCGGCGTCGGGATGCGGTGGAAGGCCAGCAGCTGCTTGCAGAGCACCTTGTCCCGCGACAGCAGCAGACCGCGCGGATTGCAGCCGGTGTAGGGAGCGCGCATCAGCTCGAGAAACGCGACCACGTGCTGATCGTAGGTCACGATGCCGTTGAATTCCTCGAGCAGGTTGAAGACGACCTCGGGCTTCCACTCCAGCAGCGCGCCGCGCAGCCCGGTCAGCGAGTCGAGCACGCCGAGGATCTGCACCTCGTGACCGGCGGCGCGCAGCGCCGAGATCACGTCGTACTCGGTGCGCCACTCATCGATTTGCTTCTCGGAGTAGCCATCGAGCGTCTCGGGCGGCACCAGGCTCGTGTGCACCACGACCAGGGTGCGAAGCTTGCGAGCCATCATGCGATCTGTTGCAGGCCCTGGCTGGCGAGGTAGCGGCGCGCCAGTTGTCGCAGCATGCGGCGCGCGTTGGCGAGCGCCGTGCGCTGCGAGTCTGCAACGTACAGGCCCAGCTGCTCGCTGCGCTCGATTGCAGCGCGCAGGATCTGATGCGCGATGTAACGATCCACACCGGTGCTCGCCATCATCCAGTTGAGCAGCCGCGCCTTATGCGCACGCAGCAGCGAGGCCGCGGAGCGCCGCGGCGTGAGCGACGCACGGGCGTTGCCAGCTGACTCGGCCGCGAACACCCGCTGCAACAGCCGGTCGACCAGCAGCCCGCGGCGCGCCCGGCGCAGGGCACGCTTGCCCTGGAAGTACTGACCGAGCGTGCGCTGATCGGCATGCAGCGGCTCGATGCGCGTGCGCCGGCGTACGGGCGGGGACTGGGTCACCAGCTCGTCGGCGAGACGGTCCACGAAATGCAGCTTGCGCAGTGCCGGCCACGCCGCGTAGCGGCGCTGCCAGTTCGAGCGCGGGGCGAGCCAGACGGCGAACGTCTCGGCGAAATCTTCGGTCGGATGGCTTTGCGCATACCAGTCGCCAAGATGCTGCACGTGCCGGCGGCTGGCCGGCCGCACGCGGTAATGATCGCGATAGGGTCGCGAAGCCTCACCGAACAGCGCACGCCAGTGGGCGCGCCGCCGCAATCGGTAGGCCGAGTCGATGGCATGACCGGCCTCGTGGCGCAGGATGCGCATGGCCCAGTTGGCATTGCTGCCCTCCACGGCGCGCGTCATCTTGCGCGCGAGGCGCATCAGGCGCGGGTGCGCCAGATAGAAGGGCACGGCGATGCCGGGCACCCCGTCGGGCGAGAACCAATCATCCGACAACCAGACGTGCGGACGAAAGCGAATGCCGCGACCATCGAGCTCGGCGTACAGACGCTGCACGTAACGCTGCACCGGGGAGCGTGAGAGCTCGAGCCGCAGATCGCACATGCGCAGCCGCAGCAGCTCCTCGTCAGGTAGACGCGTCCAGTCCGGCCGGCGCGGGAGCGGGCGGCGACGGGTGAGGGCATCGAAGGGCATTCGAAAACTTTACTCAATCGCAGCGAGGCTGTCCGCTCCCGTGCAGGCGGGGCCGGCCGGATCGGGGGCGCCAGCGCCGCCAGCGGCGCCGAATGCCTGCTGTAACGCAGCAAAGTCGAACAGGCGGGTGTCGGCCAGCGTCGCCGGTTCGACGTGTCGAAGCGCGGAGAAGATCGATTCGACGCGGCCCGGCTGCTCGCGCTCCCAGGCGGCCAGCATGGCCTTGATGGCGTTGCGCTGCAGGTTTGGCTGCGAGCCGCACAGGCGACAGGGGATGAGCGGAAAGGCCATGCCGCGTGCGTAGCGGGCGATGTCGCGCTCGGGAATGTAGGCCAGGGGTCTGATGACCACGTGGCGAGCATCCTGGGAGCGCAGCTTCGGAGCCATGGCCTTGAGCCGCCCCCCATGAAAGAGATTGAGGAACAGTGTCTCGACGATGTCGTCGCGATGGTGGCCGAGGGCGATCTTGCTGATGCCCTGCTCGGCGGCAAAGCGGTAGAGCGCACCGCGCCGCAGGCGCGAGCACAGCGAGCACATGGTCTTGCCCTCGGGAATGACGCGCTTGACGACGCGATAGGTGTCCTGCTCGATGATGTGCCAGGGCACGCCAATGGACTGCAGGTACTGCGGCAATACGTGCGCCGGGAAGCCGGGCTGCTTCTGGTCGAGATTGACGGCGAGCAGCGTGAAGTCGATCTCGGCGCTCGCCTGCAGCGAGCGCAGCAGATCCAGCAGCGTGTACGAGTCCTTGCCGCCCGAGAGGCAGACCATGACGCGATCGCCGGGCTCGATCATTCGATAATCGGCGATGGCTTTACCGGCGAGCCCGCGCAGCCGCGCCCCGAGCTTGCGCAGCGTGGCGCTTGGGCGCGCGGTGTGGGGACGGGGGCCGAGCGCTGCGGGCGTGCCGACGCCCGGCGCCTCGGCGGTCACGTGCGGCTCTCCAGGTACTTGTGCTCCAGGTAGCGCAAGAGCGAATTGGCCGACAGGGGCTGTCCGGTGGCGTGCCTCATCAGTTCCTTGACGGTAACCTTGGCGCCGAGGCCGTGCACGTTCTCGCGCAGCCAGCCGAACAGGCCGGAGAATTCGCCGCGGCCGATCTGCGTATCCAGCTCGGGCAGGTGAGCGCGCAGGCTCTCCCAGAGCTGCGCGGCGATGACCGCCCCGAAGACGTACGAGGGGAAGTAGCCGAAGGAGCCCAGTGCCCAGTGGATGTCCTGCAGGCAGCCCTCGTTGGCGCTACGCGGACGCACCTCCAGGCGCTGCTCCATGCCCTCGTTCCAGGCCTGGGGCAGATCGCGCACCGCGAGCTCACCGCTCAGCAGCTTCTTCTCGAGCTCATAGCGCAACAGGATGTGCAGCGGGTAGGTCAGCTCATCGGCGTCCACGCGGATGAGGCTGCGCTGCACCCGCGTGACCCAGCGATAGAGGTTGTCGACTTCCCATTCCGGGCCGGTGATCGCGAAGTGCTTCTCGAGCAGCGGCCGCAGATAGCTGACAAAGGGCCGGCTGCGGCCCACGAACATCTCGAGCAGCAGCGCCTGACTCTCCTCCAGGGCCATGCCGCGATCGCGCCCGACCGGCTGGTCGCGCCACTCCTGGGGCAGGCCCAGGTCGTACATCGCATGCCCGGACTCGTGCATCGCGCCGAACAGCCCGGTGAACAGATCCGCCGAATCAAAGCGCGTGGTGATACGGATGTCGCCCGGCACCCCCTCGGTGAAGGGGTGTTCGCTCTCATCGAGCCGTCCGCGATCGAACGGGAAGCCGATCGCGCGCATGACCTCCACCACCAGTGCACGCTGCTTGCCGGGGGTGAACTTGCCGCTGATCGGCAGCGCCGCGGGCTCGGACCGCTGCGAGAGCACCTCGCGGATCAGGCCCGGCAGCCGCCGTGACAGCGCCTTGAAGATGGCATCGATGTCTGCGGTCGAGATGCCCGGGGAGAACTCATCGACCAGTGCGTAGTACGGCGGCAACCCGAGCGCCTGCCCGAGCAGTGCGGCCTTGTCGCGCACCAGGCCCACGACCTCCTCCAGGTGCGGCGCGAACAGCTCGAAGCTGTTCTGTCGGCGCGCCTCGGCCCAATACACCTCCGCGCGCGCGGTGGCGCGCGCCAGGCGCGAGATCAGCGACACGGGAGTGGCGATCGCATGGTCGCGCTGGCGGCGCATCTCGCGCAGGTTCGCGACCTGCCAGTCCTCAAGCCCCTGGGCGTTGGCCTGCGCGCGATCCAGCAGGCGCGTGATGCGCGGGGTCGTCAGCAGCGCATGGTGCTCGGTCTCGAGCGTGGCGAGCTGTTCGCCGCGCACCTCCGCACTGCCTCGCGGCATCATGACCGCGGCGTCCCAGCGCAGCAGGGCCAGGACCCCGTGGAAGGCGTGCAGACGGCGCCATTCCTGTTCGAGTTGTGTGTATGGAGTTGGGGACATGGGTGTGCGCCAGGCGCCGCGTACGCCCGGCGCTGCGCTACATTTTACCATCGCTGTACGCTGCCGCCGGCGCTGGCGCGCGTCTCAGACGCAACAATCGCACGGCTAACCGCAGCAATATCAGAAGCTTGCGCTTAGTCAGAATAATGTGGCGCTTGATGCTGCATCGCAGCGTCGAGCGCTGGGCAGGGCCGGTCAGCGCGTCCTATGCAGCGCCCGGTGCCTGGACCTCACGGAGACGGCGGCTGGGCGGCATGCACGGTGGCGGGCCGCGATACGCGCTTGGCGATGGCAGTGTCGGCGCCTGGGCCGCTGCGCTCCCGCCGCGGCCAGCCGGGTGCGCACCAGCGCGCGCGCGCGCACCACGTCGGCCAGTCGGCCGCGAAGAAACCGGCGCCGAGCGAGACGCCCAGCAGCACCAGAAGCAGCAGGTAAACCCGCACTGTGCGCATGACGCATGATAACGGCTGCGCGGCACCCGGGTTGGACGCGGGTGGCGCGGCCGCGCGCGCCGCGCGGCTCGCGTCACGGCGCGAGTGGCGTGGGCCGCGGCGTCTCTTGCGCCGCGATAAGATCCGCCGATGCCCCTTCGTATCTGTTTCGTGGCGGCCGAGCTCACGCCGCTCGCCAAGGCCGGCGGTCTCGCCGACGTCAGCGGCGCGCTGGTGAAGTATCTGCAGACCGATGGGCATGACGTGCGTGCCTTCCTGCCCTATTACGGGGGCGACGGCGGCAGCATGGCTCGACGGCTGCGTGAAGCGGGCATCGTCCCCGAGCCGGTCGCGGGCGTGTCGAACATCCTCGTGCCGCTGGGCGCACATCGGCTGACGTTTTCGCTGCTCAGAGCGCGCATCCCGGGCACTCAGGCCGAGATTTACCTGGTGGACTGTCCGCAGTGCTTCGCGGACAACCGGATCTACGACGGCGCGCCCGATGAGTACCTGCGTTTCCTGCTGCTGACGAATGCGGCCTTCGTCAGTTGCCAGTATCTGGTTTTCGCACCAGAGATCATGCATTTCCATGACTGGCATACGGCGATCGGCACGGCGCTGCTGCGCTCGACCTACGCGTGGGATCGGCTGTTCGCGGGCGCGCGCAGCGTACTGACGATCCACAACATCGGCTATCAGGGAATCATCGGTGCGCACACCGCGGCCGAGGTGCTGCCGAATGCGTCGCTGTCGATGTTCGATGGCGCCGATCTGGCCGCCGGCCACATTGGCCTGCTGCGCACCGGGATCCGACATGCGGATCTGATCACGACGGTTTCTCCGACCTATGCGCGCGAGATCCAGGGACCCGAGTACGGCATGGGGCTGGAGGGATTGCTCTCCGAGCGCGCGGGCTCGCTGGTGGGGGTGCTCAACGGCGTGGACTATGAGGAGTGGGACCCGCGCGTGGATCACTACCTGCCGCACCATTACGATGCCTCGCAGCTCGCGGTGAAGGCGGCGCTGAAGCAGCAGCTGCTCGGTCGGCTGGGACTGGCACGCCCGCAGCTCGCGCCGCTCGGACCGGGCCGGCGCGGCCTTGCGCCGGAAGCGGCGGCGCGCACGCCGCTTCTGGGCGTCGTGAGCCGGCTGGTGACACAGAAGGGTCTGGATCTGCTGTTCGGGTCACTGCCGCGACTGCTGCCGGAGCGAAACTTCGCGCTCGCAGCGCTCGGCACCGGCGAGCGCAGCTACGAGGAGTTCTTCGCGGCGCTCGCGCGCAGCTACCCCACGCGCGTGTACTTCCGGCGCGGCTACGACGATGAGCTCGCGCACTGGATCGAGGCCGGGAGCGATATTTTCCTCATGCCCTCGCGCTACGAGCCGTGCGGATTGAACCAGATGTACAGCCTGCGCTATGGCACGGTACCGATCGTACGGCGCACCGGGGGCCTGGCCGACTCGGTCGAGGCGGTGGACTTCGCCGCCGGCACGGGCACAGGCTTCGTGTTCGAGGAGTATTCCGGCCCGGCGTTGACTGCCACGGTGCGCCGCGCCCTGGAGCGCTATGGCGACGCCGACGCCTGGCAGGCACTGGTGCGACGGTGCATGGCGCAGGATTTTTCCTGGCCGCGCCAGGTGCAGCGGTATGTGGCGCTATATGAGGGGCTGCTCGCGGCGTGACTGAACGGGCGAACGCTCCTGAGGCAGCGGCTCGTCAGAAGCGCAGGTCCCCGCTGTGCGAGAAGTGCAGCAGGCGCACCAGGCCGCGCTGCAGATGCACCTCGCCGTGTATGCGATAGGGCAGTTCGCGGTGGGCCATGCGGGCGGCCAGTGCGATCAGGCCGGTGCCCATATCGGCCGTGACATCGAATACGACGTCGTACGCGCCTTTCGGCGGCAGCACGAAGGGCGCATCGGTCACCCCGGTCGCAAACGCCATGCCGTTGAGTTCCACATCGGCGCTCAAGCTCTCGACGGGAATGGCGCGATCGTTCGGGTTGTAGACGTGGGCGGTGAGCTGCAGTTGCTGGTGCGAGAGGCTCCCGCCCTCGAAGCGCACGGCGGTGATGGTGACCTCGGGGGCGACCAGGCGCGGGGCAATCGAGGCACAGCCCGACAGCGTCGCCACGGCAAGCGCCGCCAGCGTCAGCATGGAAAACGCGGCAGCCGGCAGAGTTTTGATGTTCATGCCGGATATCCCGGGGGCGCTGGCTGCGGGGCCTGCGATCCGCGAGAGGGCAGGCGGTCGAAGAGGTGGTTAAGCTCGCGGAAGTGCGCGGCGAGCGAGCCGGTGAGGCTGCCCGCAGGCAGGCGCCAGGTCCAGTTACCCACGGCGGTGCCGGGGGTATTGAAGCGCGCCGAGGAGTCGAGCTGCAGCAGGTCCTGCGCGGGCAGCATGGCCAGACGCGCAACCGAGGCGAGGCAGGCGCGTATGAGACTGTCCGGCACACGCGCGGGAGGGGTGTCGAGGTAGCACTGCACGCGCTGCGCGCTCTCGGCGTTCAGGCGCCGGTACCAGCCGACGGTGGTGTCATTGTCGTGCGTGCCGGTGTAGGCGACCAGATCGACCGTCAGATTATGGGGTGCATGCGGATTGTCGGGCATGCCGTCGAAACCGAACTGCAGCACACGCATGCCGGGCAGACCGAAGTCGCGGCGCAGCGCATGCACGTCCTCGGTGATGAGGCCCAGATCCTCGGCGACCACCGGCAGATCCGGATGCTCCGCGGCGAGTGCTCTGAACAGCGCGTGGCCGGGCGCGGGACGCCACTGTCCCTCGCGTGCGGTGCCGGCGCCGGCCGGCACCGCCCAGTAGGCCGCGAGCCCGCGGAAGTGATCGATGCGCACCAGGTCGAAGCGGCGCAGCTGATGGTTCAGACGCGTGCGCCAGAACTGAAAGCCGTCACGCTGCGCCTGTTCCCAGTCGTACAGCGGATTGCCCCAGAGCTGTCCGTCGGCCGAAAAATAATCGGGCGGCACGCCGGCGAGCAGTGCCGGACGGCCCTCGGGGGTGAGCTGGAACTGCTCCGGATGCGCCCAAGTGGATACCGAGTCGGGCGCGACGTAGATCGGCAGATCACCGAACAGCAGCACGCCGCGCTCGGCGGCGTGGCGGCGCAGCGCGCGCCATTGCCAATCGAAGTGCCACTGCACCAGGCGGCGCTGCTCGAGCGCGGCGGCCTGCCGCTCGCTGAACTGTGCGAGCGCGGCGGCATCGCGGCTGCGATAGGCGGCGGGCCAGTCCCACCAGGGCGCGCGGAAATGCTCGGAGAGCGCATCGAAGGTCACGAAGTCCTCGAGCCAGTCACGGTTGTCGATGCGAAAGCGCTGGTAGTCATCGGCCTGTGCGGCAGTATCGGGCCGCTCGGCGGCGTCGATGAGCGCGGGCGAGCCGGCCATGTCCGAGCGTGCCCAGTAGGGCGAGCCGCTCATGCCCGGATCGCCGAGCGGCAGTACCTGCCAGAGTGAGAAACCGGCTGCGGCGAGCCAATCGATGAAGCCGCGCGCGGCGGCGCCCAGACCCCCGCGCTCCTCGCCGGGATGCCCGGCCACCCCGCGCAGCGCCGTGGGATGCAGCAATACCCCGGCGCGGCGCTGTTGCAGCAGCCGCGGAGCCGCCGTTGCCGTCATGGGTGACGCGGCAGCCTTGCGAGCATGTCCGGTGTCACCAGCACGACGCCGCGCTCGGTGAGATAGAAACGCGCGGCGTCCTGCTCGCGATCGACGCCGATGCGCATGCCGTCGGGAATCTCGCAGCCCTCATCGAGGATGGCGTGATTGACGACGCAACCGGCCCCGATCTTGGCATTGGGCAGCACCACGGAGCGAAAGATAGTCGAGTGCTCCTCGACGCGCACGTTGGAGAACAGCAATGACTGGTTCACCGAAGCGCCGGAAATAATGCAGCCGCCGGAAACCACGGAATTCACCGCAATGCCCCGCCGCCCCTCCTCGTCCAGAACGAACTTCGCCGGTGGCTGGTGCAACTGGTAAGTCCAGATCGGCCACTCCTCATCGTAGAGGTTCAGCTCGGGGGCGACGTGCACCAGCTCGATGTTGGCCTCGTAGTAGGCGTCCACGGTGCCGACGTCGCGCCAGTAGTTCTGCGCGCGCGTCTTCACGTCGGTGAAGGGATAAGCCACGACGTGCAGCATGTCGATGGCCGCGGGGATGACGTTGCGGCCGAAGTCGTGCTGCGAATTTTCGTCGGCAGCATCGGCGATCAGCAGCTTCTCCAGCAGCCGCGCATTGAAGATGTAGATGCCCATCGAAGC
>DATBPG010000187.1:0-6746 GCA_036561485.1 Steroidobacteraceae bacterium | reverse complement strand
AGCCAGCTCAGTGCCGCAGGGGTAAAGCCGCTCTCTACCATCACCAGCAGCGCCGCGAGAACCACCAGTGCGGTGCGCACTCCCGGGTGGCAGGCCTGACATCGATTGAGCGTGAAGAGCACGCCAGACACCGCGAGCATGGCCGTGAGCGCGATCCGCAGCGTGCGCGCAGCACCTACCCTGCCGAGCACGAGCGCCCAGGCCCCAAGACCCGCCGCAAAGATGACCGCATAACCTGCAAACAGCCACGCCAGCGCCATCGGTCGCTGCGCGAACAGCCCATCGAGGTACTGCGCGTGCGGCCCATCCGGTGCGCTCAGCAGATACGTCACCGTCGGCGCAAGCCACAGACCGATGATGCTGTTGAAGCACAGCCATGCAGGAGCCAGGCGACGCAGCGAGGGATCGCGCAGCGCCTTGCGCAGCGCTGCCAGTGCCGCCGCAGGCAGCGTATACGCATCAGGCGGTGCGAACACGTCGCGGCACACCTGCGTGCCGGCGCGAGTGCGCTCCGCGCCGGCAATCGGCGTCGCCCGGCCGCCGCGATATAGGAGCAGCGCAGCCGGCAGACATAGCAGCGCACACCATGCAAAGCCATGCGCCGTATGCGCCCAGAGCTGGGCGGCCAGCACCGGGCCGGCCGCCAACCCCGCCAGCATCGACAGCTCGAACACGCTCATGAGGCGGGCGCGTCGACCAGCGCCGGCGCGATCACGGGCAAGCATGGCGAGCAGCGGTGGCGTCACCCCGGCGGCCGCGGCACCGGCCAGCACGCGGCTGAAGAACCACAACGGCAGGCTCTCAGCCAGCGTGAAGAGCAGCAGAGCGACGGCGCTGAGCAGGGCGCCCCCGAGCATCAGCGCCGCGGGCGCCAGTACGTCGGCCGCCACCCCCAACGGCAGGGAGGCGAGCAGCTCCGCCGCATAGGCGGCAGTGCCGAGCCAGCCGCTCAGCCACACAAGCGAGAGGTGCAGATGCCCGGACGACACCGAGCCCGCGAGCGCAAGACCCACCAGCACGCTGCCCGCCCCGGCAGCCGTGCGCAGCAGCCCGTGGCCGAGGATGGCCGAACCGGGGGATCGAAACGTCTGCCCAGGGCCTGCCAGCATGGGATCCTCGTGCACGATGGCGCTGACGGATAATGCAGCCTCGTGCGTGATACCCGACTTTCCGCGACCAATAGAGGAAGCAACTGCCGTGAAAATCCGCTCCGCCGACTACCGCGTCAAGCCCGACAGCAAGGTGGATCTGGCCGAATGGCCCACTGGCATCAAGCCCGTCTATCGCTCCAAGCGTCACTATGAAACGCTGCTGCAGGAGCACACCCAAAAGCTCAGCCACCTGCAGGACCTGCTGTATGCGTCCAACCGCGAGGCGCTGCTGGTGATTTTTCAGGCCATGGATGCGGCCGGCAAGGACGGGGCCATCAAGCACGTCATGTCCGGCGTCAATCCGCAGGGCTGTCAGGTCTATAGCTTCAAGCACCCGAGCGCCACGGAGCTGCAGCACGATTTCCTCTGGCGTAGCACACGCGTGCTGCCCGAGCGCGGTCACATCGGCATCTTCAATCGATCCTATTACGAAGAAGTGCTCATCGTGCGCGTACACCCGGAGCTGCTGGCGGCGGAGAACCTGCCGGCTGCAGTCACTGAGGCCAAACACTTCTGGCAGCAGCGCTATCGCTCGATCCACGATGTCGAGCGCCACCTGCACGAGAACGGCACGCACATCGTGAAATTCTTTCTGCACATCTCACGCGAGGAGCAGCGCAAGCGGCTGCTCGCACGCCTCGATGATCCGGACAAGAACTGGAAATTCAGTCTCGCCGATGTCCAGGAGCGGCGCCTCTGGGATGACTACATGGAGGCGTACGAGCATTGCCTTGGCGCCACGAGCAGCGCGCAGGCGCCCTGGTATGTCGTGCCGGCCGACGACAAGCGCACGGCCAGACTCATCATCTCGAACATCATTTGCGAGACCCTCGGTGCGCTGCCTTTGAGCGTCCCCAAACTCGACGGCACACGGCGGCGCGAGCTCATGAAGCTGCGCGGCCTGCTGGCCCGGCAACGCGGATAGCACAAATTGTAGCGCTATCCGTCAGGCCCGCTGCGTACGTGCGTTCTGGTGTGGCACTGCGCCTGCCAGGCCGCGTGACAGCGCAGATGAAAGCGCACGGTGCGCGCTTCGGCCGCTCCCCCGCAGTCGTCGGCGGCCACTTCGTATTCGATCTCATGCGCCTGGATGGGTCGCGCACACAGCGAGCACGTCGCACCCGAGCCGTGGCTGCCCCAGGTACGCGCCGTACGCAGGCACGGCAGCTCGCCACTGGCGATACGCTGCTTGGCGAGTTGCTTCAGTTCTTCATCCACTTCGGCCATCGCGCCTGCCACAGTGCGTCTGTGCGATGCACCGCACACGCGGATGAGACGCCGACTTCATCGCGGCATGCCCGAAGCTCGGGTCGGTCAGCTGGCGAGGCGGTCCTGAGCTTTTTGTGCGTTCTTTCCTACGGCGCGCGGCCGGTTCAGAACAGATGCGCGCCGGAAAGACCACCGTAGACGCCGAGCCCTGCGGTCAGCAGCGCAACGGCCACCACGAACCAGCCATAGGGCCCGCGCAGCCGCTGTTCGGGCGGCAGCGCCCGAAACGCGAGCAAGACCAGAAACCCGAGAACCACCGGCAACATCAGCGCGTTCATGACTTCCACGCCGATATTCAGTGCCACCAGATCCGGCGACAGCGCAACGAGGACGGCTCCGCCGATCACCGCGACGGTGTAGATCCCGTAGAACCAGGGGGCTTCCAGCGGGTGATGCTCGAGCGAATGGCGGTACCCCGTGACCTCGCCAAATCCCCACGCCGAGGCCAGCGACACCACGATCGCTGCCACCATCGCCGCCCCGAGAATTCCCAGGCTGAAGATCAGCCGCCCCACGCGCTCACCCAGTACGGGCACGAGCACATGGGTGATGTCGCCAACGCTGTCGAGACTCGCGCCGGCGTGACTACGGCCGATGGTTGCTGCCGTGGCGATCAGTACGGCAGCCATGACCGCCTGCGTGATCACCGAGCCGATGGCGGTATCCCAGCGCGCGTAGCGATAGTGCACAGGCCGCAGCTTCTTATCGGCGACGGCAGACTGCTGGTAGAAGATCATCCACGGCATGATCACCGCGCCGATGTTGGCGGCGATGAGAAACTGATAATTGTGATCGCGCAGCGGCAGGTGCATGAATCCCTGGGCAAGCTGTGCGCCCTGCGGATGGGCACGCCAGGCCACGATGAAGAACGCCAGCTCGAACAGGCCGAGCGCAATCGCCACGCGCTCGACGCGGCGGTAGCTGCCGGTCAGCACCACGGTGAGCAGCAGGGCCGCCGCCAGCGCCAGGCTCAGCGCGCGCGGTACACCGAAGAGCTCGCCCACGCCGGCGACGCCGGAGAACTCGGTCAGCAACGCGCCAATGGTTGCCACTCCCAGTCCGGCGACGGAAACCCAGGCCCATCCGCGGCCGAAAGTCGAACGGATCAGCTCGCCGTGCCCGCGGCCGGTGAAGATCGCGAGGCGCACCGTCAGCTCCTGCACCACGTACAGCACCGGCATCAGCGCCAGCTGCAGCACCAGTAACCGGTAGCCCCACTGTGCTCCGCTCTGCGCGGCCGTGATGATGCTGCCCACGTCGGTATCGGCGAGCATGACAACGAGACCGGGGCCGAGCACGGAGAGGAACAGGAACCAGTGCCTGCGTCCGGCGGGCGCCTGCGCGGCCTCGCCCGTGGTAGCCGCGTCCCCAGCGGCACGCTCGGCGGCCTGCCGCCTGCGAAGCTCCTGGCTGCGCTCGGGATAACTCACAGCATCTCCGGGGGAATACCGTTTCTGCAGCGCGGTCTCTGGAGCGCGCGATATTACCCTCACCGCGCAGATGCGGATACGAATTATTCGTACTTGTGATCGTGGGCGGCGCCACCAGGACGGCTGTCGGCCGTCAGGCCAGGGCGGGCTGCACCATATCTTGTGGCTGACGGCCTCCGCTGCCACGACATCTGCACTGCAGCCTCAGGGATCCGGGCGGGGCGGCTGGCGCGGCGCGCCGGCGCTCCCCGCCCGCGCAGGTCAAGCTCTACTCGGACGCCGCGGCCAGCTGCAGCCGGGAGCGCGCGCGCTGCACCCGAGCGGGGCTGACCGGGCTCGCCGCATGGCCCCAGCTGTTGCGCACGTAGGTCAGTACCGAGGCGACCTCGGCATCGGAGAGCTGCCAGCGAAAGCCTGGCATTGCCGGAGCGGTAGGCTCGGCATGGGTCGCGACGCTGCGCGTGCCGATCAGCACCACGCGCAGCAGCGAGGTCGGATCGACCGCGTCCACGGCATTGTCGGCCACCAGATCCGGAAACAGGTAGGGCGTGCCGTGCCCATCGAGCCTGTGGCAGGCGGAGCAAAGGTCCCGATAGATCGCAGCGCCGGCGCGCATGCGCTTATCCGTGTCAGCGAGGGGCGCGCCCGGGGTTTGCGCCGCGCTGGCATTGCCCGCGGCGCCGGAAGCCTTCAGATAAGTCGCGATCGCCAGCAGATCATCCGAGCGCATCTGGGAGCTCGAGTCCTCGATCTCCTCGCCCATGGGACCGGACGCGGCGGCGAGACGGTTGTGGCCGCGTTGCAGGAACTGCTCGATGTCCTCGAGCGACCAGCGTCCCAGTCCGCGCTGTGCATCCGGTGAGATATCCGGCGCGAACCAGCCCTGCGTCACATAGCCGTTGAACGCATGCGCCTGTTTATCCTGTGCGAGCCAGCCTTTGGGCGTATGGCAGGCTTCGCAGTGCCCGGGCCCCTCGACGATCCAGGCGCCGCGATTCCAGGCCGCGGAGCGATCGGCCCGTTCCTGCCACGGCTTGGGATGGAAAAACAGTGCGTCCCACACGTGCATGAGTGCGCGGATGCTGAAAGGAAACGGCAGCTGATCGGACACGATCGCGTGGTACACGGGCGTGACCGTGGAGAGATAGGCACGAATCGCCTGCGTATCGCTGCGGCTCATGCGCGAGTAATAGAGATAGGGCATGGCCGGATAGAGCCGTGCGCCATGCGGCAGGCGACCGAAGCGCACCGCTGCGTCGAACTGTGCCTCGCTCCAGCCGCCGATGCCGCTGGCCTTGTCGGGCGTGATGTTGGGCGCCACCAGCCTGCCGAAGGGCGTCTGGATGGGTCGGCCTCCCGCGAAAGGACGGTGGCTCACCGGATCATCGTGACAGGCAGCGCAGTCGGCGAGTACCGTCAGGTAGTGGCCACGCGCGATCAGCGCAAAGTTCTGTCCCTGCGGTGCCCCCTGCGCCCAGGACAGCGAGGGCATCGAGGCGAGCACTGCAATCATCGTCAACAGCGCCAGGCGTGCGCCCCGATCCGCGCGCCTGTTGCCGCCCTCACGCATGCACCAGTGGTCCCGGGTTCTTCAGATAACGCGTGCGGATGGCCTCAGCCGACCAGTAGGCGAGCGCGGCGAGCGTCCCGGTAGGGTTGTAGCCTGCGTTCTGCGGGAAGGCACTTGCGCCCATGACGAACAGATTCGGCACATCCCAGCTCTGCAGATAACGGTTGAGTGCGCTGGTGTGCGGATCGGTCCCCATGATGGCCCCGCCGCACAGATGCGTGGTCTGGTAGTCGGTGATGCTGTAGGGGGCCTTGCGATATTGCTTCTCGATCTGGCGGGCGCCCATGGCCATGAAGATCTCTGCGAACTTGTCCGTCAGGAAGCGGTTCTGCTTGATCTCGTTGTCGTGAAAATCCATCGTGATGCGCACCAGTGGGCGCCCGAAGCGATCCCGATAGGTCGGATCCAGATCCAGGTAAACGTCGCGATAGCTGTACATGCTGCCGTGCACGCCGGTGCCCGGCTGCAGCGCACTCAGATAGTTCTCGCGCACCGCCTGCTTCCACTGCGCGCCCCAGCTCGGCGTGCCCGGTGGGACCGGCGTGCTCTCGATGGGCCGGCCATTGGTCTGCACCTGTCCCATGTAGCCGCCGCCGACGAAGCCCTGCGGGCCGTGGTCGAAGTTGTCGCCATTGAACTCATCGATACACATGCCGATCGCCCCGGAGGCGATGAACGGATTGAAGATGAACTTCGCCGGGTCGAAGAAGCTCAACACGTCGGAGATGGTCTGGTGGGAGAAATTGCGGCCGATTACCCCGCTGTTGCTCACCGGGTCGTAGCGGCGGCCAATGCCCGAGAGCATCAGCAGCTGCACATTGAAGATCGTGTATGCGGCCAGGATCACCAGCTGCGCGGGCTGCTCCCATTCGGCGCCCGAGCTGTCGACGAAGCTCACCCCCGTGGCGCGCTGGCCGGAAGCGTCGGTGTTGATGCGCGTGACCTCGCACTGATCGCGCGCGGAAAAATTCGACTTGCGCACCAGGACCGGCAGGAGGGTGGTCTGGGGGCTTGCCTTGGAATAGTTGGCGCAGCCAAACCACTCGCAGAAGCCGCAGTACGTGCACGGGCCCATGCGCACGCCGAGCGGATTGGTGTAGGCCTGCGACAGATTGCCTGAAGGCTGCGGGAAGGGCTGGTAGCCGAGAGTGCGCGCAGCCTCGCCGAAGAGTGTATGGCTGAAGGGCTGCTGCTGCGCCGGCGTCGGATAGGGCCGCGATCGCGGTCCCTCGAACGGATTGCCACCGGGCTGGATCTGCCCGCGCAGATTGCCGGCCGTGCCGGAGGTGCCGCACAGATACTCGAACCGGTCATAGTGCGGCTCGA
>DATBPG010000186.1:0-2478 GCA_036561485.1 Steroidobacteraceae bacterium | reverse complement strand
GTCGCTTCGCAGGCAGCGGCCAACCAGGTCCACATAGCGCGGCTCGAAGATGCGCAACGGCAGCAGCCCACCCGGCAGCAACACCGTGTGCAACGGGAAGAGCGCGATCTCGTCCGGGGCCGTCGGCGGCTTCCCCTCGCCCTCAGACCGAGCCGACACGAGGGCTCCCTCCAGGGTGAGAGCGACTCGCATCCACAGGCGCGCCGATCGCAGGCCCATCCCGCAGGGCCAGTGCCTGCAGCACCCGCGCATGTAGCCCGCCGAAGGCGCCGTTGCTCATGACCAGCAAATGATCGCCGCTTGCCAGAGCGCGTGCGAGCGCGGCGATGAGAGCATCCAGATCATGTGCCACGTGCGCGCGTGCGCCGAGCGCGGCGACTGCACCGCTCGCATCCCAGCCCAGGTCCGGCGGCGCGTAGAGCCAGACCTCATCGGCACCGGCGAGCGCACCGGCCAGCGTCGAGCGATGCACGCCCAGGCGCATGGTCGCCGAGCGCGGCTCGAGCACCGCGACGATGCGCCCATTACCTACACGGCGCCGCAGACCATCGAGCGTGGTCGCGATCGCAGTGGGGTGATGCGCGAAGTCATCGTAGACCTTCACCCCGGCCGCCTCCCCGCGCAACTGCATGCGCCGGGCCACACCCCGGAACCGAGCCAGCGCCTCGATGCCGCGCTCGATGGGCACGCCCGCATGCCGCGCCGCCGCCAGCGCTGCCAGGGCGTTGTCAGCGTTGTGCGCCCCGATCAGGCCCCAGCGCACCTCGCCCATCGGACGGCCTTGGTACCAGACCTCGAAGCGCGAAAAATCTGCGTCCGGGGGCGCCTGCACCGCCCATTGTCCCGGCGCGCTGAGGGGATCGGCGCGGCCCGCGCTCGAGGACGTCTGCGCAACGCCCGACGTGCTGCCGCCGAACGTCTCCACCGTGCTCCAACAGCCTGCGGTCAGCACGCGCGCAAGGCTCGGATCGGCCGCGTGGCAGAGAATGCGGCCACTACCAGGCACTGTGCGCACCAAGTGGTGAAATTGCTGCTCGATTGCTGCTAGATCGGGGTAAATGTCCGCATGATCATACTCAAGATTGTTCAGCACCAGCGTGCGCGGCCGGTAATGGATGAACTTCGCGCGCTTGTCGAAGAAGGCCGTGTCGTACTCGTCGGCCTCGATCACGAACAGCGGCGAGGCGCCCAGCCTGGCGCTGGCACCGAAATTCTCCGGCACCCCACCGATCAGGAATCCGGGTGCCAGGCGCGCGTCCTCGAGTATCCAGGCCAGCAGGCTGCTGGTGGTGGTCTTGCCGTGGGTGCCCGCCACCGCCAGTACCCAGCGCTCGCGCAGCACTGCATCGGCCAACCAGGCGGGTCCTGACGTGTAAGGCAACCCCCGATCGAGCATCGCCTCGATCACGGGCATGCCGCGCGTCATGACATTGCCAACCAGCAGCACGTCGGGCGCGCGCGCGAGTTGCTCGGCATCGTAGCCCTCGTGCAGTTCGATCCCCAGTGCGGTCAGCTGTGTACTCATCGGCGGATAGACGTTGCGATCGCAGCCCGAAACGTCGTGCCCGGCGGCACGCGCCAGAGCAGCGACACCGCCCATAAAGGTGCCGCAGATTCCCAGGATGTGAATATGCATGCCGGCGCAACCGTCAGCTTCGAGTATCAAACAACGTCAGGAGCACCAGCTCTTCGGCCAGTATCTGCACGAACGCCAACAGCAGACACAATCCGAGCGAGCGCTCCAGCGCGGCGCGCAGCACGTGACCAATCGCCACCACCGTCCAGATCAGCACCACGAGCGCGCCGATAGAGGCCAGCGTCAACCAGACAGAATCGTGTGCGAGGCGCTGCAGCAACCATACGGAGACGATACTCGGCACGGCGAGCACTGTCTGCAACCCGAACAGCGCCGCCGCGGTCTGCAGGTATCGTTCGCGGCGGCGCGCCAGCGCCAGCAACAGCCAGTACCACAGCGCGATGAAGCCGGTGTCGGCCAGTACCTGCGACGTCCAGCCGACCCGCAGCTGCGGTAGCGCCTCGCCCAGCGCGACGCTGATCAGTACATAAACGCCGATGGTCAAAGGCAGTAAAATGCCCACGGCCGGCAAATCCTGCGGCCCGCGCCGCCAAAGCGCGATATCGAAATAAATCCGCGCCAGCGTTGCCAAACCTGCGCGGGTGGGGGGCGGGGGCATCCGGCGCTATCTCGGGTTACCGCGCCAAACGCAGGTCGCTGCTATCCAGCCGGACGTAATGAGGACCATATCGACCATGACGGCGATTATCAGCGAGCAGGCCCCCTTTGCGCAGTTGTGCGCGGAGCTGGCCGGCACCCAAGTACTCGGGCTGGACACGGAATTCATGCGCGAGCGCACCTACTTCGCCCAACTCTGCCTGCTGCAACTCAGTTTCGCAGGCCACGCGGTGTGCATCGACACCCTCGCGCTGCCTGACCTGGGCGCACTGCGCGCCGTATTC
>DATBPG010000185.1:0-10987 GCA_036561485.1 Steroidobacteraceae bacterium | reverse complement strand
CCCAGGCGCTGCTCGCATCTCCCGGCCCACCATGCAGGAACAGCAGCACCGGACGCTTGCGCTCCTCGCCCTGGATGCTGATCCACTGATCGATGCCGCCGATGGGCACGTAGCCAGCCTCATCGATCGAGTCCGCTCCCTCGATTGCATACACCTGCGAAGTGCGATGAGCGGTCTGCGCGAGCCACTGTTCCAGTCGCTTCTCGTCCAGCGTCGTGGCGTTCGGCAGGGCGGCAGCGATCTGGTCGACACGCCGTGTCGCGGCGGCTTGGTCGGCCTGGACCTCGCCCAGCGTCGTATGCATATCCATGAGCCGGGCGGCAACGAACGCCAGGCCGGCGAGAATCACCAGCCCCAGCAGATTGATCTCGAGCCACTTGTCAGCTCTCATGATGCGGGCCTCCGTGCTCGCTAGAATAGAGCAACGGACCGGGTATGATGAGCCGAAGGGGGAACGCAATGCATCGCCTGTTTCCTGGCGCGGCGGCGACCATCGCCTGCGTCGCGGCCGCGGCCGTGGCCGTGGCTGCAACTGCAGCGGACCCGGCGACGCCGGCGCAGCAGCCGGCAAGCGCATCGCGCGCGGCTGCGATCATCACGCAGGAATTCATGCTGCCCAGCGCCGATCCGGGTCTACGCCTCTATGTGCGCAACAAGCATCCAGCGGCTCTGCATGCCTATCGCGCCCAGCGCACGCTGCTGTTCGTGCATGGGGCCACCTATCCGGCCGATAGCAGCTTCGATCTGCGGCTGAACGGGCTGTCCTGGATGGACTACATCGCCTCGCACGGCTATGACGTCTATCTCGTCGATCTGCGCGGCTATGGCCGCTCCACGCACCCGGCGGCCATGGATGAGCCGCCCGAGCGCCATGCACCCCTCGAGGATACCGCCGCCGCCGTAACCGATGTCGGTACCGCCGTCGACTTCATCCTGCGGCGGCGCCACCTGCAGAAGCTCGACCTCATGGGCTGGTCGTGGGGAACGAGCATCATGGGGGCCTACACCGCGCAGCACAACGACAAGGTCGAAAAGCTCGTGCTGTATGCGCCCATCTGGACACGCACCGCGGGCCGCCTGCTGACCGATACCGGAGCGCCACTCGGCGCCTATCGCACCGTGTCCGTGGCAGCGGCCAGGGCACGCTGGCTGCACGGCGTGCCGGCCGACAAACAGGCAGACCTCATTCCACCGGGCTGGTTCGAGGCCTGGGCGCGCGCGACGTTTCCGCCGGCCGGCAACGGCGCGTCCGGGCGGGGCCTGCTGCGCGCGCCCAATGGCGTGTTCGCCGATTTCCGCACCTATTGGAATGCGGGCAAACCGATGTACGACCCCGCAGATATTCGCGTCCCGACCTTTCTGGCGCACGGCGAATGGGATGCCGATGCTCCAAACGACATGCTGTACGCCGTCTTTGCACGCCTCACGCATGCGCCCTACAAACGCTACGTTCAGATCGGCGAGGGCACGCACACGGTGATGATGGAAAAGAACCGCATGCAGCTGTTCGAAAGCGTGCAGCAGTTTCTCGACGAGTCACTGCATCCCGGCGAGTGAGCCGGTCGCTGGCGTCGAGCTCAGTTCCCCGACGGCTGCGCAATGGCGCTGCTGCTGCTGAGCTCGATCCTTCCCGTGCTGATCGAGTAGTGCCAGAACTACGCCGGACGGTGCTGGGTGCCTGAGCCGGCGGTGATCGCCAGAAGACGAGCGGGCGCGCTCACTTTGGCTGTGTGCCACACTCCTTTCGGAACCACCAGCAGCCGACCCGCGGGCAGATCGACGTCTCTCGAACCCTCGGGCAGATCCAGAACAAACGTCGCTCTGCCTTCAACCATCAATAGGATTTCATCGCCCGCTGGATGCATTTCCCAGTGGGTCCAATCGGCCTGCATGGGCAGCGCCGACAGCAGTCGCCCCTGCTCGCTGCCCATCAGACGCCGAATGCCAGCATCGGCTGGATGGCCGGACATCAACTGACTCCAGAAGTCCCCGCCCCCTGGAAGGAGTACCGCCGCACCGTCGGGTTCCAACAACAGATAGTTCTTCATCAGATCGATCGTATCGCCTGACATTTGCTCACTCCTTCAGGTTTGAGTCCTGCAGTGACCTCAGGGCCCCAGAGAACTGCGGAGGGCATCAAGCGTGCGCCAGGCCTGGCATGCGGCTGCAGTCCTGCGCGCTCAGGAGCCGCCAGGAGCTGATGGCCCGATTGGATTGGCTGGGGGACTAGGATTCGAACCTAGGTTAACGGAGTCAGAGTCCGTTGTCCTACCACTAGACGATCCCCCAGCAGTAGCGCTCCGGCGCGCCGCACCGGCGCGGCATCGCCGGTGGGCTGCCGCGCCAGCGCACTGCACTAGCGCTTGGAGTACTGCGGGCCGCGACGTGCCTTGCGACGACCGACCTTCTTGCGCTCCACCTCGCGCGCATCGCGCGTGACGAAGCCGGCCTGCCGCAGGGGTTTGCGCAGCGTCTCATCGTAGCGGATGAGTGCGCGGGCGATGCCGTGACGGATCGCACCGGCCTGTCCGGTGATACCGCCGCCATCCACGTGGGCCTGAATATCGAACTTGTCGGCCAGCTGCACGGTCTCGAGCGGCTGGCGCACGATCATGCGACCGGTCTCGCGGCCGAAGAATTCCTCGATCGGGCGCTCATTGATGGTGATGCGACCGGTGCCCGGCTGCAGATAGACGCGCGCCGTGGAAGTCTTGCGCCGTCCGGTCCCGTAATTCGCGTTCTCTGGCATATCGATCCTGCTGAGGGAAACTAGGCCAAATCAGAGCTGCAGCGCCTTGGGCTGCTGCGCGGTGTGCGGATGCTTGTCGCCCGCGAACACGTGCAGTTTGCGAAACATGCGCCGGCCAAGTGTGGTCTTGGGGAGCATCCCCTTGACCGCGAACTCCAGCGCCCGCTCCGGGTGCTGCTGCAGCAGCTTGCCCAGCGCGATCGACTTCAGGTTGCCCAGATAGCCGGTGTGGTGATGATAGAACTTGTCATCCAGCTTGTTGCCGGTGACGGCGATTTTCTCGGCGTGCAGCACCACGATATGGTCGCCCATGTCGACGTGCGGACTGTAGTCGGCCTTGTGCTTGCCCTTCAGGCGCAGCGCGATCTTTGACGCGAGGCGTCCCAGGGTCTTGCCGCTGGCGTCCACGACGTACCAGTCACTGCCCGCCGTCGCCGGCTTTGTAAATTGAGTCTGCATGATCCTAGAGGTTCTCCAGCCCGCGCCGGGCCGCCTTGCCGAAGGGCGCGGAAGTTTACTGAAGGGGCGGCGGCTTTGCAAAAGCCGGGAAGTGCCGGGCGCAGCGGCGCCGGGACGGGGTTCCCTGCCCGGGTTGGCAGCGCCCTCTCAATATATACTGCCCACATGCCCGGACCTGCCTACCTGCCTGGAACTGCCCACGCCTCCGGGACTGCGCGCATGCCCCGACGCGGTCTGCTCGATGCGCTGCTGCGTGTGGCCGATGAGGGCCTGCGCACCCTGTTTGCGCCTTCGCAGAGTAGCCGCGCGCTGCCCCTGCCGCCCGATCCGCCCATGACGGAACCGGAAAAGCGTCACATCGCGGGTCTGATCCGCGTTGATCACGCCGGGGAGGTGGCCGCCCAGGGGCTGTATCGCGGCCAGGCCCTGCTGTCGCGTCATGATGCAACGCGAGAGCTGCTCCACCGCGCAGCCCGCGAGGAAGGCGATCATCTGGCCTGGTGCGAGCGGCGCCTATCGGAGCTCGGGGCGCGGCCGAGCTATCTGAATCCCCTGTGGTACGTCGGCTCGCTGGCCATCGGTGCCCTGGCCGGCGCGCTCGGGGATGAGCTCAGTTTGGGCTTCGTCAGCGAGACCGAGCGCCAGGTCGAGGGTCATCTGGCCGGCCACCTTGAGCGTCTGCCGGTCGCCGATGTGCGCAGCCGCCAGATCCTGCAACAGATGAAATCCGATGAGATCGCCCACGGTCAGGCGGCAAGCACCCAGGGGGGCACAGAGTTGCCGCCGCCCCTGCCCTGGCTGATGCGCTCGGTCGCCCGCGTCATGACGGGCACCGCCTACTGGATTTAAAGCTGCGAGCCCCCCCCGCGCCGGCGCACCAGCGCCGGCCGGAGCGTGACGCATCCCGCAGTCCCGCCGCTCCATCTGTTGCAGCCGAGACGCTTTATGTATAAATAGCGCCCCAAGTCCAGAATATGGATAACGACAGGGCACGTTCAAAATGGAAGAGAATGTCAGACCGCTGAGCGACATTCCGGCGATCAATCGTTTCCTTAGTTACTGCCGCATCCGCACGGTGCCATCCAAAACCGTGCTGATCCACGCAGGCGACCTCCCGGACGTGCTCTATTACGTCATCAACGGCTCGGTCGAGGTCATGATCGAGGACGAGGAAGGCAACGAGATGGTGCTCGCCTACCTCAACAAGGGACAATTCTTCGGTGAAATGGGCCTGTTCTACGAACAGCCCACGCGCAGCGCCTGGGTGCGCACGCGCAGCGCCTGCGAGCTGGCGGAGATGACCTATCCGCGCTTCCGCCAGGTCGCTACCGAAAGTCCCGGACTCATCTTTGAGCTGGCGACGCAGCTTGCAACGCGCCTGGACCGTACCAACCGCAAGCTCGGCGACCTGGCCTTCGTCGACGTGACGGGCCGCGTCGCCCACGCGATCAACAACCTTTGTGAAGAGCCCGATGCCATGACCCATCCGGAGGGCATGCAGATCAAGGTCTCGCGCCAGGAGCTCTCGCGCCTGGTCGGCTGCTCGCGCGAAATGGCCGGCCGCGTGCTCAAGGTGCTCGAAGAGCAGGGTCTGTTGCGTGCCACGGGCAAAACCATCGTGGTGTTCAATGCCCGCCCGAAGATGAAGACGCGACCGGTGATCGTGCCGGCGCGCAGTGCCGGCGTCGCCACTGCCGTGGCCGGCATGGCGGCCCGCCAGAGCGAGCGTCACAAGGCGGTGCTTGCGGACGAGGACGACTGAGGAATGAGCGGTGGCAGCTACCGGCTGCCCGCAAAGCCATTCTTCAGAAAGAATCCGCGTCTTTTCTTTCTGCAGCAAGGCAAGACGCGCCTCTTCGTCGGGCACGTGGCTGCAGCGCGCCTCACCCGGCCCCGCGATCGCGCGTAGCAGCCTCCGCGCGTGCGATCTCGGCGCGCATGGCACGAATCGTCGCCGCGTAATCGGAGCTGCCGAAGATGGCCGACCCGGCCACCAGCGTATCGGCTCCCGCCTCCACCACCCGCGCGACGTTCTCGACCTTGATGCCGCCATCGACCTCGACGCGTGTATCGCGGCCGCTGGCGCGGATGCGCGCGTGCACCTGCCGCACCTTGTCGAGTACCCAGGGAATGAACCGCTGCCCGCCAAAACCCGGATTGACCGACATCAGCAGCACCAGATCGAGCTGCTCGAGGGTGTAATCGAGCCACTCGAGCGGTGTGGCCGGATTGAGCACCAGACCCGGTCGGCAGCCGTGCTCGCGGATCAGATTGATCGTGCGATCGACATGCTCGCTCGCCTCGGGGTGAAAGCTGATATAGGTGGCCCCTGCCGCGGCGAAGTCCGGCACGAGGCGATCCACCGGTCGTACCATCAGATGCACGTCGATTGGCGCGCGAATGCCGTAGCGCCGCAGCGCCTGACACACCACGGGGCCGACGGTGAGATTGGGCACGTAATGGTTGTCCATGACGTCGAAGTGGATCAGGTCCGCTCCGGCGGCGAGCACGGCCTGCGCCTCCTCGCCCAGGCGCGCGAAGTCCGCCGACAGGATCGAGGGTGCAATCCAGTGTCGCGCGGACGGCAGGGGCTGGGCGGTGCTCATAGGGCGCGAGTCTAGCGTATGCGCCCTGCCCCGCTAGCGCTTCCCGCTAGCGCATGCCGCGCCGGATGCGCAGCAGCTCATAGGCAGCCTGGATCTCCTGCGCCTCCTCCTTGGCACGCTCGAGCATCGAGTCGGGCAAGCCGTTGGCCTTGAGCTTGTCGGGATGGTGCCGGCTCATCTGCCGGCGATAGCATTTGACCACTTCCTCATCCGACATCGAGGGCTCGGCGGCCAGCACCCGGTAGGCCTGCGCCACGCGCTGCTCTTCGGACGCCCCGCCTGCCCCGGCGCGCAGGCCCGCAAACGGGTCCGCACCAGGCCCGGCGCGACCATTGGCGGCCGCGCCCATCCGAAAGCGCAGCACGCTCTCCATGCGATCGAAGTCGGCCGTACCCACCCCGAGCGTCGCCGCGACGCGCTGCAGTCGTGCCCGTAGAAACGCGGGCAGGCCGTTGCCCGCCAGTGCCGCCTGCAACTGGATCTGGACAAAGAAGTAGGCCAGCTCCGGATACGTCACGATCGCCCCACGCAGGCGGCGCAGATCCGCCGCCAGATCGTAGGCGGGCTGTTTGCCCTCGCCGAAATAGCCGATGGCGGCCTGCACCTGCGCTTCCTGCAGGTGCAGCGCCTGCATGACGGCGCGCGCCGAGGCGATCTCCTGCTCCGAGACGCGCCCGTCAGCCTTGGCGATATGACCCATGACGCGAAAGGTGGTCGGAAAGAACAGCTGATTGACCAGCAGCGGGTCGGGCGCGGGGCCGAAGAACCCCATGCCGAATCCGCCCTGTGCAGCGCCCGAGTCGAACTGGTGTCCAACGACCACACCAATCGCGAGCCCGACGGGTCCCAGGGTCAGCATGCCCAGCGCGCCGCCGACGAGCTTGCCAGTCCACTTCATGAGCCGATCCGCTCCACTGCTTGACCCCGCCGCGGCGCAGACGGCAAGATGCGCGCCCCTTGCCGGCGCAGCACATGCGCGCGGCACAGTATGGTAGCAAGCCTTGGCCCAGACACCCCCGGTCGCGGATGCACCCCTGTTCGAGACCGCGCTGCGCGGCCTGACGCGCTTGCACCGCGGAAAGGTCCGCGATCTGTACGCCATCGACGATGAACTCATGCTCATCGTCACGACCGATCGTTTCTCCGCCTTCGACGTGGTGCTACCCGATCCCATCCCGGGCAGGGCGCGCGTGCTGCAGGCCATCTCACTGTTCTGGTTCGAGCGCATGGCCTCGCTCGCGCCCAACCACCTGACCCATCGTTCGCTCGACTCGCTGATCAGCGATCCCCTCGAGCGCGCGCCTCTGATAGGCCGCGCAATGATCGTGCGCCGGCTCAAGGCGCTGCCCGTCGAGGCGGTGGTACGCGGCTATCTGGCCGGCTCGGGCTGGCGCGATTATCAGCGCACCGGCGCGGTGTGCGGCATTTCCCTGCCCACCGGCCTGCAACAGGCGCAGGCGCTGCCGGAACCGCTGTTCACGCCCGCCACCAAGGCGGCGCTCGGCAGCCACGATGAGAACATCAGCTTCGCGGCCACCGCCGAGCTCATCGGAGACTCGCTCGCGGCCCAGGTGCGCGATACCGCTCTGGCGATCTATCGCCGTGCCTGCGCCCATGCGCTCGAGCGCGGCATCATCATCGCCGACACCAAATTCGAGTTTGGCCTCGACGACGAGGGAAAACTCGTGCTGATGGACGAGGTGCTCACGCCCGATTCATCGCGCTTCTGGCCCGCGGAGACGTGGCGGATCGGCAGCTCCCCCCCCTCCTTCGACAAACAATACGTGCGCGATTATCTGGAGACGCTGGACTGGGACAAGCGGCCACCGGGACCGCATCTGCCCGCCGATGTCATCGCGGCGACGAGCGCAAAGTACCAGGAGGCGCTGCAGCGGCTGACGGGCCCGCTGGCACGCTGACGCTCACTCCCCCGCGATGGTCATGTCCGACAGCAGCACCGAGCCGGTCTGAATCGCCCCTTTGACGTCGACGTCGCTGCCGACGGCGACGATCCCGGAGAGCATCTCGCGCAGATTGCCGGCAATGGTGAGCTCGTGCACCGGATAGGCGATGCGGCCGCCCTCGACCCAGAATCCACTGGCACCGCGCGAGTAATCGCCGGTCACGCCATTGACGCCCTGGCCCATGAGCTCGGTGACGTACAGACCCGTGCCCATGCGCTCCAGCAACGCCTCGAAGCTGCCGGATTGCGTGCAGCTGACCCGCAGGTTATGGATGCCACCGGCATTGCCCGTCGAGCGCAGCCCGAGCTTGCGCGCCGAATAGGTGCCGAGCACGTAACCCTGCAGCACACCGGCACACACCAGATCGCGATCGCGCGTCACCACGCCCTCCCCATCGAACGGACTGCTCGCCAGCCCCTGAGGGATGTGGGGCCTCTCCATGATGTCGATGAACTTCGGGAACACGCTTTGGCCAGCCGCATCCAGCAGGAATGAGGCGCGCCGATACTGGCTGGGCCCGCGGATCGCAGCGATGAAGTGACCGAACAGGCCGCGCGCAAGCTCGGCGCAGAACAGCACGGGCGCCCGCCGCGTGCTCAGACGCCGCGCAGCCAGCCGCGCGAGCGCACGCTCCGCTGCGCGCCGTCCGACGGCCTGGGCGGGCTCGAGCGCCGCGGGGTTGCGCGCGACGGTGTAATAGAAATCGCGCTGCATGTCCGAGCCATCCTGCGCCAGCAGCGCGCAGCTGAGCGAATGACTGGTACTCGCCAGTCCCGCCAGAAAGCCGAGGCTGTTGCCATAGACGCGCACGCCGCTGTGCGTGGTGAGGGTTGCACCCTCGCTGTTGTTCAGGCGTGCATCCAGTGCGAGCCCGGCCGCCTCGCACTCGCGCGCCTGCGCGACCGCCTGCTCCGGCTCGAGCTCCCAGGGATGGTGCAGGTCCAGATCCGGAATGTCGCACGCGAGGTCGGCGGGGTCGGGCAGTCCCGCGCAGGGATCCTCGCTCGTGTGACGCGCGATGGCTGCCGCCTTCAGCACGGTCTCGCGCACGGCGGTGGGTGACAGATCCGCCGTGCTTGCCGACCCCTTGGCCTTGCCGAAGTACAGCGTCACGGACAGTCCGCGGTCGCGGTGATATTCGAGCGTATCGATCTCGCCCAGACGCACCGTGGCCGTCAGTCCGCGCTGCAGGCTCGCATCCGCGTCCGCCTGACTGGCCCCGGTGCTCTCGGCCTCGGCCAGTGCCCCGGCGACCACCTGCTTGAGCTCGTCGATGCGCGAGCCATCCACCTGCTGCGCCATGCGCTTCCCTATGCCATGATCGAAACACCGATTGTAGCAGTGCGGGCCCCCTCGGCCCGATCACCCGTAGATGGCCGACGATGACACCGACGCCTCAGCGCCCGAGGAGCGCCCCAGCCGCAGTCAGCGCAAGCGCGAGGCCCTGGCCCTGCAGAAGCTCGGCGTGGCGCTCACACGGCTGACCTCCGCGCAGCTGGCATTGCTCATGACGATGGTCACGCTGCCGGAGGACCTGCTCGACGCGGTGAGAGAGGCACGGCGGCTGCGCAGCCGCGCCGCGCTGGCCCGCCAGCAGCAATATATCGGCCGCCTCATGCGCCAGATCGATGCGGCGCCGATCGAGCGGGCGCTGCAGGCACTGAATGCTAGACTGACCGGATGAAGGTTCTGGTCGGAATCATCATGGGGTCCACGTCCGATTGGGAAACCATGGCCGCGGCCGCCGATACCCTCACGCAGCTGGGCATTGGCTTCGAGACACGGGTGGTGTCCGCGCACCGCACTCCGGATCTGCTGTTCGAGTACGCCTCGGGCGCGGCGGCGCGTGGCCTGGAAGTGCTCATTGCCGGAGCTGGCGGCGCTGCGCATCTGCCGGGCATGACCGCCGCCAAGACGCTGCTGCCGGTGCTCGGTGTGCCGGTGGCCACGCGTGCCCTGGGCGGCCTCGACTCGCTGCTGTCCATCGTACAGATGCCCGCCGGTGTGCCGGTGGCGACCTTTGCCGTCGGTCCAGCCGGCGCGACCAATGCCGCTCTGTTTGCCGCCGCGCTGCTCGCCCCGCGCCACGAGCAGATCGGCCGCGCCCTCGCCGAGCAGCGCCGCGCGCAAACCGCAGCCGTACTGGCCCGTCCCGATCCGCGCTCGTCGGCCTGAGCGGCTCCTCGTCCATCGCATCGGCCGCGCCATGACCATCGGAATCGTCGGAGCCGGTCAGCTCGGCCGCATGCTGGCGTTGGCCGGCTATCCACTCGGGCTCGACTTCCTGTTCCTCGATCCCAGTGCGCACGCGCCCGCCGGCAGGCTCGCCCCGCTGCTGGCCGGTGATATGGATGATCCGGCGCTGCTCGGCGAGCTCGCCCGCCGCAGCGAGGTCGTGAGCTTCGATTGGGAGAATGTCTCGGTGAAGGCGCTGGCGGCCGCGGCGCGCACGGCGCGCAGCACGCGCATCGCCCCGCCCCTGCGCGCCCTCGCCGCCGCCCAGGATCGCCTGAGCGAGAAGCGCACCTTCGAGCGCCTGGGCATCGCCACCACGCGCTTTGCGAGCATCGACAGTCGCGCGGCACTCGAGCGTGCGGTGCGACGCATTGGCCTGCCGGGGGTGCTCAAGACACGCCGCATGGGCTATGACGGCAAGGGTCAGCTCGTCCTGCGTGCGGCAGGAGATATCGACACCGCCTGGCAGCGGCTCGGATCAGCACCCCTGCTCTATGAGGAGTTCGTGCCTTTCGACTATGAAGTGTCGATCATCGGCGCGCGCTCGCGCGATGGCAGCATCGTCATCTATCCGCTGAATCGCAATTACCACAGCGATGGCATGCTGCGCCTGACGATCGCACCCTGGCGCGCGCCGCGGCTGCAGAGCGCCGCAGCACGCAGTCTGAGGCGCGTACTCGAGGCATTCCGCTACGTGGGTGTCCTGACCATTGAGTTCTTCGTGCGCGACGGGCGCCTGCTGGCCAATGAGATGGCTCCGCGCGTACATAATTCGGGCCACTGGACCATCGAGGGAGCGGTGACGAGTCAGTTCGAGAATCACCTGCGCGCCATCGTGGGGCTGCCGCTCGGACTGACGGCCGCGCGTGGGCACGCCGCCATGATCAACCTCATCGGCAGCATGCCGGCCGCTCGCTCATGGCTCGCCGAGCCGGGTCTGCACTGGCATGACTATGGTAAGCACGCGCGTCAGG
>DATBPG010000184.1:0-6198 GCA_036561485.1 Steroidobacteraceae bacterium | reverse complement strand
CCGCAAGAAGTACGCGGGCATCGCCGGGGCGCGCTGATTCAGCGCGCCGCGGATGCTGACCGCGCTCTGGCGCAGCGGGAGCGAACGCTCCTGCGATCGGCTGCTCGACGGTAAGGGCGCGCCTTGATTCCACCGGCGCAGCGTGTAAGTTTGTCGGCTGGCCGTCGCCGCCTGCGGGGGGCCTTGCGCTATTGGGGACCCGTCGGATGCCTAACAAAAGCTTCGAGCTGAAGAATCCAGACACCGGCACCACCACGGCGCTGCCGGTGCGCGCCGGCACCATCGGGCCGCCAGTGCTGGACATCGCCAACATCTACAAGGATCACGGGGTTTTCACCTTCGATCCGGCGTTCGGTGTGACCGCCAGCTGCGAGAGCAGGATCACCTATATCGACGGGGACGCAGGCGTGCTGCTGTACCGGGGGTACCCCGTTGAGCAGCTGGCCGAGAAGAGCAGCTTCATGGAGGTGGCGCACCTGCTGCTGTATGGGGAGCTGCCCACGACGAAGGAGCAGCAGACCTTCGCGCGCAATATCAGCCGCCACACGATGATCAATGAGTCGCTGCTGCGATTCTTCAACGGCTTCTATCACAGCGCGCACCCCATGGCGATGGTGTCCGCGGTGATCGCCTCGATGTCGGCCTTCTACCACGATTCCATGGACATCCATGATCCGCGGCGTCGTGAGATCTTCGCCCACCGTATCATCGCAAAGCTGCCGACCATTGCGGCCGCGGCGCACAAGCACTCGCTGGGTCAGCCGTTCATCTATCCGAGCAACGAGCTGGATTACTGCTCGAACCTGCTGAACATGTTCTTCGCCGTGCCGTGCGAACGCTACGAGGTCGATCCGGTGGCCGCCAAGGCGCTGGATCTGCTCTTCATTCTGCATGCCGATCACGAACAGAACGCCAGCACCTCTACCGTGCGCCTGGCGGGCAGCACCGGCGCCAATCCCTACGCGGCGATCTCGGCGGGCGTCTCGGCGCTGTGGGGCCCGGCACACGGCGGCGCTAACGAGGCGGTGCTCTCGATGCTCGAGCAGATCGGCACGGTCGACAACATCCCGAAGTATCTGGCGATGGCCAAGGACCGCTCGAGCCATTTCCGCCTCATGGGCTTCGGGCACCGTGTCTACAAGAACTTCGATCCGCGCGCCAAGATCATCCGCGAGGCCTGTCACGAAGTGCTGCACAAGCTCGGTGACAACGACAACCCGCTGTTCGAGCTTGCGCTGCGGCTGGAAGAGATCGCGCTCCAGGACGACTACTTCGTCTCGCGCAAGCTCTACCCGAACGTGGATTTCTACTCCGGCGTCATCTACAGCGCACTGGGCATCCCGCGCTCGATGTTCACCGTCATGTTTGCGATCGCGCGCACCGTTGGCTGGGTGGCGCATTGGCTGGAGATGGTCTCCGATCCTGCGATGCGCATCGGTCGCCCGCGCCAGCTCTATACCGGTCCGGTTCGCCGCGACTACGTGCCGGTATCCCAGCGCAGGGGCAGCTGAGGCGCCCTCGGCGCCGCAAACGGCGCATGGTCAGGGCGCCGCCGCCGCCGACACCGGCAGCGCCGCGATCCTGCACGTGCTGTCCAGCAGCCGCTCCCCGCCGCGCAGCAGCGCGCGGCGCGCCAGCAGCGCAAAGCCGGGAGCGTCGCCAAAGCGCAGCCCCGCCACGATGAGTGTGTAGAACCCCATGTGGGAGCGTGCGCCCGGCAGCTCCTCGGCCATGAGCTGGATGGGATCGCTTCCCGCGAGCGTGCGCCCCAGCACACGCCGCACCTGGTAGGTATCGCCAGCCACGTCGAGCGGCGTCCAGGTCGATGTCAGCCGTGATGCCGCCGCGCGCAGCGCCGCGTGCAGCGCGGCACCCTGGCATTCGATATGGATGTGCAGCTGATCCTGGCCGCGCGAGTAGTGCGAGTTGATGGCGAGCCCCACCGCATCGGGCGGCGCGGCACGCAGGGCGCCTGTCACGATGCGCGCGCGCGCATCCCAGGCGGCCGCGAAATAATTCGGCACAGTGGCCTGCAGCAGCGCGGAGCTCTCGATGCCGCTGAGCGTGCGCAGTGGAATCAGCAGAAAGTGCGCGCCACCCTTGCGATCGGCCAGCACCGCGTAGCCGGCATCGCTGCCGTCGGCGGCGTTGACGCGCGAGCGCACCGCCAGACACGGCGCCGGATCGCGCCGCTGCAGCCAGTCGGGCAGGCACTGGCGCTGCACGATGCGCTGCAGCTCATCCCGCGCCGCCTGCGCGGGGCTGGCGGTAGCGGCCGCTGTCAGGGCCATCGCGAGCGTTGCACAGCGCAGTGTCAGGCGCGCCTGCGTAGCGGGCATCAAGCAGTCAGGTGCGAGGGGGCGTCGCTGTCGAGCAGCGCGGCGAGCTCGGTGGCATCGGCACGGCGCATGGGCCGGCCATCGACGGGACTGACGGGCGCCTGGCGAATGCCGTCACTGGGGAAGACCGTGGCCTCGATACGCCGATTGCCGACTTCGAAGCGCACCCCTGGAAAGGCCTTGGTGCGCTCGGCGTCCAGGCGCACGCGCCGCTCCGTGATCTCGTGCGCGACGCCGCGGTCCAGGAGCTGCAGCGCGATGGTCTCCGGACAGTCGGCGAACAGGTGCAGCTGGATGTCGGCGTGCGCCGTGGCTGTACCCGAGAGCACCGGACCGACCAGCCGCGGCTGAAAGTCCGACAGCCAGTGCATGGCACGCAGCGCCGCGCGCCGCTGCGACTGCAGGCTTTGCTCATGGCCATCGGCCTCGAACAGCCGCTGGTACTCCACCAGCGCCTGTTCGATCTCGACGTTGCGCGGCAGGGCGCTGGTGTCGGTGACGCCGAGGCGCTCGGCGGCCTTGCGCTTGGCGGTCAGAAAGTCATGAATGCCATGCTGCGCCATGATGCGTGCGGCCTCCTGCGCCAGCGCGCGACGCAGATGGCTGCCGCGGACACTGCCGCCTCGGGCGGCGGCATGGGTTGGGGCGCGTCGTGGCATTCGGCACTCCCGGAAGCCGCGCTCGGCGGCACAGTGATCAGAACAGGGGTTGCCCGCCGCCGCCTGCAGGACTTGTGGGCGCGTTCCCCGGCGCGACCGCGCCCGGGGGCGGGGCCTGCGGGACCGTGCCATCCATGAAGGTCTCGTACATGCTGTCGCGGTCATCGGCCGTGGCAAGCAGACCCGTGCGCCTGGAGATGCGCACCGTCACCAGGCCCGGCGGCAGTGGGCGCGCCTGGTCGGGCTGATCGCGCAGCGCCTCGCGCATGAACATTGTCCAGATCGGTACGGCGTCGCGGCTGCCCTCTTCACCGGCTCCCAGCGGGCGCGTGTCATCGTATCCAACCCATACGCTGGCGACGATGTGGCGGTTGAAGCCGTTGAACCAGGCATCGCGGTAATCATTGCTGGTGCCGGTCTTGCCGGCGATGTCGCTGCGTTTGAGAACGAGTGCTCGAGTTCCCGTGCCGCGTCTGATGACGTCGGCCATCATGTCGTCCATCAGCCAGCAGTTCTGCGCGGAGATGACCCGCGGCGCGATACGCCCGGCAGGCAGCAGCGGCGCATCCAGCAGAGCAGGCGCCCGATCCGGATCGGTGGGCCCCGTCGCCGCTCCCGGCACGGCGCTTGCGAGGGCGAGCGGGCTTGCGACCGCCGCCGTTGTCGTCCCAGGACCGGCGGGTAGCGCAGGCGCGGCGGCTGCCGCGGCGACAGTGGCGGCAGGTGCAGCGCTCGCGCCGCTGGTGAGGCCGGCGGGAATCGCATGCGCCAGCGCCGCGGGACTGAGGGCAGGCGGCGCAGCGGACACAGAGCCCACCGGTGCCGGCGGCGCGGCGCCAGCCTGCGACTGCACCGCTGTGGCGGGCAGAGCCTGCCCGGGCGATGTCGCGGCAGCGGCGCCGCAGCTCTCGCACACCACCTTCGGCGTCGCCTGGAACACGGTGTTGCCCATGGCGTCTTCGATGCGATCGATGAAATAGGAGTCCACGCGGAAGCCGCCGTTGGCGAACACCGCGTAGGCCGTGGCGATCTGCATCGGCGTCGCCTGCAGGCTGCCGAGCGCGAGGGTCATGTCCTGCGGAAGCTCCTTCGGATCGAAGCCAAAGCGCGCCGCGCAGCCCATGGCGGTGTTGAGGCCGAGCTGACGCACGACGCGGATGGTCATGAGATTGCGCGAATACACCAGGCCCTCGCGCAGCCGCATCGGTCCGTCGAAATCCCCTTCGCCCTCGCTGTTATTGGGTCGCCAGATCCTCTCCTGATCGTCGGCCACGAACGGCGCATCCAGCACGATGGTGGCAGGGGTGAATCCGTGGTCCAGCGCGCAGGAATAGAGGAAGGGCTTGAACCCCGAGCCCGGCTGCCGCCGCGCCTGCGTCGCGCGATTGAACTTGTTGGTGTAGTAGTCAAAGCCGCCCACGACCGCCGCGACCGCGCCATCATCGGGATCCAGCGCGACCAGCGCGGCCTGCGCGTCGGGCAGCTCGGCCAGCTGCGCCATGCCGTTGCGGTCCGTCACCACATAGACCACGTCGCCGGGCTGCACGACGTCGAGCGCGCGCTTGGGCGCCGGACCCATGCTCGTGTCCGAGAGGCGCGGCCGGGCCCAGGACAGGCCGTCCCAGTCGATCTGCGCAAAGCCCTGTGACTGCACGTAGACGCGCGCCTGATGCTCCGCGACCGCCGTGACCAGTGCCGGATGCAGATTGCCGATCTGCGGCACCTTCGCCAGTATCGTCTCCAGACGATTGCTGGAGGCGCCTGCCGGCAGTGCCACGTGCGCAAGGGCGCCGCGATAGCCGTGACGGCGGCGCTCATATTCGATCAGACCGAGGCGCACGGCGCGATTGGCCGCGGTCTGCAGCCGCGAATCGATGGTCGTATAGACCTGGTAGCCCTGATTCACGGCGTCCTCACCGTAGCGCGCCACCAGCGCGGCACGGGCCATCTCGGCGACGAAGGGTGCCTCGACCTGCGAGAGGCTGCCGTGATCGCGTGCCTGCACCGGCGTGGCATCGGCCACGGCGGATTGAGCGGCGTCGATGTCGCCGAGCTTGAGCATCTGCCCGAGCACATAGTGGCGCCGGGCATGCACGGCGCGCGGATTGTAGATCGGGTTGTAGCGTGAGGGCGCCTGCGGGATTCCGGCGAGCGTCGCCGCCTCGGCGATCGTCAGCTGATCCAGCGGCTTGCCGAAATAGGTCTGCGCCGCGGCGGCAACACCATAGGAGCGCTGGCCCAGGAAGATCACATTCAGATAGGTGCCGAGAATCTCCTGCTTGGTGAACTCGTGCTCCATGCGATAGGTGAGGAAGATCTCCTGCAGCTTGCGACGGATCGTCTTGTCGAAAGTCAGGAACATGTTGCGCGCGGCCTGCATCGTGATGGTGCTGGCGCCCTGCGAGAAATCGCCCGAGTGCAGATCGACCCACGCAGCGCGCAGTACGCCGCTGTAGTCGAAGCCATGATGCTCGAAGAAGCGCTCGTCCTCGGCCGCGACGAACGCCTGGCGCACCAGCACGGGAATATCGCTGTAGCCCACCGGCAGACGGCGCTTCTCGCCGATCTCATCGATCAGCTGGCCATCGCGGGTATACACGCGCAGCGGCACGGCGAGACTGCCGCTGCGCATCGCATCCACGGTCGGCAGTGAAGGCTCCAGATAGACGTAACTGGAGAGCAGTGCATCGGCGCCCAGCAGCACTCCGATGATGCCGATGAGGCATAAGACGAGCAGCACGCGCAGCGGTTTCGTCAGCACGGTGAACCCGTCGGTAGCGGCAGTGGCACGGCGGCGCTCAAATCGGCTTCCTCATCATCTTCCGTCTGTCAGGCCTCGGCGGCAGTCACGACCTGCCAAGCATAGCAGTGACGAAACCCGGATTACGTCGTCTTGCATGCACTGTCGCCGCAGGGCGACCGGTGGAAACTTAGAGCTGCATCACGGCTCAAGATTCCGCGGGCAGTTTAAGGTTAACCAAGATGAGCGCCGGGTCCGTGAGACACCTCACGTCCCATTTGACTATTGCCTGTTAGATTGCCGGCAAACGACGACGCAGGGATTTCTCCGCGGCCGCCTAGGCCATTGAAAGGTTAGGGAAAAAAAGTGCTGCTGCTGTCAAATAATCGCCGCCAGCTGTTGGGCCTGGATATCACCACTTCGTCCATCAAGCTGATCGAGCTGGCGATGTCCGGAGGGC
>DATBPG010000183.1:0-16628 GCA_036561485.1 Steroidobacteraceae bacterium | reverse complement strand
CCCCAGCCGAGCAGCATGAGCTCGAACGGTGAGTTGGCCGCGGCCGGCCGCGCCGGACCCTGGTAAAACTGGATGCGGCCCACGGTCGCCACCGCGACCAGCAGCAGCAGACCCACGAGCAGCGGCGCGATCCACAAGGAGCGATGCTCCCAGATCTCCCGTCGCATCTGCATGAAAAATACCTTCATGCGACGGCCTCCACGGGCAATGCCACCGGCGGGGCGGCGGGCGTCGCCGATAGCTTGGCGATGAACAGATCAGCGATGCGTGGAGTGCTCAGCTCCCCGAGCCCCGCCAGCGCTTCGCGCGGCCGATTCTCGAACAGCATGATGGGCCGGCCGAGCACCTCGCGCGTGTAGAAGGGCTGCAGCGCGCGCGCCGCCTCTGCCTTGCCAGCCGCCACGCTGAGCTGCACGAAGCGCTGCGGCAGCTCCTCCACGGCGGCAGCCAGCGCGACACGGCCCTGGTCGATGAGCAGCACGTCGGTCAGCAGATGCTCCACCTCCTCGAGCTGGTGGGTCGCCAGCAGGATGGTGCGCTCCTTGTCCAGATAGTCATTGAGCAGCGCATCGAAAAAGTGGCGCCGATAGATCAGATCCAGACCGAGGGTCGGCTCATCGAGCACCAGCAGCCGTGCATCGATGGCGAGGATCAGCGCCAGATGCAGCTGCGTCATCATGCCCTTGGACAGCTCGCCAATGCGCGCGCGCCGCGGAATCTCAGTGCCCGCCAGCACCTGCTCGGCGCGCCGGCGATCGAAGCGCGGGTGCACTCCCTCGACGTAATCGATCGCGTGATGCACGCGCAGCCAGCGCGGCAGCACCCCGGTGTCGGCGATGAAGCAGATCTCGCTCATGAGCGCGGCGTGATCCCGATCGGCCTCCAGGCCGAACACCCGCACACTGCCCTGATAGGTTGTCAGACCGAGAACGGCCTTCAGCAGCGTCGTCTTGCCCGCGCCGTTGCGGCCGACCAGGCCAACGATGCGGCCGGCACCGACCCGTAAAGTCACATCATCGAGCGCTCGCCGCTTGCCGTAGCGCTTGCTGAGGTGATCGGTCTCAATGAGATTCGCCATCGTCCTGCTCCCGCCTTGCCGCCGAGGCCGCCCCGGTGTGCCCGAGCAGCTCCTCCCGCGACAGCCCCAGTCGCGCGATCGTGGCCTGAATGCGCGGCCATTCGATCTCCAGAAATCGTCGTCGTTCATCGATACGCAGCGCCTGCGCAGCGCCGGCGTTGACGAACATGCCGCGACCGCGGCGCTTCTCCACCAGCTGCTCGTCCACGAGCTGCTGGTAGCTTTTCAATACGGTGATTGGATTGATGCGAAATTCGGCGGCGACGTTGCGGACGGAGGGCAGGGGATCGCCCTCCTTCAGCAGCCCTTCGAGAATCATCGCGACGACGCGGTCGCGCAGCTGCCGATAGATCGGCTGGCTGTCATCCCATTGCGCTGGCGTTTCCACCCGATACGGCTCGTCTGCTGGTCGTCTCTGCGGTGCGTCGGCGCGCGACTGTAGCAGACCCGCACGCGCTAGCTTCGCCGGCGCGCGGGGCGCCGGCGATCAGTGCCGCTTCAGCGTGCGCTCACCATCATGGCCGGAGCACTCGCCGATACCGGCTGCGCCAGACCCGCAACGCCGATCGCCTGGCCGATGATCGAGGCGGTCAGCAGGGTGATGATCAGCGACAGGGCGGCGCAGGTCACCAGCTTGACGTTGCTCGCGGGCGTCGGCCGCAGCTCCGTGGGGGCGGACGGGGTAGTGAGGGTGCGGGCGTTCATGATCGACTCCTTCAAGGCGGGGGCGGACTGCCAGTGTGTTACTTCGCTTGTGTTGTAGTTAACTACATCACTACATCTGTGTCAAGCGCCACTTTGCGGCGGCGTTCGGTCGACTGAAGAACACAAAGAGCCGTCCCGCAGTTGCCGCCGGGCGGCAGGCCCTTAAAATCAGCGCTCTTTTTTTGGCCCGGAGCCCCCATGAAGCAGCCCCTGAACGTCGCCATCACCGGCGCGGCCGGCCAGATCGGCTATGCCCTCGCCTTCCGCGTTGCAGCAGGGGACATGCTGGGTGCGGATCAGTCCGTCAACCTGCACCTGCTGGAGATCACCCCCGCGCTGCCCGCGCTCGGCGGGGTCGTCATGGAGCTCAATGACTGCGCCTTCCCGACGCTGCACAAGGTCGTGGCCACCGACGATGCCCAGATCGCCTTTCGCGACTGCCACGTCGCACTGCTGGTGGGGGCACGCCCCCGCGGGCCGGGCATGGAGCGCAAGGATCTGCTGATGGCCAACGCGCAGATTTTCTCCGCGCAGGGGCGGGCCCTGAACGAAGCCGCGAGTGCGGACGTGCACGTGTTGGTGGTGGGCAACCCCGCCAACACCAATGCACTGATCGCCAGCCGCAATGCGCCGCGGCTGGATCCGCGCCGCTTCACGGCGATGACGCGCCTGGATCACAACCGGGCGCTCTCGCAGCTCGCGGAGAAGACCGGCACGCACGTCAGCGCGGTCCGCAAGCTCACCATCTGGGGCAATCATTCCTCGACGCAGTACCCGGACATCAGCCACGCCGAGGTCAACGGCCGCGCCGCCCGCGAGCTGGTGGATCAGGCCTGGCTCGAGAAAACCTTCATCCCGACCGTGCAGCAGCGCGGAGCGGCCATCATCAAGGCACGCGGTGCCTCCTCGGCCGCCTCCGCCGCCTCGGCCGCCATCGACCACGTGCGCACCTGGATGCTGGGCAGCGCACAGGGCGACTGGACCAGCATGGCCGTGCCCTCCGATGGCAGCTATGGCGTCCAGGAAGGCATCGTCTACTCCTATCCGGTGACCTGCCGGCAGGGCCAGTATCAGATCGTGCAGGGGCTGTCGGTCGATGAGTTCAGCCGCAAGCGCATGGATCTGTCCGAGGCGGAGCTGCGCGAGGAGCGCGATGGGGTGAAGTCCCTGCTGGGCTGAAACAGTCGGGGTGCGAGCGGCTGCGTCGCGCTCGCGCCCCGGCGCAGCTATAGTCCCGCTGCCTCAAGGCAGGCTCGTCACGGGAGCTCTCGGGAAATGGTCGGCGCACTGGTCACCGTCGCCTTCATCGTCGCGGTGCTGTACCTGGCCAACCGCCGCGCCTCGCTCATGGTCCATGCGCTGACCTTCACGGCGCTGCTGATCATCTACAGCCTCGCGGGCAGTCCTGCGCCGGTCTGGAAAACCATTCTGTGGCTGCTGCTGCTGGGCCTTTGGGGCCTGACCGTGCGTCCACTGCGCGCCGCGCTGATCAGTGGCCGCTTCATGCGCACCTATCGCCGACTGCTGCCCTCGATGTCCGATACCGAGCGCGAGGCGCTGGAGGCGGGCACCGTATGGTGGGACGGGGAGCTGTTCACCGGCCGCCCGAACTGGCGGCGGCTGGCGGCGGCAGCGCCCCCGAGCCTCAGCGCCGAGGAGCAGGCGTTCCTCGACGGACCCTGCGAGACCCTCTGCGGCATGCTCGATGACTTCGACATTACGCACCGTCGCGGCGATCTGCCCCCCGAGGTGTGGGATTACCTCAAGTCACAGGGCTTCTTCGCCATGATCATCCCCAAACAATATGGCGGACTTGCGTTCTCGACCTTCGCCCACTCCTGTGTGCTCACCAAGCTCGCCAGCCGCAGCGTCACCTGCGCCTCCACGGTGGCCGTGCCCAACTCGCTCGGCCCCGCGGAGCTGCTGAATCACTACGGCACGCAGGCGCAGAAGGACCACTATCTGCCGCGCCTGGCGCGCGGGGAGGAGATCCCCTGCTTCGCGCTCACCGGTCCGCGCGTAGGCTCGGATGCCGCGGCCATCCCCGATACCGGCATCGTGTGCCGCGGACTGTGGCAGGGGCGCGAGATCGTCGGACTGAAGCTCAACTTCTCCAAGCGCTACATCACCCTCGCCCCGGTGGCCACCGTCATCGGTCTGGCCTTTCGCATGTTCGACCCCGAACACCTGGTCGGCGAGCGCAGCGACATCGGCATCACCTGTGCACTCATTCCGCGCGATACGCCGGGCATCCAGATCGGACGGCGCCATTTCCCGATCAACATTCCGTTCCAGAATGGGCCGGTGCGCGGCCACGATGTATTCGTGCCGCTCGACTGCATCATCGGTGGCCTGACGATGGCAGGGGCGGGCTGGCGCATGCTGGTCGAGCAGCTGTCCGTGGGGCGCTGCATCTCGCTGCCGGCCAATGCCACCGGTGGAGCACTGGCCGGCGTGTATGCGACCGGCGCCTATGCACGCATCCGCCGCCAGTTCAACGCCCCCATCGGTCGCTTCGAGGGTGTGCAGCAGTCCATCGCCCGCATGGTTGGACTCTCGTACATCATGGAAGCTGCGCGCAGCGTGACCACCGCGGCAATCGATCAGGGCGAGAAGCCGGCCGTGCCCGCGGCCATTCTGAAGTATCACGTCACCGAGATGGGCCGCCGCGTCGCCAACGACGCCATGGACGTGCAGGGCGGCAAGGCGATCATGCTCGGTCCGCGCAATTACCTGGCGCGCGGCTATCAATCCATTCCGATCGCCATCACGGTCGAGGGCGCGAACATTCTGACGCGCAACCTCATCATCTTCGGCCAGGGGGCGATCCGCTGCCATCCCTATGTGCGCCGGGAGATGAACGCCGCGCGCGACGAGGACCGGCGCCGCGGTGTGCGCGAGTTCGACGACGCACTGTTCGGGCACATGGGATTCGCCTTTTCCAACGCCGTGCGCTCGCTGCTCATGGCCATCACCTTCGCGCGCTTCGAGTCCGTGCCGCACTCGGGGCCGACGCGTCGCTACTACCAGCACATCGTGCGCTTCAGCGCCTCCTTCGCGCTGGTCACCGACATCGCCATGCTGACGCTGGGAGGCTATCTCAAGAAAAAGGAGACGATCTCGGCACGCCTGGGCGATGTACTCTCGATGCTCTACCTGGCCTCCATGGTGCTCAAGCACCATGCCAACCGCGGCGCGCCGGCCGAGGAGCTGCCGCTGCTCGAGTGGTGCTGCCGCGAACTGCTCTACCAGGCGCAGGAGCAGCTGCACAGCGTGCTGCGCAACCTCCCCAACCGCCCTACCGCGGCGCTGGCACGGCTGCTGGTGTTCCCGCGCGGCCTGACCTACTTCGCCCCCTCGGACCGCCTCGGACGCCGGGTGGCCGAGCTCGTCATGTCGCCAACGGCGACACGCGATTCGCTCAGCCGCTTCATTTATCATGGCGCTGCGCCGGCCCCCGAGGCCGCGCCGACCTATTCGCTCAACGCATTGCAGCAGGCGCTGCAGCTGGCGGATCGGGCCGAGCCACTGGAGAAGCGCTTGCGCGTGGAAGGCGTACGCACCGGACGCATCAGTGCTCTGGAGCCGCAGGCGCAGATCGAGCAGGCCCGCACGCTTGGCCTGCTCAGCGAGGACGAGGCGGACTTTCTCGCCGATTATGATCGGCGGGTGCTCGAGCTGATCAGCGTCGATGATTTCGATGCGCAGGAGCTCGGCTTTGCCGGCGGGCCCGGCGCCGGGCAAGCGCACCAGCGCTGAACGATCGGAGGCACGAGCGCTCGAAGGACAGACTATTGGCTAGCAGCACCGCGGTCACGCACCGTGCGCGCGGCATGTACCCGAAGACAGCATGTACCTGACGTTCTTTGGACTCACCGAGAAGCCCTTCGCGATCACACCCGATCCGCGTTATCTCTACCTGAGCGCGCGCCATGCGGATGCGCTCGCGCATCTGGTCTATGGCATCAATGAGGCCGGTGGTTTCATCCAGCTCACCGGCGAGGTCGGCACCGGCAAGACCACGACCATCCGCTCGCTGCTGGCACGTGCGCCGAAAAACGCCGAAATCGCACTCATCCTCAATCCCAAGCTCGCGCCCGGGGAATTTCTGCGCTCACTGTGCGAAGAGCTGGGGCTCGGGGTGGCGGACGCCGATGAGGACAACACCAAGGAGGTGGTGGATGTGCTCAACCGCCACCTGCTGCGCATGCACGGGCAGGGGCGGCGCGTGGTGCTCATCGTCGATGAGGCGCAGGACCTCTCGCCCGACGTGCTCGAGCACATCCGCCTGCTGACCAATCTGGAGACCGAAACACAGAAACTGCTGCAGATCATCCTGATCGGCCAGCCGGAGCTGCGCACGCTGCTCGCGCGCCAGGATCTGCGCCAGCTCGCCCAGCGCATCACTGGCCGCTACCACCTCGATCCGCTCTCGCGCGAGGAGACCGCCGCGTACGTGCGTCACCGCCTGCGCGTGGCCGGAGCGACCGCCGATATCTTCTCGCGAGGCGCGCTGCGTGAGGTCTACCGGGTGAGCGGTGGTATTCCTCGCGTCATCAACATCGTCTGCGATCGCGCGCTGCTCGGCGCCTATACGCAGGATCTGCACGAGGTGCCCGCAGGTCTCGTGCGCCGGGCCGGTGGGGAAGTCTTCGGTCGCACGCTCGCGCCGGCCTGGATTGCGCCGGCCGCGGCGACTGCCGCAGCCGTGCTGCTGGCGGCCAGCGCCTTCGCGCTCTGGCGCTACGTTCCGCACCACCCGCCCGCCTCGCGTGTGCTTGCCACCACGGCCACGCCCACGAGCGCGCCCGCCGCCGCCCGCGCCGCCCCGCCCGCGGTCAGCCCCACCGCAGCCACCGCTGCGGGCGCGCCTGCACCGCATCTGACGAGCCGCTCCGACACGGTTGCCGCGACCGCATCCGCGGCGCGCACGGATGAGCCGCCGGCGCGCCTTGCCGCGCTGCTGGCGGCCCACCGTGGCAGCACCGACACGGATACGGCGTTTACGTCTCTCATGGGACTGTGGAAGGCGCGCTACATCCGCGGCAACACGGACGGCTGCAGCCAGGCCGTGGCGCAGGGCCTGCAGTGTCTCGCGCGGCGCGGCTCGCTCGCGCAGCTGACACTGCTGAATCGTCCTGCCATCCTCATGCTCACCGACGAGCACGGTACCCCCTACCAGGTAGTCCTGCGCAGCCTGAGCGGCGACGACGTCGAGCTGCAGTTCGGCAGCCAGCGCGCGCGCGTATCCATCGCGGACCTGACCCGTTATTGGTTCGGCGATTTCCTGCTGCTCTGGCATCCGGCGGTCCGCGATGCAGCGGGGCTGGCGCTCGGCATGCATGGGCCACCGGTGCGGCGCCTGCGCAGCCAGCTCGAGCGCTGGCGTGGCCTTCCGGCCGCGGCGCAGAGCAGTGATCGCTACGATGCCACTCTCATGCAACTGGTCGAGCAGTTCCAGCGCGCCAGCCACCTGGCGGTCGATGGCGTCGCGGGCGTCGAGACGCAGGTGGCGCTGGATGCAGCGCTGGCGGCCCCCGATTCGCCGCTGCTGCAGGCACGCAATCAACCGCGCGGCGATACCACGACCGCACTGACGCAGGGTGGCTGATGTCCTTCATCCTCGATGCACTGAAGAAGTCCGAAGCGGAGCGCCAACGTCAGAGCGGACCGACTTTGCTGGAGCTGCGCATCACACAGCCGCGGCGGCGCTATCCGGCCTGGGCGCTGTGGGTCGGCGTACTGCTCGCCCTCAACGCCGCAGTACTGCTCTACGCGCTGCTGCGCCGGCCGGCAGCCACGCAGCCCGCGATTGCCGCGAGCGCGGCGGCACCCGCCGCGACCTCGGCCGCTTCCCTGCCCGCAGCGATCACGCATCCCTCGGCACCGGGCGTGTCATCGAGTGCGTCGAGTGCGCCGGGCGTCCCCGGTGCACCTGTCCCTGCGGTCGCGGCCGCCGCCAACCCGGGACCGAACGTCACGGTCGTCGCGCCGCTCGCCGCTGCCCCTGGGGTGGCGGCAGGCGCGGCAGGGGCGAGCAGCAATGCGCCGGCGTCGGTGTCGGCGAATCCTGCCGACGATGAACCGGCCGTGTCCGCAGCAGCGAGCCCTTCCCGACCCGTCGATTACTCCGGATTACCGAGTCTTGCCTCACTGGGGGGCGAGGTGCCGGCGCTGCAGCTCAACCTGCTCGACTACTCCGCGCTCGCAGATGAGCGCTTCGCGCTCATCAACATGCACCGGGTGCGCGAAGGCGATGTGCTGCCCGAGGGCCCGCGCGTGCTTGCGATCATGCGCAATGGCGTGGCCCTCGACTATCGCGGCCAGGAATTCATGCTGCACTCGGGCGGCAGCAGCGCCGCGCCCTAAGGCTAGGCGGACTGCTTCACCAGGCTGTGCAGGTCGAAGCCGGCATCGGCGATCTGCTCGGCCGTCGGTGAGAGCCCGCTGTCGAGCAACCGCTTGGCAAGCATGTGGTCGGAGATGCGGTTGAGCGAATCCACCGCGATCAGCTGACCGTCGCGCAGATAGAAGGCAGAGAACGCCGGCTTCTGCACATCCCCGCGTGCGATGACCTGGTCGTAGCCGTGACTGAGCCCTGCCATCTGCAGCTTCACATCGTATTGGTCTGACCAGAACCAGGGCGTGGCGTGGAAGGGACGTGCACGTCCCATGAGCGCAGCCGCCGCCGATTTGCCCTGCTCCACGGCGTTCTGCACCGACTCGAGCCGCAGTAGCCGTCCATCGGGCAGGCGACGGGCGGTGCAATCACCGGCCGCGGCAATGACGGGATCGGAGGTGCGCGAGCATTCATCGACGATGATGCCGCGGTCGCAGGCCAGACCCGCGGCGAGCGCCAGGCGATCATCGGCGGTGACGCCGATGCCGACGACCACGCAGCCAGCCGGATACTCGCGTCCGTCGGCCGTGCGCAGCGCGCTGACGTGATCGGCCTCACCGAGCAGCTCCGTGACCTGTGCGTTGAACACGAACTCCACGCCGTGAGCCCGGTGCAGACGCTCGAACGCCTCCGAGACAATCGGCGCGGTCACGCGTGACATCAGTCGCGGCAGCCCCTCGAGCACGGTGACCTCGGCGCCCAGTTTGCGTGCACCGGCCGCAACCTCCAGGCCGATGAAGCCACCGCCGACGACCACGACGCGCCGGCCCTCGCTGCCGCAGCGACGGATGGCCGCTGAAATCGCCGCCGAGTCGGCGATGCCGCGCAGGCAGAGCACACCGCGCAGCCCTGCGCCCGAGACCGGCAATGCGCGCGGCACCGAACCGGTCGCAAACACCAGCTTGCTGTAGCGCAGGCGCTCACCGTCGGCGAACTCCACGTTCGCGCTATCGCGGTTTACGGCTGTAACGCGCGCATCCAGCTTCAGATCGATGCGCCGGCGCGCCAGCGCCTCGGCACCGCGGATGGCGAGCGAGCTCGGATTGCCCGCCTCGAAGAGCCACTTTTTCGAGAGCGGTGGACGCTGGTAGGGTGGATGCTGCTCCTCACCGATGAGCAGCAGCTCTCCACCATAGCCTTCCTGCCGCAGCGACTCGGCGGTCTGCACACCGGCCTGGCCGGCGCCCACGATCACGATCGGTGCCTCTGAACTCATCTCACCCACTTTCGAAGTTGTGACGGGCGCGGGCCCGCCCGCCGTCGGCTCAGCACATCGCAGTCCGGCTCAGCTCTGGCGTTCCGGAAACTGCACGCTCAGGCCATCGAGCTCCGGTCGCATGATCAGCTGGCAGGACAGGCGACTGTTGTCACGCCGCTCGGCGGCGACATTCTGCAGCATCAGCTGCTCATCGGCGCTGGGTGGCGGCAGCTGTTGCGGCCACGGATCCTGCACGTAGCAGTGGCAGGTGGCGCAGATCATGTTGCCGCCGCACTGCGCCTCGATGCCCTCGAGACCGGCACTCATGGCGGCACTCATGACGCTGGCGCCGTTGGCAACCTCCAGCGTGACCGCGCGGCCATCCGGCTCAATATAAGTGACTCGGGGCATCGTTGTCTCCTGTGTCGTGTCGCTTGTGCGTGTGCTGGCCAGCGGTCCCGGCACCGCTCAGCTGAGCTCCTTGCGAAACAGTGTCCAGCCTTCGTTGGGTGCAGCGCCGAACCGGCGATAGAAGTCGATGGCGCTCTGGTTCCAGTCGAGCACGGACCACTCCAGGCGCCCGCAGCCGAGCTCGCGGGCGCGCCGCTCCAGCGCGCACAGCAGCTCGCCGCCGATGCCCCGCCCGCGAAGGCTCGGACGCACGAACAGGTCTTCCAGATACAGTCCGGGTCGGCACTGAAAGGTCGAATAGTTATGGAAGTACAGCGCATAGCCGGCGACCTCCTGGTTCCAGAGCGCCAGCATGGCAGCCGCATAGCGCGGCTCTCCGAAGAGGTGACGGCGCAGATCCGCAGGCGTACCGACGACTCGATGTGAAAGCCGCTCGTACTCGGCCAGCTCGCCGATGAGCTGATGCAGAACCGGGACATCGGCCGCCTCGGCAGGCCGCAGTTGCAGCATGAGTTGCTCCGCTTCAGGTGAGACGCGTCACATTATCGGCCGAGCGCGCCGATGAGCATCACAGTTCCATTTCCCCCCTGCCGCCAAGCCATTGTGCGGGCGCAGGGAGCGCTTACAGTCAGGCAGCTGACCGCAGCCTTACGTCATCTTGCGAGCCTCATGCGCATGGACCCGCGAGCGCCTGTGTCCTCCTCCTTCGCCGCCGAGCGCATTCTGCCCGACAGCCGCACGCCCCTGCCTCCGGTGGCCCTCGAGTCCACCGCCATGCTGCTGGTGCTGGGCTCGGAGGCTCCTGCCCCGTCACTGGAACTGCCCAAGAGCCCGGCGGTGGTCGCGCTCTCCGAGGATCACCCGCTCCTGCAGTCACTGACCGAGGCGGTCATCGAACGCATCGCCGTGTTCACCTGCCCGTCGGCGGATCGATTTGTGGATCAATTGGTCGCGAACGGTGCCGAAATAGCCTTGATCGATGCGGCTATTGCGCCGAAACCCGTCGATGTCTTCCTTCTCGCGCTGCACCGTCAGTTTCCCCAGCTGCAGCTGCTACTCGTGGGCACCGCCGAGCTGCAGTCGCAGTTCGCCTCTCAGATCGGCGACGGCACCCTGTTCCGTTTCGTGCCCAAGCCCGCCTCGGCGCAGCGCTTAAAGTCGCTGCTATTTGCCGCTCTGCACCACCGTGACCGAGCCCTTGCCGAGCTGGGCGGCTCGGACGTGGCGGTCGATCCGGCCGGCAGGCGGACCTCACGGCGCGCCCAGCCCGCCCGTCGCTGGCGCTGGGCGCTGCTGCTCGCCCTGACTGCCAGCGTAGCCGCGGTGGCGGGCTGGTTTGCCTGCGCCTATGCCAGCCGGCACCTCCTGCCTTGAACACACGTCCGCTCATGAACCCGCGGGTTCTGATCGTCGATGCCGATCGTGAGCTGCGCATGTGGCTGCGCCACCATGTCGAGATCCTCTGGCCCGACGGCTCGGCCCTGGAGACCGACCCCGGGGAGCTCGAGAAAGGTCACGCGCGCCAATCCAGCGCGCGCAATCTGGATCTGATCGTGCTGGGGCTCACCTGCGGAGACCCCCCGGAGTTTCCCACGGCGGGGCTCGCGCCGCTGCGTCGCCTGCTGGACCTCGAGGAGGTGCCCCCAGTCGTGGTCATTGCCTCCGGAGGCAATGAGCTCAACGCCGTGCAGGCCATGCGCATGGGCGCGGCCGATTACCTGCCGCGTCGCCTGCTGAACGCGCAGCGGCTCGCCACGGCCCTGCGTCAGGCCCTGCGCCAGCGCCAGCGCGCGCTGGCACTGGCACGCACGCCGCGCCGTGGACTGGATGCGCTGCAGCTGGCGCTGCCGCAGTACTCGATCGTTCGCCGCCTGGGAGAGTCGGCGCGCGCAGCGGTGTATCTGGCCCACAGCGCCGTGCTCGGACGTTATGTGGCGCTCAAGGTCACCAAGCCCACCGCGACCCCCAGCAGCGAGGACTCGCGCGAGTTCGCGCGTGAATACGCAGCGATCTCGGCCATCCATCACCCCGCGGTGGTGGAGATCTATGACTATGGGTATCACGCCGGCCGCGAATTCATCGCCATGGAATACTTCCCCTGCGGGGATCTGAAGGCGCGACTGCTGCAACCGATCACCATCGCCGAGAGTCTGGAGTATGCGCAGCGCATCTGCGCGGCGCTCAGCGTCATCCACGGCGCCGGCCTGGTTCATCGCGACCTCAAGCCCCCCAATGTCATGCTGCGGCAGGACGGCTCGGTCGTACTCATCGACTTCGGCCTGGCGCGCGGCGTGGAGAACGATGTGCGCACCACCGCCGCCGGGGTGCTGCGCGGCTCTCCCTATTACATGAGCCCCGAGCAGGCACAGGGCCTGCCCCCGGATGCGCGCAGCGATCTGTACAGCCTGGGCGTCATGCTGTTCGAGATGCTCAGCGGTGCCAAACCCTACTCGGGCAGCAGCGCCGTGGAGGTCATCCAGCAGCACGTGCGCGGCGTACGGCCGCCGCTGCCGATCGAATGCCACGCGCTCGAGCCGCTGCTCGAGCGGCTGATGTCACAGGAGCTCTCCGAGCGCTTTGCCGATGCCGCCACGGCACAGCGCGCGCTGATGGAGGCCGCGGCCAATCTGCCGCCGGCGGTGGCCCCGCTGGACGTCGCGGTGGGCCTGTCATGACCGACATGATGACGCGCCTGCTGCCTCCGGCCGTGCAGCTCGAGCTCGAAGCGCTGCGCGATCAGCGCGACCTGTACCGCTCGCTGCTGCTCGCCGAGCCGCAGATGCTCGCAGGCTTCATGACCCATGCGCTCGAAACGGTCGAGCGCATCCGCACTTCGCTGCGCACCCCCACGCGCGATCAGGCCGGTTTTCGCGGCAAGATCGAGCGCCTGCTCGATGAGCTCACTGCGCTCGGGGAGGCCTTGCTCGGGCTGCACCTGCCCACCGTCAGCACGCGGCTCGCCAATGCCCTGGCAGCGCTGCGCGAGGTGGAGTCGCGGCTGGCCGCAACCGGTAACGATCTGCTGCCGGCGATGGTGGTGCTCGAGGAGCTCTGCAGTCACCTGACCGTCGCTGCCGACTGCGCCGCTGTGCACGTGCCGCTGGAGATGCACGAGCCGGCGGCGCTGGAGCTGGAATCGAGCCAGCGCCGCAGCCAGCTCAAGCTCGCCACCGCGCTCGAGCAGCTTGCCGACCGCTGTGCTGCGGACCTCGGCAAGCGCGTGGGACTGGTGACCATGGGTCTGGAAGACATCCCGGAGGAGTGGACCGGCACCCTGTTCGACCTGCTGACACAGCTGGTGCGCAATGCCATCGAGCACGGCATCGAGCCGGTGGCCACGCGCGCCACGCGCACCAAGCCCGCGATCGGCACCCTGGTCATCGAATTCATCCACTGCGGTGCGCATGGTTTCGAGCTCAACGTTCAGGACGATGGGGGCGGTCTGGACGCAGAGGGCATTGCGGACGCCGCCGTCAGAGCCGGCCTCGTGCCTGCCGAGGCCGCGCGCGCGCTCGATCCGACGCGCCTTGCGAGCCTGATCTTCCAGCCGGGACTGACCACCGCCGCGGTCGATTCGCGTCGCGGCCAGGGCATGAGCATCGTGCGCGATCATGTGCAGCGCCTCGGTGGGCGGCTGCAATTCTCCACCAAGCGCGGACAGTTCACGCGCTATCGCATCAGTCTGCCGCCGTTGGGCGGCGCCGCGGCAGAGGCGGCGGACGACTCGGACATCCAGCAGGCACAGGGCTGACTGCAGGCACGGGCCTTTGGCAGGCCGCTCAGGGGCGACACTCGAATAACGACAGGCCGCCACTGGCGTCCCCGACAGCCAGCAGCGCGCCATCGCGCGAGAAGCGCAGCAGACTGCATTCGTCGGCGAGCAGGTGCGCATCCTGCGGCGCATCTCCCGCACCGGCGCGCCACCACAGGAGCCTGCGGTCCCGACCTGCGCTCGCGAACCAATTGCCCCCCGGGCGAAAGCCGAACGCTGTGATGCGCTCGGAATGTGCCGGCAGGCGCAGCGCCGCCGCAGCAGCGCGCCCGCCGCTGCGGCCGCTGAAATCCCACAGCACCAGCTCGTTGCCGGCGGCCCCGGCAAGATAGCGTCCGTTGGCGCTCCACTCGATCGCCAGCACGCGCGCGCCCAAAGCATCGAGCCGCGACTCGCTGCCGGTGGCGAGATTCCACAGCTGCACGCTGCCTTCCTGCAGTCCGGCGGCGAGCAGCCGTCCCTCGGGATGAAAGGCGATGCATACACAGGCCGCGCGCAGCGCCAGCACGCGCGGAGCCGGCGCGGCAGCCTCAAGAGCACGCGTCGAGCCCTTCAGATCGATAGGGTGCAGCAGCACCCCGCCATTACCGGCGCTGGCGAGCTCGCCCGCGCGTGGATGCCACGCCAGCGCGCTGATGGCGCCCGCGCCGCCGACGTGCTGGTAGCGCAGCGTTCCCGCCTCATCGAACACCCGCAGCGTGCGTCCGGTGGCGACCGCGAGCGCATTGCCCCGCTCGGCGAATGCCAGCCGCTCGCTCCACTGACGCTCCTCGTGCACCACCTGCGGCTGCTGCACGCGTGCATCCCACAGCAGCACGCGGCCATCCTGGCCGGAGGAAGCCCACAGCCGTCCCGCCTTCTGCCACGCCACGGCGAGCAGGCTCTGCGTATGGCCCCGCAGCGCCTGCGGAGCCTGCAGCGCCTGCGGTGACTTGACGGACGGCGGCTGCACGAGTGTCACGGAGCCATCGGCCAGTCCCACCAGGAGGCTGCGCCCGTCGGGCGCCCAGGCAGCATCGACCGGGTACTCCGCCAGCTCCAGGCGGCCGAGCGTCGTCAGCCGGCCCGGTGCGCTTGCAGCTGTGGCAGCGCTCACGCGACGCAGCCCGCCAGGCCACGTTCAAGCTCGGCGCGATCCAGATGCCGCCCGATGAAGACGAGGCGGCTCAGGCGCACCTCCGCAGCGCCCCAGGCGCGCTCGAGCCGCCCGTCGAAGGTCATGTGCACGCCATGAAAAACGTAGCGGCGCGGCTCTGCCTTGAACTGCAGCACCCCCTTCATGCGCAGGATGTCCTGCCCGCGGGTCTGCAGCAGGTTTGAGAGCCAGTCATTCAACCGCTGCGCATCCAGCGGCCTGGACTCAGTCAGACCGATGGAGCCGATGGCCAGATCGTGGTGATGCGAGCCGAAGCTGCGCTGAGACAGCAGGCGTGCGCCGCGCAGCGACAAGCCAAACTCCGCCGGCGCATGCTCGCAGAACAGCGCCCAGAGGCCCGGCGACAGCGCCAGCGGCAGCCTGCCCGGCTGTGCCGTGGGCAGGCGCACACGTCGCTGCGGCTGCAGCGGGACGTGCCCCTCGAGCGTCAGCGCCGCGGTGTCGAATAGCGCAGCGGCGACATCGAGCAGGGACTCGAGTGTCGCAGCCTGAGCCTGCGGCGTTGCCACATCCGCCGCCTCGGGCAGCGGCAACAGCGCGACATCTACCTGCGCCAGCGCTGTGCCGTCACCGTGCGCGTGCTCACGGTGACGCTCGTGGGGGTGCCCATGGCCATGGTCGTGGCCATGGTCGTGGTCATGGTCGTGGTCATGGTCGTGGTCGTGATCGTGGCCGCCCTCATCACCGCCGACGCTCAGCACCGCCGCTGCGCTGTCGATGTCATAGATCCCCGCCCACTCGAACGGACGCGGCGGCTCGAGAAAAGCGCTGTCGCGCGCGAGCGCGCGCTCCAGGTCGAAGGCACCCAGATCGAGTACCTGCTCGAGCGGCAGCTGCGCAGCCTCGGCCGGCACGATGCGCGCGGTGCCGTTGATCGCGCGCAGCTGCTGCGTCAGTCGAGCGGCGGAGGCGCTGCTGACGAGATCGGTCTTGTTCAGCACGATCACATCGGCGAAGCCGATCTGCTCCAGCACCACCGGCGTGTCGCCGAGCTGCTGCGGCAGATGCAGCGCGTCCACGAGCGTGACGATGGCGTCGAGCACATAGTGCTCCCGCAGCTCCTCTTCGACGAAGAACGTCTGTGCGACCGGTCCCGGATCGGCGAGCCCCGTCGTTTCGATCAGCACCGCATCGAAGCGCTCGCGTCGCTTGTGAAGCTGCGCCAGGATCCGTATGAGATCCCCGCGCACCGTGCAGCACAGGCAGCCGTTGCTGGTTTCGAAGATCTCCTCTTCCGCCCCGATGACCAGCGCCTGATCGACGCCCACCTCGCCGAACTCGTTTTCGATGACCGCGATGCGCCGCCCGTGCTGCTCGGACAGGATGCGATTCACCAGGGTGGTCTTGCCCGCGCCCAGAAAACCGGTCAGTACCGTGACAGGAATGCGCTGGCTCATGCGGGTCTCACTTCAGCAGCCGGGAAACGAGCGGCACGCGCAACAACGTCAGCAGTGCCGTCCAGGCGATGCGCGTCCGGCGAGGCAGCGCGATGCGGGGCAGTGCCTGGTAAAAATTGCGCGAGGGGTCGTGATGCAGACGCACTGCTTCGAGCTCGAGGCTGTAGCTGCCCTCGTGGGCTTGCAGCTGCAGCCCAACTCGCGGAGACACGAGCGCCTGCACGCGCAGCTCGTGCAGCCGGGGCGGCAGGGCCTGCGCCGACGCGACGGGCCGCACGCCCGAGAGCAGCAGCTCGGCGGGTGCGGCAGCTCGGCCGGCATCCTCGCTGCGCAACTGCCCGCGCAGCCGCCAATCACCCGCGCGCGGCTGGACGAGGCATTGTACGGGGCCCTCGAAGACGAGGGTCCGCGACGAGGGGAGCAGCGCGCTCAGGCCGCCGCGTCCAGATTCCACAGTGTCAGGGGCAGGCCGCGCCTGAGCCACATGCCGCAACCGAGGGCTACGAAGTGA
>DATBPG010000182.1:0-8516 GCA_036561485.1 Steroidobacteraceae bacterium | reverse complement strand
CGTTACCGGAGAGTGTATTGGCGATCTCGCCGACCAGATCGCAGAGATTGTCATGGCTCATGTCGGTCTCCTGCATTCGCATGAGCATGACGCACAGCATGGTCCTGGGGGCGGTAAAGCACACCACGCCGTCACGCCTGCCGCTGATGCGGATCATGCCGGTGTAGTCGGAGATCTCGGGGTTGCGGCCCAGAGCGAGGTAAGGCGTGCCGCACTCGGCATCCTGCTGCACGGTCGTGCCGAAGTAATTCAGCACGCCCTCGATGAACACACCGACTTCTGATTCCGTCTTCACGCCACTACGTCGCTGCGTCCGCTCATTCGATCAGCTTGAGCAGCGCATTATTGAGCTGGCGATCGGTGAAGGGCTTGCACAGAAAGCCACTGGCGCCTTTCTCGATCGCGTCGATGGCGGTCAGTTTGTCGGCGAGCGCCGAGATGACCAGGATCAGGATATCCGGGTCGCGCTCGACCAGGCGGGCGACGCATTCCCCGCCATCCATCTCCGGCATCGTCAGATCCATCGTGACGATGGTCGGATGCAGCCGCTCGTACATTTCCAGCGCCTCGCGGCCATTTCTGGCTGCGCCCACGAACTCGATGGCCGGCAGATTCTGCACGCGCTCAATGCGACGACGAATGACATTGGAGTCATCGACGACCAGCAGTCGATGTTGCACGTTCTCGCCCACGCGCGAGCCTCACGCCGCCGATGAGGCGCTGAGCGCACCACTGCGGGGCAGCAGGATACGAAAGCGGGTGAAGCGTCCCGAGGCCGTGGACACTCCGATGCGACCGCCGTGCTCGCGCACCAGCGTGCTGACGGCGTCCAGACCGACGCCGCGCCCCGCGTGCTCGGATACCTCGTCGGTGGTGGAGAAGCCGGGCTGGAAGATCAGCCGATAAACCGCGGCACGCTCCAGGCTCACGGCCTGCTGCGGGGTGATCAGATCGAGCCGCAGCGCCTTGTCGATGATCTGCTCGTAGCTGAGCCCGCGGCCGTCATCCTCAACGGTCAGCGCGAAATCCTCGGGACCGTGCGCATCGAAGGTGATCTGCACCGTGCCTTCCTCGGGCTTGCCGAGGCGTGCGCGCTCCTCGGGGGCCTCGATGCCGTGGGCGACGGAATTGCGGATCATCTGAATACAGATGTCCTTGACCACGCCCGCAAGACGCGGTGGCAGCTCCTCGATACCCTGCGTGCGCAAAAGCGCGCGTCGACGCTGCGCGCGGGCGACCTCCTGAGTGAGCGTGCGCAGCAGGTCGATCAGCGGATGGCCGCGTGCCGGCACGGGCACGGGCACGGGGATGGTGGGCGGCTCGGGCTCGGGCTCGGGCTCGGGCTCGGGCGAGAGGCGCGGACGCGCGGCGAGAACCATGGTGTCGCGGTGGGAGTCCTCGCCACCTTCCGCGCTTTCGGCGGCGCGCATGGAGCGCAGGGTCGAGACGCGCTCCTGCATGGCGCGGATCTGACCGAGGTGACTGAGCAGCTCATCCAGCCGCACCACGATGGGCAGGAAGTCATTGCCGGAGAGCGTGGGGCGCTGACGCAGCGCGGCCAGTGCATCCTCGATGGCATGGATCCGCTGCACGAAGCTGCTCAGCGATAGCGCGGCGGCCTCACCCTTCACGGCATGCAGCTCGCGGAATACGCCGTTGAGCTTCTTCTTCAGGTCCTCCTGCTCGATGCCCGAGGCGGTGAGGACCGCATTGCTCTTGCGCAGGGCGACGTCTGCCGTGGCGAGGAAGCTGCGCAGCGGCTCGCTGTCGACGCGCAGCAGCTGCAGCTGCAGCGTGGCCTGCGAATCGCTCTCGGCCTTGACGCTCTCGAGCTCACGCGCCAGCAGCACCCGATCCGTGACGTCCGCGACCACGCCGAGGATATAATCGCCGGCCGCGTTGGCCGCACGCACGCGCCGGAATGAGAACGCCAGATAGCGCACGTCGTTTCCGCCACGACCATTGCTGAAGGAGATCTCGATCTGATTCAGCGGATTGACCGACTCGATCAGCTCCTCATGAACTTTGTCCTTCCAGAGCAGACCGAGAAATTTCAGCGCCGCGGTGAGCGTCTTGGCGTCCACCAGGGGCTTGAGAATGTCCTCGACGTGCAGCCCGGAAGGGTTCGACAAACGCAGCAGCTCGCGCAGCGACTCCGAATAGGTATCGCCCAGGCACAGATCCCGATCGAGCAAAAACAGTCCTTCGCGCACCGTACCGAGGATGTTGCTGACCTGGCGCTGCGCGGCATCGGCGATCCGGGCAGCCTGGCGCGAGCGCCAGCCGAAATAGAGCATCAGTGCCAGCAGCAGCGTGGCCACTGCACTGCCGGCTAGCAGCAGGGCGCGCAGGCGCAGGCCGGCGTCGATGACGCCCTCGCGCAGCACCACATCGAGGTGGGACGTCTGGCTCCCGAGCTGCTGCAGGTTCTGCGTCTGCGTCGCGAGCAGCGCATCGACGGTGCTCTTCATCGTGCGACCCTGCGCAGACAGCTCCGAGCCCGAGGGGGTGTCGGTATAGAGCTCCGCGCCGCGCTCATTGCGCAGGGGATCGAGTTGCCGGTCGAGCTGACTCCAGCTGCGGCGCACGCCTGCGAGCGATCCGGCGATGTCGACGTCGCGCTGCAGACCGGCGTCATGAACCTGGCTCTGAACCGCTGCCAGCGTCTTCGCGGTGTCCTGGCGCAGTTCCGTGATGGCGCGCACCGAAGCGCCGACGTAGGTGGTCGTTTCCAGGCCGCGCTGGATCAGCGTGAGGTCGGCGCTGATGAGCTGCGGTTGACCGGAGAGCTGCGCGGCCGACTGCATGGCGGAGGAGGCGGCCTGCAGGCGCGCCGCCGAGGTCATACCCAACGCCAGCAGGATCGCCAGCGCCGCGGCGAACAGCAGCGTGGCCGACAGCTGCAGCCATTGATCACGGCGCGCGAGCGACGTCGCGACTTGGGGGGAATTGCTCACCATGGCGCCTAATTCAATGCCGGTTGGAAACGCAGGCGCAGGCGCGCCTGCGCGGGCTGTCCATCGCTCAATGCCCGCGTATCGAAGTGCCCGCGTGCCACGGCCGCCGTGGCCACGCGCGAGAAGACCTTCGGCAGGGTGGACTGCACCACGCTGACATTGCGAGCCGACCCGTCCGGCTGCAGCGTGAATTGCACGATGACATATCCTTGCGCCGACTGGCCGGGCGGATAGCTCAGCGACAGTGGACGGCTCGGGCGCGCAGAAATAAAGGCTGGCGCCGCGGGAGCCTGCAGCAGTGGAGCCGAGGCCGCGAGGGTTGGTGCACTCGGCGTCGGAGCCGCTGGCGGGGCGAGTGGACGCGGGTGCGCGGCCGCGTACACAGCGGCCTGCAGCTGGCGGCGTACTTCCAGTGCCGGTGAGAAGGCGCCGAGGTCGGTGACTTCGCTGAGCAGGCGCTGTGCACTGTCCAGCTCGCCTGAATGCAGGGCATCGCTGGCGCGCGCGAGGAGAGCCGTTTGCAAATCGCGCTGCGCGGCCAGCGTCGCCGGGTTGGTGCGCGACAGGGCCCGCATATTGGCGAGCTGCGAGCGTGCATCGTTGGGAGCGGGGCCCGTGAGATTGCCAGCACTGATCGCCGAGCGCATCTGCGTTAACAGCGCCGCCAGCTGCAGATCCACGCCCTTGGCGTCGAGCGCGCGGCGCAACTGCGCGATCGCAGAGGGCTCGGCGCCTGCCGCGGTGAGCTGACCGAGCATCTGATCGGCGCCTTTCAGATCACCGGCTGCGATGCTCTGCTGTACGTGCTGTTCGAGCCATCGGGGGCGAGCAGCCGCGATGCTCGCGGACAGCGCCCCGAGCTCATCCGGGTTGACCCCGGCATCGCGGAATAGCCCCACGAGGCGCGTGGCATCGTCGAGCTTGCCACCGCTGATGTCCGATTGGATGCGCGCCTTGCCGACCGCGAACAGCCGCCGCACGCCGTCGAGAGCCTCGTCGTTGCCGGGATCCTGACTGATGACCTGCGCATAGAGCTCCAGCGCACTGTCACCGCGCGGCTCCCCGTCAGGACGGGGCAGCAGCAGCTTCTGATCGCGGAAGGCGACCCGTGCCGCGGACAGCAGCTCCAGCACGCTCTGGGGTTTGACCGGCGCGGCCGCGGCGCCGGCATTCTGTGCCGCATTGGCAGAGTCGGTGTCGGACGCGCCAGGGCTGGCGGCGCCTGGCGGGGCGCCTGCCGAAGCACGCCGGTGCAGGGCCCACCAGCCTGTCCCAGCCAGCAGGCCGGCAAGGGCGACGGCGAAGATGGCGAGCCAGCGTGCATGACTGCGCGGCTGCTCGCGCCCGCCGCTCGCCCCGGGCTCGGCCTGGGCGGTCCCGACAGCCGATACGGGCTCAGCGTCAGCGCGCAGCCTGGCTTCGGCGGCCGCGAGCGCTTCCATCAAGTGCGGCCCGGGCAGCTCCTGACGCGATACGGCCGACACCGCCGAGCCGCGCGCCACGGCGGCGCTCCATTCGGCAGGACGCTGCACGATGAGGACCAGTGGGCAGCGCGGAAACTGCGTCTCCAGACGCAGCACCGCAGCGCGTGCATCGGGCAGCGAGTCCACATCAACGATGCCGACCCACCGGGGCGCTACAACGGCGGCGGCAATTTCCGCGGGGTTATCGACGCTGTGGGTACGGAAGCGCTCGCCGAGCAGGGGGCCGAGCTCGATCAGCAGCGCATCATCGCTGCAGACGACGACTGCATCGATACGCTCCAACCGTGAATTTCTCGTGTCCGCGCCGGATGCTCGCTCTTGGGCCAGCGGCCTCATTTCCCCTACCTCTGCGGCTTCTGGCGGACTCTGGTGCGAGCCTGCTCTCACCGCACGGCACCGGGTCACAGTTCGTACATTCTGGTAACAGCGCTGCGGGGGGGCGCCAGCGGAATGAGGCCCCGTTCACGAAATTGCTGCCCGCCCCCGGCCTGCCCGATAATCGATGCAATGCGTTCACACTCTCTGTACGTCCTGGGGTTGTTGCTCATCGGCGCGGCGTGGGGGGCTGAGCCGCCGCCGCCAACGGCGCCGCCGCGGGAACTGCCAACTGTGTTGCCGGAAGTGGAGGTGCTCGGCGAGCACCCGGGTCCGGGGCTGTGGAAGGTCACGCGCGGGGATCACACCCTCTGGCTGCTCGGGACGCTCGATCAGGTGCCGCGCCACATGAGCTGGCACTCGCGGCAGGTCGCATCGGCGCTGGCCTCCTCGCAGGTGCTGCTGCCAAGCAATCCGGCGCTGTCCGCGCACCTCAGTCCGGTGCTGCTGGTGCGCCTCTACGTGCAGTGGCGGGGATTGCAAAAGGAGCCCGATCGAACGCGGCTTCGCGACTGGCTGTCGCCGGCGCTCTATAGGCGCTTCGAAGCACAGAAACAGCGCTTCGATGCGGGCGATGAGCGCATCGAGAAGCTGCGGCCACCCTTCGCCGCAATGCGGCTCTACCAGCGCGCCCTGGACGCCTCGGGTCTGACGCGCAGCAATGCGGTGGAGGCCGCCGTGCTCGAGCTTGCGCATCGGGAGCATGTGCCGATCGAGCGATCACCACTGCGCGTGCAGGATCCTCTCGGCACGCTGAAACAGGCGCGTACGCTCTCGCCGGCCGCGGAGGTCAACTGCCTGGCCAGCACCGTGCACCGTCTGGAGAGCGATCTGCCGCTCATGCAGCAGCGCGCCCGCGCCTGGGCGATCGGTGACGTGCAGCAGCTGCGCGAACTGCCGTTCGAAGATCAGCGCGAGACGTGCGCCGCGGAGCTCTCCGCGGTGCCCGATCTGCGCGCGCTGGTGGATGTTGCTGCCCGCAATTGGCTGCAGACGGCCGACACGATGCTGACGCAGCATCGCGTAAGTTTTGCAGTGCAGCCGATCTATCAGCTTCTGGCCGCGGACGGCCCGCTGGCACATTTTCGGGCCGAGGGCGATCGCATCCAGGCTCCGCAGTAAGGCCGGCGCCTTCAGGGCAGCCGGCCATCCACGCCATTCACCGCGGCGATGGTGCGCCGATCAGCGACGCTTCATCGCGAGCGATACCTTCAGCATGGTTGCCTTGTAGCGCACCGCCGCCTCGGACCGATGCAACTGTCGGGAGATCTGCGAGACGGGCTGGCGACCGGCAGCCTTGCGCAGAAACTTCACGTCGGCAGACGTCCAGAGAATTCTTTTGCGTGCAGTTTTCTTCCGGGCTCGGGGCATCGTCGTTTTCCTTATTTGAAAGACCTGGTAAGACCGTATAACTGACGAGTTGCTCTGCGGGCTTTCACGGCAGTTCCATTCAAATCGGATATTGCCAGCGGGCTGCTGTACGAGCAACAAGTTAATAGATGTAAGGGTCCCTACTATCATAGCATTGTTTGATAGTTTGTCATTGTTTGGTTCCACGAGGGTCGGGCTGCGTGTGTAAACGCCCTGTCGTCGGTCTGCACTTGCCATCCACCACCGGCTTCAGGCATTGCAGGGCATGCACTCCTGCGAATTCATCCATCGAACGCGACCGGCATTCAGGCCTTCCACACAGCTCTCATTGACGCGCCCAGGGCCCTGAGCTAAGTTCGACCCAGACTAGGGGAGTCCCGCCAGGGACTGAGAGGTCATTGAGCGCGCTGCGCGCAGCATGACGACCCTTCGAACCTGATCCAGTTGATGCTGGCGTAGGAAAAGTCTCTCTTTCCGGGGCTTTTTCCTCGACGGCAGCAGCCAAACCTTCGGATGTCTGGAGGAGAGCCTATGAATGCCGTCCCCCTGGTCGTTGCCACCGAGTCGCTGCCGGCCTCACGCAAAATTTATCTGAACGGCCTGCTGCATCCGTCCGTGCGGGTCCCCATGCGCCAGATCGAGCTGCATCCGAGTGCGCACGAGGCGCCACTTGCCGTGTACGACTCTTCCGGTCCCTATACGGACGCGGCGGTACACATCGACATCGCCCAGGGCCTGCCACGGCTGCGCGAGCGCTGGATCCAGGCGCGCAGCGATACCGAAGCCTACCCCGGGCGCCAGGTGCTGCCGGTGGACAACGGCACGGAGGGCACGGAGGCCGCGGCGCAGATATTCCCCAACCTGCACGTGCCGCGGCGCGCACGCGCCGGCATCGCTGTCACCCAGCTGGCCTATGCACGCGCGGGCATCGTCACTCCGGAGATGGAGTTCGTTGCCATCCGCGAGAACTGCGGGCGCGAGCAGCGTGCCGCCCAGCCGATGCGCGACGGCAACGCCTGGGGCGCACAGCTGCCGGAATTCGTGACACCGGAATTCGTGCGTGCCGAGATCGCCGCGGGGCGCGCGATCCTGCCGGCCAATGTCAATCATCCCGAAAGCGAACCGATGATCATTGGTCGCAACTTTCTGGTGAAAATCAATGCCAACATCGGCAATTCGGCCGTCAGCTCCTCGATGGCCGAGGAAGTCGACAAGCTCGTCTGGGCCATTCGCTGGGGCGCCGACACCGTCATGGATCTGTCGACGGGGCGCAACATCCACAGTATTCGCGAATGGATTTTGCGCAACGCCCCGGTGCCGATCGGCACGGTGCCTATCTATCAGGCCCTCGAGAAGGTCGGCGGGATCGCGGAGGATCTGTCCTGGGAAGTATTCCGCGACACACTCATAGAGCAGGCGGAGCAGGGGGTGGACTACTTCACGATCCACGCTGGTGTGCGCCTGCACTACGTTCCGCTCACCGCGAGGCGCGTGACCGGCATTGTGTCGCGCGGCGGATCGATCATGGCGAAGTGGTGCCTCGCGCACCACCGCGAGAGCTTCCTCTATGAACACTTCGAGGAGATCTGCGAGATTTGTCGCGCATACGACGTCAGCTTCTCGCTGGGCGACGGGCTGCGACCCGGCTCCATCGCCGACGCCAACGACGCGGCCCAGTTCGCCGAGCTGCAGACCCTGGGGGAGCTCACCCAGGTAGCGTGGCGATACGACTGCCAGGTCATGATCGAGGGCCCCGGCCACGTGCCGATGCACAAGATCAAGGAGAACATGGACAAACAGCTCTCGATCTGCGCCGAAGCTCCTTTTTATACGCTCGGGCCACTGACCACCGATATCGCCCCGGGGTACGATCACATCACCTCCGCGATCGGCGCGGCCATGATCGGCTGGTTCGGCACTGCCATGCTCTGCTATGTGACGCCCAAGGAGCATCTGGGACTGCCCGACCGCGACGATGTCAAGGCCGGCGTCATCACCTACAAGATCGCGGCGCACGCGGCGGATCTGGCCAAGGGTCATCCGACGGCGCGGGCGCGTGACGATGCGCTCTCTCGTGCCCGCTTCGACTTTCGCTGGGCCGACCAGTTCAACCTGTCGCTCGATCCGGATACGGCGCGCACATTTCACGATGAGACCATGCCCCGGGAGGCGCACAAACTGGCGCACTTCTGCTCCATGTGCGGTCCGAAGTTCTGCTCCATGAAGATCTCGCATGAGGTGGCTGCCAGCGCACGTGAGCAGCAGGCCGAACGCGAGCGCGGCCTGCAGCAGATGGCCGAGAAGTTTCGCGCCGGCGGGGAGATCTACG
>DATBPG010000181.1:0-6241 GCA_036561485.1 Steroidobacteraceae bacterium | reverse complement strand
CTTCACATCGGTGAATGGATAGGCCACGACCTGCAGCAGGTCAATGGCGGCAGGGATGACGTTGCGGCCGAAATCGTGCGCGGAGTGGTCATCGGCCGAGTCCGCGATCAGCAGCTTCTCGAGCAGCCGCGCATTGAAGATGTAGATCCCCATCGAGGCGAGCGCAACGCCCGGTCGTCCCGGAATGGAATCCGGGTTGCGGGGCTTTTCGTTGAAGTTGGTGACGCGATTCCATTCGGTCGTGGTGAGCACGCCGAAATCGCTCGCGGTCTCGCACGGCACCTCGACAACCCCGACGGTGATGTCCGCGCCCTTCTCCACGTGATAGGCAACCATCGGACCGTAATCCATCTTGTAGATGTGATCTCCGGCCAGGACCAGCACGTGCTTGGGGCGCAGCGATCGGATGAGATCGAGGTTCTGATAGACGCAGTCGGCGGTGCCGCGGTACCAGTGCGGCCCGATCTGCTGCTGCGCAGGCACCACATCGATGAACTCGCCGAACTCGCCCCTGAGGTAGCTCCAGCCACGCTGCACGTGCTGGATCAGCGACTGCGCTTTGTACTGCGTCATCAGAAAGATCTGCCGGATGCCGGAATTGACACAGTTGGACAGCACGAAGTCGATGATGCGGAACTTGCCGCCGAAGGGCGTCGCGGGCTTGCAGCGATGCAGCGTGAGGTCGCGCAGCCGCTCGCCTCGCCCGCCGGCCATGACCACGGCAAGTGTGCCGCTGGTGAGGCGGCTGACATATCGTCCCGAGGAGGCGCGCGGGGGCAGAGTGGCCATGGTGGGGGCAGCGAGACCTTGCAGCTGATTTAACTATAGCAGCGCTTAACACATCGCCCCCGCCGGCCATGAGCGGACTGATACGTCGGTCGAAAAACCAGCGCACCTGCGAAGCGACTGACAACAGCCGCACTCCGGAAGAGGGTGTGCCCCGGAAGGGTTTGCTGCACAACAGCAAATCGGCTCAGGCCCCTGGGCCGCCGGCGGGCGCCGCGGCATACAGACCGGCATAGGCCCGCTGCAGTTGCGCCTTCTGCACCTTGCCCATGATGTTGCGCGGCAGCTCGGGCACGAACAGCACGCGCTTGGGCAGCTTGTAGCCTGCCAGCCGCTGGCGCAGAGCGGCCAGCACCTGCACTTCCCCGAGCGCGGAGTGCTCGGGGGCCGGGCCGGGGCCCCGCGCCGCCGCGGCGGCAACGATGACCGCGGTGACGGCCTCGCCAAAGTCCGGATGCGGCAGGCCGAAGACAGCGGATTCCAGTACGCCCGGCAGCGCATCGATCTCGAGCTCCACCTCGCGCGGATAGACGTTATAGCCGCCGCTGATGATGAGATCGCGGGCCCGCCCGACGATGGTCACATAGCCGTCGGCGTCGCGCTGGCCCAGATCCCCGGTGATGAAGTAGCCGTCCGCACGGATGGCCTCGCGCGTGCGCTCGGGGTTGCGCCAGTAGCCGGCGAACACATTGGGACCGCGCACCTCGATCATGCCGATCTGCCCCACGGGACATTCGCGCACCGCTGCCTCGGGACCGGCGTTCCCGGCGCGGCTCTCCTCCACCGCTGCGACCGGCTCGACGATACGCAGCTGCACGTCCGGCAGGGGCACGCCGACCGAGCCTGGGCGGCGCTCGCCGACATAGGGATTGGAGCAGTTCATGCCGGTCTCGGACAGGCCATAGCGCTCGAGAATCACGTGGCCGGTGCGCTCGCGAAACGCCTGGTGGGTTTCGGGCAGCAGCGGTGCGGAGCCGCAGATGAACAGACGCATGTGCGCGGCGGCCTCACGTGTGAGCGCCGGGTCGGCGAGCAGACGGATGTAGTGCGTCGGCACGCCCATGAGCACCGTGGCCTGCGGCAGATGACGCAGCAGCAGCGCCGGATCGAACCGCGGCAGCAGCAGGACGCCGGCGCCGGCCGCGAGCGTCGTGTTGATCGCAACGAACAACCCGTGGATGTGAAACAGCGGCAGCGCGTGCAACAGCCGATCTTCGGAGCTGAAGCGCCACAGCTGCGCCAGCGTGCGCGCGTTGGCGAGGAGGTTGCCGTGCGTGAGCATGGCGCCCTTGGAGCGCCCGGTGGTGCCCGAGGTGTAGAGAATGGCGGCCAGATCGCCCGTGGCGCGTGGGACATCCTCGAACTGCGCCGGCTCGCATGCGGCGGCCTGCACGAGAGTGCCCGATTCACCGTCGCCGCCGAGGGTCGCCACTGCCGGCAGCTGCACTCGTGCAATGAGGGCCTGCAAGGCGCCGGCGCGCTCGGGCGTACAGACGAGCAGCGCCGGCTCGGCGTCGCTGAGAAAGTAGTCGAGTTCGGCCTCGGTGTACGCGGTGTTCAGCGGCAGGTAGACGGCCCCCAGGCGCAGCACCGCCAGGTACAGCAGCACGACGGTCGAGCTCTTCTCGACCTGCACCGCGACGCGATCCCCGGCGCGCACCCCGAAGCGCGCGAGCGCGCGCGCCAGTTGCGCCGAGCGTGCAGCGGCCTGCTCGTAGCTGATCGAACGCCCCGAGGGTTCGCGCAGAAATTCGCGCCCCTGGGCCGCGTGCGGCCAGAGCGCACCGAACAGCCCCGCCTCCGCGCTCATCCCGGTCCCGCCCTTGCCCCTAGAGCCGCTTGAGCAGCCCGAGCTCGAAGGGCTGAGTGAGCAGCTCGTGCCACGGATAGATACGTATCTCGATGGAATACTGGCCGCTATCCTGGGGTGCAGCCGTCAGCTCGTAGACATCCGCCCCTTCCGCGTCGGTCTTGCCGCTGGGGCGCAGCGGCGCGCGCCAGACATCGTCGGAACGATCGGCGGCACGGTACGAGGCGAGCAGCGGGGACTCCTGCCGTGCGCGCGGCAGCACGCGCTGAGCGACGAATTCGACGCGCACATCCTCGGGGGCAAGGCCGTTGAGCGTCGCGGCCACGCTCAAGCTGAGCGTGCCGGCGCGCGGCAGCTCACGCGGCAGGTCCGACAGATAGCGCAGACGTACGCCCGACCAACGCTGGCGTACGCGCTCCTTCCAGAGCGCAAACGCATTGACGGCCGCAGCGCCGCCCTGCATCAGGCGCGCATTGTGCTTGACCGCCGGCTGGTAGAGCCCGCGCGCATAGTCCTGCACCACGCGTCCCATGTTGAAGTGCGGAATTACGGTCATCATCGCGCGCTTGCAGCGCTGCACCCAGCGTTGCGAGTATCCCTGGCCATTCTGCTGGTAGTACAGCGGCACGACCTCCTCCTCGAGGGTGTCGAGCATGGCACCGGCGTCGAGCGCATCGCGCCGCTCCGCATCCTGCACGTCGGCGGCGGGAATGCCCCAGCCGTTGTCCTGGGCGAAGCCTTCCGCCCACCAGCCATCCAGGATTGACACGTTCAGCCGGCCGTTGATGGCGGCCTTGATGCCCGAGGTGCCGCTGGCCTCCAGCGGCGCGACCGGCGTGTTGAGCCACACATCGACCCCGGTCACGAGCCAGCGCGCCAGCTGCAGGTCGTAGTCCTCGAGAAACACCACGTGACCGGCGAACTCGGGCGTCAGCGTGAGCAGCTTGATCTCGCGCAGCACCTGCTGGCCGGGCACGTCGGCCGGATGCGCCTTGCCCGCGAAGAGAATGAGCACCGGGCGCTCCTCGTTCTTCACCAGCCGCGCCAGGCGCGCGCGATCGCGCAGCAGTAGCGAGGCGCGCTTATAGGTGGCGAAGCGACGCGCGAACCCGAGCGTGAGCACATTGGGGCGCGCGGGGTCGAGCAGCCGTGTGATGTGGCGCAGCTGCATGGGCGAGAAACCCTTGGCGGCATACTCGCGCGCCAGCCGGGCACGCACGCCGGTGAGCATGCGCACCTTGATCTGCTGTGCGATCTGCCAGAACTCGGCGTCCGGTGCGCTCTCCAGACCGCGCCACACCTTGTCCTCGGACATGTGCTCGCGCCACTGTATGCCGAGCTTGTCATCGAAGTAGCGGCTCCAGGTCTGGGACAGGAAGGTCGGCACGTGTACGCCGTTGGTCACGTAGCCGACGCGATTCTCGGTGGCCGGCACCTCCGGCCAGTGGTCGGCCACCAGGCGCGAGGACACCGCGCCGTGGATACGACTGACACCATTGATACCGCGCGCACCATTGAGCGCGAGGTGCGTCATGTTGAACATCTGCGGGGCGGTCGGCGAGCGCCCGAGCGCCAGCACGGCATCGGCCGGCATAGCGAGCTCGAGCAGAAAGTCCTGAAAGCAATGCAGGAACAGACCCGTGTCGAACGCGTCATGACCGGCTGCGACCGGTGTGTGCGTGGTAAAGACGCACTGGGTCGCCACGGCCTCGAGCGCAGCGGCAAACTCGAGCCCATTCGCCTGCATGCACTCGCGCATGCGCTCGAGGATCAGGAAGGCCGCGTGGCCCTCGTTCAGATGCCACACCTTGGGCGCGAGCCCGACGGCACGCAGCGCGCGCACGCCGCCGAGCCCGAGCATCATCTCCTGGCGGATGCGCACGCTCGCATCTCCGCCGTAGAGCCGATAGGTGATCTGACGATCCTCGGCGGCGTTCTCCGGGCAGTTGGTGTCGAGCAGGTACACGGACACGCGGCCGACTTTCGCGAGCCACAGCCGCGCGTATACCTCGCGCCCGGCGATGCGCACGCAGATCTTGCGCCACTGGCCGTGCTCGTCGCGCACCGGCTCGACCGGCAGGTCTCGCGGATCGTTCTCGGCGTAGTCGGCGTGCTGCAGCCCGTCGTTGTCGACGGTCTGGGAAAAATAGCCCTGCGTGTACAGCAGTCCGACCGCGACGAAGTTGAGCTTCTCATCGCTGGCGGCCTTGCAGTAATCGCCCGCCAGAATGCCCAGACCGCCCGAGTAGATCGGGAAGCTTTCGTGAAAGCCGTATTCGGCGCAGAAGTAGGCGATCAGCGGCTCATCGGCGCGCCGCGGCTCGTTGATGTAGCGATCGAAGGTGCGCAGGACCTGCCGATAGCGCTCCTGATAGCGGGCGTCGGCGGCGGCCAGCTCCAGGTGCTCCTGGCCGACCACGCGCAGCATGAGACGCGGATTGCCGTTGACCTGCTTCCAGAGCTCCGGATTGAGGTCTTCGAACAGCGCGCGCATCGGCCGATGCCAGCTGAAGAACAGATTATTCGCAAGCTCGGGCAACCGCCCGATGGGCTCGGGAATGACGGAGTAGATTTCAATAAGTTGTTTCGCCATCGACGCTCCGGCGATGACAGGGGGCTCGCGCGGGAGCGGCAGTCTACAGCAAGGCCACGCCCGTTCGCCCCGCTGGCATGCAATCGGCGCTCCCGTACACTCTCGCCCATGCAAGACAATCGGACTGCACCGCTTATGAGGGGCCTGCTCGCGTGGAGCGCATGGACAGCGTTGCTGCTAGGCCTGGCCGCTGCCACTGCATGGGCCGCCGCGACCGGGCAGCCGCCGGTGCCATCGGCGCCGTCGAGGCCAGATCTGGCGGCGCTGCCAGCCGCACCAGCACGCGATGCCTGTCGCACGCAGCGCGGCGCCTTTCTGTCGGCCCGTCTGCGGGGTGCCTCGAAGCTGGATGTGAACTGGCACGGCGCCGCGCTCAGCTGTGATGGTGGCGTGCGGCCCGATGGTCGGGGCATGCGCGTGAGTATCAGCGGTCAGGATCACGCGCATCGAGTGCTGTTCATCTTCGGCATCGATTCAGCCCCGCGCGCAGGGGACACGCATAACGTGCCCACCAATGTCACGGTGATCTTCGAGGGCGAGCGGCGCCTCTATTCCACGCGCGGCAATGATCGCTGCATGATCGATGAGCTGTCTGCACGATCGCTGCCGATGCAGGACGGTCTGCGCCGACTCGCGCTGCGCGCGCGCGGCTTTTGCATCGCGCCGGCCAGCGCGCTCGGCAGTGGCGCACCACTGCTCGTGAGCCGTTTCGATTTCAACGGCGCGATCTTTCGCGATGATGCGGATCGTGCCAGCGCTGCGCCCGGCGGCGGCGCGCATCGCAACAAGCAGACGCCGGCTCATTGATGCTGTTGCGGAGATAAGACGCGAACGGCGCGCACGCGCGCGAATTGCCGTAACCGCTGGCGGCGCGCGGCGTGCATTCGAATGCCGTTGAACGCACGCACGGATGAGAAGGCAGCAGCAGCGCGCATATCTCTCCCCACAAGAGGCCGATTCGGTGGGGGTGTAGGAGAGGGGCGACACAACTATCAGATAACAATTGTGTTAATTGTAGCTGTCTTTGGCACGCAAACAAGGCAAGAATCGGC
>DATBPG010000180.1:0-13262 GCA_036561485.1 Steroidobacteraceae bacterium | reverse complement strand
GAGCGCGGACATGCAGACCCGCCTGCTGCGCTTTCTGGAGACCCAGCGCTTCTTTCGCGTCGGTGGCTCGCAGGAGATCCGCACCGACGTGCGCGTGATCGCGGCCACCAATCGCTCCCCGGTGCAGGCGGTGCGCGATGGGGCGCTGCGCGAGGATCTGCTGTACCGGCTCGCGGTATTTCCGATCACGCTCGCACCACTGCGTGAGCGCGGCGAGGACGTGTTGCTGCTGGCGGACCACTTTCTCGGCGAGCTCAATGCGCGCCACGGCACGCAGAAGGTGTTCGCCGCGCGCTCGCTCACGACTTTGCGTGAATATCACTGGCCGGGCAACGTGCGCGAGCTCAAGAACGCCATCGAGCGCGCCTTCATCGTCTGCGAGCAGGAGATGGAGCTGCAGCCGATGCATATCCACGCGCCGGAGGGCGCCCACAACCCCCTGCATGACAGCGAGGGAGGCATTCGCGTGCCGATCGGTTCCTCGCTCGCGCAGGCGGAGCGATGGTTGATCGAAGCAACTCTGGCGCACTGGGCGGGCAACAAGAACCGCGCCGCCAAGACGCTGGGCTGCAGTTTGAAAACGTTGTATAACAAGCTTGCAATGTACGAGCGGCAGGGAATGCAAGCGCATGCGTGAGTCGAATTCTGCCGTCCCCGATTTCTTCGGTCCAAGGCGGTGAGTGCATGGCAAAGATACTGATTGCTGATGATCATGCGATGGTGCGGGCGGGATTGCGGCAGTTCCTCGAAGAGGATCGCAGCATCACCGAGATTGGCGAGGCGGCCTCGGGTAACGAGACGCTCGACAAGCTGCGCTCGGGTAGCTGGGATCTGGTGCTGCTGGATATCAATATGCCCGATCGCAGCGGGCTCGACATATTGCGCTACATCCGCGCCAGCTACCCCGATACCAAGGTGTTGGTACTCAGCGGCTTTCCCGAGCGCCAGTACGCCATCAACGTGCTGAAGGCGGGCGCCGGTGGCTACCTGCCCAAGGAATGCGCGCCGGAGGAGCTGCTGAAGGCGACGCGCGCGGTGCTTCAGGGGCGGCGCTACGTCAGCGCGAATCTGGCCGAGCTGCTGCTGTCGGATCTGGACGGCGACAGCGACCAGCCGCTGCACCGGCGTCTGTCCGAGCGCGAGTTTCAGATCTTTTGCAAGCTCGCCGCCGGTCGCGCCGTCTCCTCGATCGCCGACGAGCTGTGCCTGTCGGTGAAGACGGTGAGCACGTATCGCACACGCATTCTGGAGAAGATGAGCCTCGCGACCAATGCCGATATCACCACCTACGCCCTGCGCAATGGCATCATCCAATAGCGCTGTGCGTACCGTGGCTGTAGGCCGCCTCCGGCGCCACGGCCCTGCTTGCGGGAATTTACTCAGAGGCAGCCGTAGGGCCACTCTGCATCCATGAATGCCTGGCCCGAGATGCACTCCATGAGCTCGCGCAATCTCTCAGTGTTGCTGGTTGAAGATTCGCGTGTGCTTGCCGAGCGCTTGCGCGAGACGCTGCTGAGCGTGCCTGGTGTGCAGCTCGCCGGTACGGTCGACAGCGAAGCCGATGCAGTGGCAGCGCTGCAGCGCCATCCCGTCGATGTGCTGCTGCTGGATCTGCATCTGCGGCAGGGCACGGGCTTCGGCGTGCTGCGCGCCATCCCGAACGATCAGGCAAAGAAGGTCGTGGTCATCGTGCTCACGAACTACGATCTGGCCGAGTATCGGCGCGCCGCGGCGGCGCTCGGAGCGCGCTACTTTCTCGACAAGCTGCGTGACTTCGACCGGCTGCCCTCGCTGCTGCAGCAGATCGGCGCCGACGAGAGCCCCGCGCAGACGCCGACAACCGGCTCGAGCGGTGGCTCAGGGCTCGGTAACGATACCAACTCGCGGCTGAACTGACTCGCGCCTTGCGGGCCGGTGCGCTCGCGGCGCAGCGCTGACCCGCTGCGCCTGGACTCCAACTAGGATCGCAGCACCCGGGCCGGGATCGGCTCCGGGCTGAGCGCAGCCGTGGTGTCGGTGACGGCGGCGCTGCGCAGGATGCGCGCGAGCGGGAAGCGGGCAAACACGCGCGTGCCACCATGCGATGCGACATCCAGCTGCAATGCGCCGCCGCTGCTGCGTACGCGATGGCGCATGACGGCAAGGCCATGGGAGCTGAGCGCATCGCGCCGCTCCGGTTCGATGCCGCTGCCGTTGTCCTCGATCAGCACCTGCATCTCCGCCGCGTCGACGTCGATCTGCACACGCACGTGCGTGGCGTGCGCGTGCTTGACGACGTTGATCAGCGATTCCTGCACGAGGCGGAACACCATGATGGCGGCGTCCTCCGTGAGCTGCGGCTCCTGCTCCGGATAGATCTCCGTGTACTGCAGCCCGGCACGCCCGCAGGTCTCCTCCACGATCCAGCGCACGGCCGGCAGCAGGCCCATGTTATCCAGCAGCGTTGGATGCAGGTTCTCCACCACACGGCGTTTGAAGTCGACGCCGTCGTCGAGGACCTTCAACACGCGTGCCCAGCGCGCCTGGATCTCGGGGGTGGGATGCGGCCAGCGCTTGTGCAACCAGGAGACATCCATCTTGACGGCGATCAGCAGGCCACCGAGCTCGTCATGCAGCGCGCGTGCCAGCGCTGCCCGCTCCTTCTCGGAGATCTGCTGCAGATGGCTGGAGAGCGCTGAGAGCTCCACAGTGCGCCGGCGCACACGGCTCTCGAATTCCTCATCGTCGTGCTCGTGCGTTTCACCCCGCAGTGCGGGCGGCTTCGGCGCGGCCTGGCGCGCGAGGCGTGCCGCGCCGGTGATGAGCAGCACGAGCTCGGCCAACGTCAGCCCGACGATGGCGCGCTCGAGCGGCGCATGCAGCTGCGTCGTGCCGGTCGCGAGCAGCGCGATCGCGGCGGCTGCCAGCAGCACGGCCACGAGCACCGCGGTTACCAGAAATCGCCTGATGAAATGCGTCGCAATCATGAAAGCGTTGCTGTGAGCCTGATCCTACAGCGCGAAACGCGCGGTGCCGACAATATAGCCCAAGGCACAGTGCGATGCTCAATCCGCCTTTCAATCAACGTCATCGAAATAATGGCGCAGGGACGCACACCACCGGTGTTCTGCGCGCATGGCCGACGACAGAGACGTCCACGATGCACCGACACTCAATGACAGCAGGAGAGAAGCACCCATGAACTCCACGGCCAATGACGCGGCAGAGACCTACTCCCAGGCCGGGCGCGAGGCGGCTGCCGATTTTCATCGTCGCAGCGCCGGTAGCAAGGCGTACTTCAGCGATGAGCTGCGCGCCTTCATTGCCGATGTCGAGGAGCTGCTGAAGAAGGTCGCCAACGTATCCGACGCAGAGATCGCGCGCGTACGCAACAAGGTTGCCACCGCGCTCACCGACGTGCGGCGCGTGGCGAGCGATACGGCCGACGGGCTGCGCGATCGGGCACGCGTGGCGATGGATGCGACCGACGATTACGTGCGTGATCGACCCTGGACCGCGATCGGTATCGCCGCGGCGCTCGGAGTGCTCGTGGGCATCGGCGTGACGGCGGCGACCCGCAGTAGCCGCTGAGCGGCGCGCGAGCCAGGGACGTCAGGGATTGTTGTCCGCCCTCGAGCTGCTGCCGCGACTGCTGCAGACGCTGCTGCGGCACCTGTTTGCCTACGGAGATCTCGCCTACGAGGAAGGCATGATCGCTGCGCGCCGTTTGCGCCGCCGCCTGCTCGGTGCCGCGATCGCCTGCATGGCCGGCATGCTGGCGTTGATGATGGGCTGTGTGTGGGTGATTGCTGCGACGTGGGATGGTCCGAACCGCATGCTGGCGGTCGGTGCACTGTGCATCGGCTTTTTGCTCGTGGCCATCATCGGCATCGCCTACGCCGCGGGTGGCGGGGGCCGCGTGCCCTTCGAGGCGCTGCGGGCTGAATGGCACAGCGATCTGCAGCAGATCGCGCGGTTGGATCCGGGCCTGGTCGGACAGCCGCCTGGCCCCATCATGGGAGGCACGGGTGGCCGACACGAGTGAAGTGCGTATTGCGCGCGTGCGCGCACGTCTGCACGAGTCACGCGAGCAGTTCTTCGATCTTGCGCAGGCCATGCGCGGGCATGCGGATGCGTCTGCCGCAGGAGCGCAAGGCGAGGAGCCGGTCGATAGCGGCTTTCCGCACAGCCGCCTGATGCGCGCGCTCATGGGCAAGCCCGTCGGCGTTGCCCTGGGCACCGCAGCCGTGGCGGCCACGGTACTGCGCCCGCGGCTGCTGCTGCGGGCGCTGCGCCTGACGCCGATGCTGCGGCCGCTGCTCATGCGTTATGTACTGCCACGGCTGCTTGGCCAGAGGTGAAGCGCATCGCAATCCTGCACCGCTGAGTTCCATCGTCATCACCGCTACGCACGAATGCGCGAGCATTGCGGACCGTATAAGGAGAACAGTCATGCCCGAGACGAAAACCACCCCAGAGCGCCCTGCGGGAAGTACGGCCGGCGATGCGGGCCATGCCTTCGTGACGGATGTGGCTGAGATCCGGCGCCGCGCGCGCCAGCACATCCAGAACGGTGCGGTGACGGATGATTATGCGGCGGATCGCGAGACGGTGCTGCGGCTGCTCAACGAGGCACTGGCGACCGAGCTGGTGTGCGTGCTGCGTTACAAACGCCACTATTACATGGCCGGCGGCGCCGTGGCCGAGGCAATCAAGGGTGAGCTGCTGCAGCATGCCAACGAGGAGCAGGGCCACGCCGATCAGCTCGCCCAGCGCATCGTCGAGCTCGGGGGTGCGCCAAACTTCAATCCCGAAGGCATGGCGGCTCGCAGTCACTCGGAATACGTCGAGGGCGAGACCCTTGCGGACATGCTCGCCGAAGATCTCATCGCCGAGCGTATCGCCATCGAGAGCTATCGCGAGATCATCCAGTATCTGGGCACCAAGGATACGACCACGCGCCGACTGTTCGAGTCGATCCTGGCGGTCGAAGAGGAGCATGCCGAGGACCTGCGCAGCATGCGCGAAGATATGCTGCGCAAGGAGCGTCCCGCGACACACGCGCAGGGCGCCCACAACGCCGATCTGCAGTAGCCCGATCTGCAGTAGCCGGGCGTGATGTGCGTCGCACGCCGCGCCGCTGGCGCCCGCGCGCGCCGTTGCTGGCATGCCAGTTGCACCGTCTTTGCTCAGCAGGACGCAATACGCCTGCGACTGCGGCCAGAGATTCGGCCGACGACACGCTGCCGTCAATAGCGCTCACCCTTACCCCCCGCGGTGTGCGCCGAATGCCGGCAGCGTTTTTTTTCCTGCATTCATGCGCCGCGGGCGCCGGGCGCTTGACGCTGCTGCGTCGGGCCCATGACGCTTTGCACTTGGGTGCACGGCTCTTGCTAAGATTTGCCGGTTCATCGTGAACATTGACGGCGGAGCAACCCTTGTCGCACCCGCGTCCGCGCTCGCGCGCCCCGGGGCGGCAGCGGGATCGATACATCGATGTGGAGCTGCACGATGTGCGCCTGACCCTCGGTCGTCGCGCCATCCTGCGCGGCGTGGACTGGCGCATCCGCCCCGGGGAGCGATGGATCCTCACGGGCGCGAACGGCACGGGCAAGACGCTGCTGCTGAAGCTGCTGGCCGGCGATGTCTGGCCCACGGCAGATGCCGGCCGGCGCCGCTATCGATGGCGCGGGCGGCGCTTCGATCAGCCCCTCGAGATCCGGGAGCAGATCGCCTACGTGGGCGCCGAGCGCCAGGACCGCTTCGAGCACTACGAGTGGAATCACCCCATTGAGCAGGTCATCGGGGCCGGCCTCTATCGCAGCGAGGTGCTGCTCGATCCGCTGACGCACTCGGACCGCCGGCGGATCGACGTTCTGCTGCGACGCCTGCGCCTGGAGGGTCTGGCCGGGCGGCGCTTTCTGACCCTTTCCTATGGAGAGCGCCGACTGGTGCTGCTGGCACGGGCGCTGGCGGGCAATCCGCGTCTGTTGCTGCTCGATGAGGTCTTCAACGGTCTGGACACGGCCTACCGCGGCCGTGTGCTGGCGCTTCTGACCCGGCTGAGTCGCACGGCACTGCCCTGGGTGTTGGCGACGCACCGCGAAGCGGACATTCCGCAGTTTGCTACCCATTGCTGCAGGCTGCAGAACGGGCGCCTGGTAACGAGGCGGCTGACGCGCGCCCGCGCGCGCGGTGCCGCAGAGCCACTGGGCGCGGCGGCGCGGCTGCTGTCAGCCGCGCGCAGCGCTGCGGGTACTGCGCGCGGCCCGCGCCCGGCGGGCACGGTACCCCTGGTGCGCCTGCAGCGTGCCTCCGTGTGGCGCGAGGGCAGCCCCGCGCTGCGCAATGTGAGCCTGGCGCTGCATGCCGGGGAGTGCTGGGTGATCCACGGCGCCAATGGCAGCGGAAAGTCGACGTTGATCCAGACCCTGTACGGGGATCTGGGTGTGGCGGTCGGCGGCTCGCTGTGGCGCGCCGGCGTGGAGCCGGGCGTGCCGATCGCCTACTTCAAGCGCCGTGTGGGCCTCGTGGCGCCGGAGCTGCAGGCGGCACATCCGCGCTATCTGCGCGTCGATGAGGTGGTCGCCTCCGGTCTTGCCTCGAGCATCGGTTACGACGGCCCGCAGCTCCCGGATCCGCGGCGGCTGCGGCGCGCACTCGGACGCGTGGGTGCGGCCTCGCTGCTGCGCCGGACGCTCAAAAGTCTCTCCTATGGGCAGCTGCGCCGCGTGCTGTTCGCGCGTGCCCTGATACACGAGCCTGATATTCTGCTGCTGGATGAACCGTATGCGGGATTGGATGCAGGCCAGCGCACCTCGCTGCGCACGCTTGTGGAGCGTGCCGTGACAGCGGGTGTGACGGTCGTGCTCGCGACCCATCATGACGACGAATGGCCCGCCGGCTGCACGCATGAGCTCGAGCTGGCCGGCGGCCGGGTGCGCTACAGCGGCGTGTTACGCCATGCAAAGGCGGCCGCGTGAAGCGCGTGAAGGGAAGGCCGCTCATGGGCATCGCGCTCCTGGCCGTCGTGCTCGCAGTGCTGCTGGCGGCTGTGCTGGCCTGGCAGCATCAACGCGCGAGTCGTGCGCGCGCGGGGCAGGTGGCGGTGCGCGGCGGGGACGGGGGCGGTCTGCCGCTTGCGCAGCCCGCGGATGAGCACCTGGATCCGGGCGGCCTTGCGCGCATCGCGCAGGACCCGGCCGCTGCCGGGCTTTCCGCGCTGCTGATCGCGCGTCATGGCCATCTGGTCTACAGCCGCTTCGCGGCGGGAACCGGCCCCGATTCGGTGGTGGATTCAGGGCCGTTCGCGGCGGTACTGGTGGCGCTCGCGACCGGCATTGCGGTGGACGAGCGGCTGATACGCGCAGCGCCCCTGCAGTTCCAGCCGGCACAGCTGCGCAAGCTCATCGAGAGTACGAGCGGCCAGGGCTATGCCGAGTTTCTCGGGCAGAATCTGTGGTCGCGGCTGAATGCGGCGCCGGCCTGGATCGAGCTGCCCGCCGTCGGGGCGCCGACCCCGGCAGATTGCTGCTTGCATGCGCGGGTGCTCGATTGGCTGCGCGTGGGGGCATTGCTCGCCAATGACGGCAACTTCGAGGACACGCAGATCGTCAGCCCTGCCTGGGTGCAACGCATGCGTCAGCCGCAGCTCAGCGGCGAGGGCTACGGGGTGGATCTGCCCTCGCGCCGTCCCGGGGCGGCAACCTACGAGGCCCGCGACGTGTTGCTGTTGCGCGGCCCGGCACGCTGGCGCCTGTGGGTCATTCCGAGCCTGAGGCTGGCAGTGCTGTTCGGCGCCTCCGCCTCCGGCGACACTGCAGCCGATTGGGACGAGACGCGGGTGCCCAATCTGGTGATCGAAGCGGTCACCGATCGGCCCGCCGTCCCACCCGGCACCTCTGTGCTGCAGCAGCTGGTGCCGGGTCATTGAGCGCTCGCGCGGCGCAGCGCGCCCCCGCGCATCAGGCAACCAGGAGCAGTCACTGAAAGCCGCCCTCCGATCGCTGTGCATCGTCGTGATCATCGACGTGCTGGGCTTCGGGATTCTGATCCCGCTGATCCCCTACATGGCAGCCCGCTTCGGCGCCTCGCCCTCGCTGAACACTGCGGTACTGGGCACTTATTCGCTCTGTCAGCTGCTGGCGGCGCCGCTGTGGGGACGACTCAGCGACCGCTTCGGCCGCCGGCCGATCCTGCTGTCGAGCATGGCCGGGGCGTTCGCCTCGTATCTGATCCTGGCGTTTGCGCACACGCTGACCACGCTGTTCATCGCGCGGGGTCTGGCCGGCTTCATGGCCGGCAATCTTTCGGCCGCGATGGCGTATGCCTCGGACGTCAGCACCTCGCGCGATCGCGCACGCACCATGGGGATGGTCGGCGCCTCGATCGGCATCGGCTTCATGCTGGGACCCGCCATCGGTGGCGCGCTCGCGGGCGATCGGCTCGGCGCGGCCAACTTCATGCGCCCGGCGCTGCTGTCGGCCTCCATGAGTTTCGTGGCGATGATGCTGGTGCTCTTCATGCTGCCCGAGAGTCACGGCCACGAGCAGCGCGCGCGTGTGGCGGGCATTGCGCGCGAGCGCGGCTGGCAGCTGCTGCGCACACTGCCGGGGCTGAGACTGCTGGCGCTGGCGACGCTGCTGGTGACGTTCTCGCAGTCCACGCTGGAATCGATCTTCGCGATCTGGGCCATGGATCGCTATCACGTCGGTCCCATGACCGTGGGGCTGACACTGTTCGTGCTGGCTATCGTGGCGGTGGGCGTACAGGGCGGGCTCGTACGCCGTCTCGCGCCGCGCTTCGGCGAGCGACGCCTCGCGATCGCCGGCATCTTCGGTTATGTCACCGGACTCGCCATCGTCGCGGTCGGCGGCGGGCTGGGCCTGGTCATCGTGGGATTGGTTTTCTGCGGCTTGGGCGCCGGCCTCTTCAGTCCCAGCGGCGCGGCACTGGCTTCCCATCAGGCGCGCTCGCACAACCGCGGCGCCGTCATGGGCGTCTATCAATCGGGCACGTCCACCGCGCGGGTGATCGCCCCGTTCGTCGCCGGGCCCGTGTACATGCAGTTTGGCGCGGGCGCGCCTTACCTGCTGGCGTGCATCGTGACGCTGCAGGCGCTGTGGTGCGTGCTCGGGGCAGGGCGCGCCGGCACGAACGAAGCGGGCGGGGCGCAGGCAAGCGAGGAGGGAGGTGGCGTGCCATGAGCGCGGTGCACAGTCTCGGGGAGCGGCAGCTGCTCACCGCCGGGGAGGACTACTACATTGCGCCGGGGGCGCAGGTCATCGGCTCGGTGCGACTTGGCGCTGCGGCGAGCCTGTGGTTCAACTGCGTGCTGCGCGCCGACGATGAGCTCATCGAGATCGGCGCGGGCAGCAACGTGCAGGACGGTTGCGTGCTGCACGCGGACGCCGGCCAGCCGCTGCGCATCGGGCGCGATTGCACCATCGGCCACATGGTCATGCTGCACAGCTGCACCATTGGCGAAGAGACCCTGATCGGCAACGGCGCCATCGTGCTCGATCGCGCGCGCATCGGCCGTCACTGCATCGTCGCCGCCGGTGCGCTCGTGCCCCCCGACCGCGAGATCGCCGATGGCAGTGTGGTCATGGGGACCCCGGCAAAGCTCGTGCGTGCCTGCACCGCTGCCGACCTTGCGATGATCCGCGAGGCCGCGGCGCACTACCGAGCGCGCATTGCGCGCTATCGCGCGCTGCTGCGCCCGCGCGCCTGAAGAGCGCAAGCGTTGGGGTTTAGTTCTGCAGCTCAGTGCTGCAGGGGCTTCTTCAGGAAGTCGTCGCGATTGCCCGAATGCACGCTCACGTGCAGCGACTGCTTGCCGCGCGTGAGCGTCAGGGGCACCTGCGCTCCGGCAGTGCCGGCACCCCAGACGGCACGAAACAGCTGCGGCAGTGACCGCACCGGCTGGCCACCGACCTCGGCGATGACATCGCCCGGCCGCAGCCCCGCGCGGTGCGCCGGCCCGTCGCGCATGAGATTGGCGACCAGTACGCGATCGGCCTGTTCGGCGGTATAGACGCCCAGCCAGGGGCGAGGCTGGCGGCGCGGCTGACCGAGCTGAAGCATGTCCTCGAGTACCGGCTCGAGCAGATCCACGGGCACGAACATATTCGCATCAAAGCTTTCGTGCGCCAGCGTCTCCTGCACGAACAGAGAGCCGATGCCCAGCAGCAACCCCTCGGTGCCGATCAGTGCCGTGCCACCCCATTGTGGGTGTGGAGGGGCGGTAAAGAGCGCGTCATCGAGCAGGTACTCCCAGTAGCCTGCGAATTCGCGCCGGGCGATGAGACGCGCCTCCAGTGAGTGCGTCGCCCCGCCATGACCGACGATGATGACGCGATCGCCAATGCCGAGCGCGCTCGCCGTGCCGCGCTCCAGCGCGGGTGCATCCAGAGTACCCAGCGGCTGTACCAGGCCGAACCCGCTGACCTGGTCGTAGGCGAGCGGGTAGGCCTGCATTACGCGCCCATCGCCTGTCGTGAGCCAGATCGATTGGGCCTCGGTGATCAGATAGCCGATCGTGAGGATGACCTTGCGCTCGGCGCTGCGAATGACCACCCCCGAGCCGAGCCGCTCGGTGCCGAGATCGGCCGCCGTGGAGCTGTCTTCGCTGATCTTGGAATGCAGCAGCACCACCGAGCGGTAGGCGGTCTCGAGGTCGAACTCGAGACCGTCCTGGCGCGGCCGCAGGGCTACCGGCAGTTCCCATTCCTCGCGCATGTTCGCCACCGCCTGGATGTCCGCAACAGCATAGCGCGGGCCGGCCCGGGCGTGGAACGTGTGCGGCGCGCAGACCTGGGCAGGCTTTTACAACGCGAGCGTCGCGGCGAACGCCAGCGCGGCCTGTCCGACGATGCTGACGGCGCGCAGCGCACCGTCAGCCTGCTCCAGGCGGATCTCCACCCGCCCGGGACGATGCATGTGATGCCCCTGCGCGCCGACAAAGCCTTCCGCAGCCAATAAACCGTGCGCGCGCAGATACACGGCCAGCAGCGCATGCGCGTTGCCGCTGACGGGGTCCTCCGGGATTCCCAGGGCGGGACAGAACATACGGGCCTCGGTCTGCACGCCAGCGAGGGTGGGGCGCAGGCTGAAGAGGAAGAAGCCCGGGGCGCCGAGCGTTGCCGAGAGCTGCGCCAGTCGGCCAAGGTCCGGCTGCAGCGTCGCGAGCGCCTCTGCCTCGTTTACCCCGATGAGCAGGCGCGTGCTGCTGCTGCCGGCCAGCCACGGCGGGCAGCGCCGGTCCAGGGCAGCGGGCGGCAGACCCAGCGACTCGAGCGCCGCGGCGAGGGCTGCGGGCTCCGGGGCGCCGAGCAGCCGCGGCGGCGGCTGACGCACGGCGATGCGCGCCGGAGGGCCGCTCTCGAGCAGCTGCACCTGCACGATGCCGCCGCGCTGCTTCTGACGTGGCCGCGGCTCGCTGCCGATCGCCGCGAGAGCGGCGTGCACGGCCACAGTCGCATGGCCGACGAAGGCCGCCTCACCCTGACGCGTGAGGAAGCGCACGCGCAGGTCATGGTCAGGGGCGTCTGGCGAAAGCACGAAGGCCGTATCACCCGCGTTGAGTTCGCGGGCGACGGCGCGCAACTGGGCCTCGCTGAGCCCATCGGCGTCCAGCACCACTGCCGCGGGGTTGCCCGTCAGAGGCCGCTCGGTGAAGGCATCGACCTGAAAGATGCGCAGCTGCGTCACCGGGGTATTGTAGCGGGGCGCGCGCTGCCGCCGGCGTGGGGCGGGCGTTATAGTGGGCGCCATGGACGTGGCCGTGGAACTGAGCTTCTATCCGCTGCAGCAGGATTATCTGCCGGCGATCCGCAGGTTGATCGAACGCCTGCACGCGCAGCGGCAGCTGCGCGTCGAGAGCACCAGCATGAGCACGCAGATCGTCGGGGACTATGGCCTGATCATGCAACTGCTCAGCGAGGAGCTGCGCGAGGCGCTCGGGGCAGCCGCGCGCAGCGTGGTGATCCTCAAGCTCGTCGGCCCGCTCGAGGGCGCCTCCGGGGCTGGCGTCCGGCCGGCGGCGCCGGCAAACTAGCGCGCCCTGGATGGCAGGAGTTGTGATGCCCACTGTGGTTGTGGTTGACCGGGACGGCGCGGAGCGCGAGCTCGACGCGCCCAGCGGAGTCTCCCTCATGGAGCCGCTGCGCGATATGGACGATGGCGTGGGTGCGATCTGCGGCGGTATGTGCTCCTGTGCCACCTGCCATGTCTATGTGGATGCGGCCTGGGTGGATCGGCTGCCGGCTCCGATGTCCGATGAGGGCGACATGCTCGGAGACCTGCGCTCGCGTCAGAACAACTCGCGACTGTCCTGCCAGATCATGCTGAATGACTCACTCACTGGCCTGAAAGTCCAGATCGCCCCTGAGGAATGAGCCCCATCGGGGCGGTGCTGCAATCATGTCATGGATGGTGCTTCTGCTGGTGCTCGCAGCGCTGCTCGCGCTGGCGCGAGTGGTGGTGATCGTGCGCCGTGCGCGCTCGGCGCCGCGCGATGACTGGGATGCCCGCATGGTCAAGGACCTGCGTGCCAGCGGTGCCAATGCCTTTACGCCCTACGAGATCGATTTTTTCTTCACGCTGCCCGACGAGCAGTCGTGCAACTCGATGCGCCAGCGCCTGGAATCGGATGGCTTTGTGACCGACGCGCGGGGCATGAATGAGCACGCCGAGGGCATCTCGCTGCACGCGAGCAAGCGCCTGCGTTTGTCGGTGAGCGAAATGCAGGACTGTACGCGGCGCTTCCACGAGCTCGCCGCGCAGTTCGGCGGTCACTACGACGGATGGACTACCGACAAGACCCGCACCTGAGCGGCCGCGCGGATGCGTCCCGGGCCTTGCCCGCCGTCTACTGCGCGCCTGAGGCGCGGGGCTGCGCTTGCCGCCCCACCGCTTGCGCCGCTGCGCGCACGGCCTGCGCATCCCCGAGGTAGCGGCTGCTGCGTTTGGACAGACCCGGGTCGAACTCATACAGCAGCGGCACGCCCGTGGGGATGTTCAGCTCCACGATGTCCTGCTCGGAGAGCCCGTCGAGTTGCTTGACCAAAGCGCGCAGGCTGTTGCCGTGCGCGACGACGAGCACGTTGCGCTCCTGGGTGAGCGCCGGGGCGATCCGATCCTCCCAGAATGGCATCACGCGCACGAGGGTATCCTGCAGGGATTCGGCGCTGGGCAGATCGGCGGGGGGTACCTGCGCGTAGCGTCGATCGAAGCGCGGATGGCGCGGGTCCTCGTGCGGCAGCGGCGGGGGGGGCACGTCG
>DATBPG010000179.1:0-15521 GCA_036561485.1 Steroidobacteraceae bacterium | reverse complement strand
GAGGGCTGGTGCGTCGGGGCACGGCCGCAAAGCGAGGATGAGCTGGCCGTCCCCGTGAATTCCCTCGAGCGCGATGAGGATGCGGATGGACGCTGGCGCCGCTACGTCAACGCCCAGCTTGCCGGTCCCTATCAGGCGCTGTTCGCTCTGCTCGACCGGCTCGTGCTGCTCGCCGCGCCGGATTTCGACGTCGTCTTTCGCTGGCGCCGTCAACAGGAGCACTCGTTGGCCGCGCTGCCGACCACGGCTGCCCCGGACGCGCAGCGCGCCGGGGGCGCCGCCGCCCCGCGCGTCATGAGCGATGCGCAGCTCACGCGCTTCATCATGCATTACGAACGTCTGACGCGCTTCATCCTCGCCGAGATGCCCCGGCGCGCCGACCTCGTCGTGGCGCTCGACGCCGAACGTCGCGTGCACGACATCGTCCGAAACCACTGACGGGGCTTATCGGGGGCTGCATCGGCAGCGCCGCGGGCGTTGCCTCACAGCGCTGCTCACTGCCGCCGCGTCATCACTGCCGCTTCAGCACCACGACGGGAATTTCCCGCTCGGCTTTCTTCTGATAATCCTCATAGGGAGCGTAGATCTCGACCATCTTCTTCCACAGCGCGGTGCGCTCCGCGCCGCTCGCCGTGTGTGCGCGCGCCTGAAATTTGTCGCCCTTCACCTGGACCTGCACCTCCGGCTGCGCCTGAAGGTTCAGATACCAGGACGGATGATTGGGCGCGCCGCCCTTGGAGGCGACCACGACGTAATCGGCGCCTGAGTGACCGAAGATCAGCGGCAGCGTGAGCGAACGGCCCGACTTGCGGCCCGTGGTCGTCAGCAGCAGCGTCGGCACCTTGCCCTTGCCGCCGCCGACGCTCGCGTCCCACCAATAACCGTCCTCTCCGTTGCTGGACAGATAGCGGTTGACGTGGTCCTGGATCCAGGACGGGAGCTCCTTGGGCGGGCTGGTGTCTGCCATGGTCCTCTCCAGTCGCAACTGATGCGGGGCGCCTACACTACGCCCGCCGCGAGCCGCGTGGTAGGGCATCGGCGATGCGCAGCACCTCGCGTGCCAGGCGCAGCCGGTCTTCGGAGGAGCTCATCAGCGTTGCGGCGCGCTCAAAGCGCATGCGCTCTGTCTGCTCGAGCAGCGGGTCCTTGGGCAGCTCGTCCGCCATATCGAGCACAAACCCATCGATGAGCCCAGCATAGCGTCGCGCGACAGCCATGCCGCTGATGGGCAGCGCCAGCTCGGCAAGCATCTTCGCGGCCGGCCCCTTCACGGCGCGACCGCCGATGATCGGTGTCACCGCCACGATCGGCGCCGCTGCCCGCTGCAGCGCTTCGCGCATGCCGTGCACCGCCAGAATGGGCTCGATGCTGACGAATGGATTGGACGGACAGATGATGATGGCACGCAGCGTTTCATCAGCAAGTGCGGCCAGTACCTGCGGCTGCGCGTGCGCGCGCCCGGCCCCCTCGAAGCGAAACTCATGCACCACCGGCCGGCACTGACGGCGCACAAAGTAATCCTGGAACTCGAGCCAGCCCTCATCCGTGCGCACACGCGTTTGCACCGGGTCATCGCTCATCGGCAGCACGCGCACCCCGACCGCCAGGCGCTCGCACAGATGCGCGGTGACCTCGCTCAGTGTTGCGCCGGCTGCCAGCCGCCAGGTGCGCTCCACGTGCAGGGCCAGATCGGCATCGCCGAGCTGAAACCAGTCCTGCCCGCCGAGTGCGCGCAGCGCCGCCATGAAGTTCCAGGTTTCCTCGCGCCGTCCCCAGCCGCGCACCGGGTCGGACAGGCCCGCCAGCGCGTACAGCACCGAATCCAGATCCGGCGCGATATAAAGTCCGAGGTGACGGAAATCGTCGCCGGTATTGACCACGATGCACAGCTCGCCGGGCGCAAGCGCCATCGCAAGGCCGTGCGCGAGCTTGGCGCCGCCGACGCCGCCGCACAGCGCGACGACGCCGCCGCGATGCGCAGCGCCTGGGCTCACCGGAACAGGTCCTCCGCCGCCGGGCGGATCAACGCCGAGGCTGGGCGGTGGTGCTCGCTGGCCGAAGCCGCACGCGTCGCAGCGCTCTGCAGTGCGCCGAGGCCGCGCACCAGCACCACCGGCCGCCCCTCATCGGCCTGTCCCATGACCAGCGAGGCCGCTGCCGCCAACTCATCGGCGTGTCCCACCACCGTCACGCGCAGCGTGCGGCCGAACAGATCCTGCTGTCCGCGCAGATCCAGCAGCGATGCAAGGCCAGCGCATCCGATCGCGACGCCGACGGTGCCGAGCCGCCAGGGCCGCCCGAAGCTGTCGCTGATGATGAGCGCCGGGGCAGCCGTGCCGCTGAGCTGCCCGAGCCGCGCGGCGAGTTGCGCCGCGCTTGCATCCGGGTCCTGCGGCAGCAGCAGCGCCTGCTCCTGCTCCGCGGCATTCGCGCCGCTGCCGGCGACATTGGATTGATCGATGCCCGCATTCGCCATGATGAGACCGCGCCGGTCCTCGACGATGAGCACGTCCTTGGCCGCACGCACCACCCGCCGCGCCTCGCGCAGCACCAGTTCGACGAGCCGGGCGTCTTTCTGCACGATGCCAGCGAGCCCCTGCGCCCGCGCGCTTGGGCTCACCGAGGACAGTGCCACCTGCCGGCCCTCGGCCTTCGAGACGATCTTCTGTGCGTACACCAGCAGGTCCCCGGCGCGCAGGGCGAGTCCCGCACGCGACAGCGCCGCGAGTGTCAGTGCGGCCAGATCGTCGCCGGGCTGCACCACGGGAAAGTCCGGCAGTGCGATCAGGCGCAGCTCCGCCGCCGTCGCTTCGTCGCGGGCCCCTGGGGCTGGCTCGGCTGTCATCCGCTCAGACTTTGCCGAAGGTCGCGCGCAGGCGCGGCAGCACCTGCTCTGCATACAGCGTCAGGAAGCGCACCTGGTCTGCGCCCGGCGCATGGAAGACGAGGTGCCGGAAGCCGAGCTCAACATAGGGACGGATGCGCTCGACGTGTTCGTCCGCATCGCTCGAGACGATCCAGCGGCTCGCTGTGCGCTCGGCGGGCAGCCGATCGGCGAGCCGCTCCATCTCGATCGGATCCTCGGTCGCAACCTTCTCATCGGCCGAGAGCGCCAGCGCCGCCCAGTGCCGCGTGTCCTGCAGGGCGCGCTCGTGGTCGGCATCGAACGACACCTTCATCTCGATCATCCTGTCCACAGCGTCTGAGCTGCGTCCTGAGGCAGCCACGCCGGCAGCGACATTCGGCAGCAGCGTGTCGCGATACAGCTCCATGCCCTTGCCACTGGTGCAGATGAACCCCTGCGCGCTCTGGCCCGCATACTTCGCCATCACCGGGCCTGCGCCGGCGACATAGATTGGCACCGGCCGTGGCGGCCGGTCATAGATGGTTGCCTTCTCGGTGCGATAGTACTGGCCGCGCCAGCTCACGCGCTCCCCGTCCCAGAGCGCCCGAATCAGTGCGAGCGCCTCCTTCAGTCGCGCGGTGCGCTCGGCGGGTGCCGGCCACGTCATGCCCACTGCCGGGATCTCGTTCAGCGATTCACCGCTGCCCACGCCGAGGATCACACGGTCCGGATACATCGTCCCGAGCGTTGCAAAGGCCTGTGCAACCACTGCGGGGTGATAGCGAAAGCTCGGAGTCAGCACGCTCGTGCCCATCAGGATGTGCGCGCTGCGCGCGCCAAGAGCGGCGAGCCAGGCGATGGAGTAGGGCGCATGACCGCCCGTGTGACGCCAGGGCTGGAAGTGGTCACTGATGAACACCGAGTCGAAGCCGGCCTGCTCGGAGAGGAGCGAAAACTGCAGCAGCTCGTTCGGCCCAAACTGCTCCGCCGACGCCTTGTAGCCGAGTCGCAGCACGCTAGCCCGTCGCCGCCGCCGCCGCCGCCAGTGTCGGTGCCGGCACCGGCACCGCCACCGCTGGCGCCACTGGCGCCACCGACGCCGGCCCGGGGCTCTTTCCGTACAGCGTGGTGCGTTGCCGCGCGGGCCGACCCACCTCGGCGGCCAGCGCCGCCAGCCGTGCGGCATTCATCTCCTGGCCATGCACGCCGCCCGCCGCGCGCGTGATCGACTCGTTCATGAGCGTGCCGCCCAGATCGTTCGCGCCTGCCGCCAGACACACCGCCGCGCCGCGCGCGCCCATCTTTACCCACGAGGTCTGGATATTGGGGATCAACGGATGCAGCGCCAGACGGGCGATCGCGTGCATCAGCACAGCTTCGCGAAATGTCGGACCCGAGCGCGTCGCGCCGCGTCGCCACAGCGGCGCCTCCATGTGCACGAATCCCAGCGGCACGAACTCGGTGATGCCGCCGGTGCGCGCCTGCAGCGCTCGAATCCGCAGCAGATGGCGCGCCCAGTGCACGGGAGATTCCACATGGCCGAACATGATGGTGGCGGTCGAGCGCAGTCCCACCGAGTGGGCGGTGGCGAGGACTTCGAGCCACTCATCGGTCGTGAGCTTGTCCGGGCAGATGATCGCGCGGATCTCGTCATCGAGAATCTCGGCGGCCGTGCCCGGCAGCGTCGAGAGTCCCTGGTCACGCAGCATGGACAGGTAGTCGGCGAGCGAGAGCCCGAGTGTGCTGGCGCCGTGGCGGATCTCGAGCGGGGAGAAGGCGTGCACGTGCATCCGCGGCACGGCCTCGCGCACCGCGCGCACGATGGACAGGTAGGTCTTGCCGGTGAAGCTCGGATGAATGCCGCCCTGCAGGCATACCTCGGTCGCCCCGGCGGCCGCCGCCTCGCTGGTGCGTCGCGCGATCTCCTCCAGATCCAGGTTGTAGGCCGGCCCGCGCAGATCCCGGGCGCCGCGGCCCTTGGAGAAGGCGCAAAAGCCGCAGTGATACAGGCAGATGTTGGTGTAGTTGATATTGCGGTTCACGACGTACGTGACCGTGTCGCCGACGCTCTGCCGGCGCAGCGCGTCGGCCGTCTCGATGACGGCCTCGAGCTCCTCGCCCTGCGCGCCGAAGAGCCGCACGATCTGCGCTTGCCCGAGCGTGTCGCCCGCACGTGCGGCCGCGAGGATCGCGTCGATCCCCGTCCCGGCTGTGCTCGCCGCGCTCGTGGGCCACGCCGCATTGCGGCTGTGGCGCTGCGCCCAGCGCTGCCCGTCGGTCGGCAGCTCGCAGCCTGCGCCCGCGTACCAGCGATCCGGCCGTGCAAAGCCGCGGCTGTCGCTCAGGCGGCGCACGCGCGTGGTCACAGCGGGGTCGGTCCAGCGCTGCGGCTGCGCGGCGTAGCGCGGCACGAGCGCCAGGCGTTCGACCAGCTCGCGGCCGGCGCTGCGGCTGTCCTGCGCCAGCGCCTGCAGCTGCGGCCAGGGCGCCTCGGGATTGACGTGATCGGGTGTCAGCGGAGAGACGCCGCCCCAGTCGTTGATGCCGGCACGCACGAGGCTTGAGAGCTCCTGCGGCTGCAGGTTCGGTGGCGCCTGGATCGACATCGTCGGCCCGAACAGCAACCGCGCCGCGGCGATGCTCCAGAGCTGCTCGGTGAGCGGCGCCTCGGGCGCAGCCGCCATCTTCGTGCCCGGCTTGGGCCGGAAGTTCTGGATGATGATCTCCTGCAGGTGGCCGTGCGCCTCGTGCAGCTCACGCAGCGCGAGCAGCGACTCGAGCCGCTCGATTCGCGTCTCGCCGATGCCGATCAGCAGACCGCTGGTCATGGGGATCGCAAGCTCTCCCGCCGCGCGCAGTGTCGCCAGGCGCATCGCCGGGCGCTTGTCGGGCGAGCCGAAGTGCGGACCGCCGCGCTCGCAGAGCCGTTCCGAGGCGCTCTCGAGCATCAGCCCCATCGAGGCGCTGACCGGTCGCAGCCGCTGCAGCTCCGCGGCGCTCATGACCCCCGGATTCAGATGCGGCAGCAGCCCCGTCTGCTCGAGCACCAGTTGCGCCACGCGCTGCAGATACTCGAGTGTGCTGGCCGCACCGAGCTCGGCCAGCGCGGCACGCGCCGCGGTGTAGCGCGCCTCGGGCTTGTCCCCGAGCGTGAACAGCGCCTCCTTGCAATCGAGCGCTGCGCCCGCTCGCGCGATGTGCAGCACCTGCTCCGGGGAGAGGTAAGCGCTCGGGATGCGCCGGGGTGCTTTGGCAAAGGTGCAGTAGTGGCACACGTCCCGACAGAGCTGCGTGAGCGGTATGAACACCTTGCGCGAATAGCTGATCGCCGGTCCGAAGCCCTCGAGCGTGAGCGTCTCGGCGGTAGGCATGAGCAGCCCGGGCGCTGCCCCGGGCAGCAGCGCGAGCGCCTCATGCGCCTCGATGCGCCGCCCGGCGCGCGCCGCGGCGAGCAGTGTCCTCAGAGCCTCGCTGTTGTCTGCCATGCGGCCTCCTCGCGTGGATGCCCGAGCCCGAGCGCCTCGAGGTCCGCCGGCTCATCGACGTCGAACGCCATGCCCGGCAGATCGATGATGCGCGGCGCGAGGCCGCGCTCTGCGGCTTGCCTCAGGTGCAGGCGCAGGCTGTCAGGACCGAAGCGAAACGTGAAGGGTGTGTGCGTGCGCAGGAACAGCGCGTTGGTCCCGGCATGCGCACGATCCGGTGCGATGGCGAAGCCGCTGTGGCGGCCGGCCTGCGCGAAGGTCTCGATTTCCCGCGCCGTCAGATACGGCAGATCCGCAGGCAGGATGAGCGCCTCGCTGTGACCGAGGGCAGGCAGCTGTGCATGCGCCTGCGTCAGTGCGGCATTGAGCGACTCGCCACTGTCGGTCAGTACCGCGGTGCCCGCGGGTATGCCGTCGCGCTCGGGGCTGATGACCAGGATGGCGTCAACGCAGCGCGCCGCCTGCAGCGCCCCGAGCACGTTTGCGAGCATCGAGCGCACCAGTGCGCGACGCATGGGCTCGGCGAGCGCCTCTGCCAGGCGCGACTTGCAGTGCGCGCGCGACTTGATGGCGACGAGCGCGCACAGGGTGCCCGGGGCTTCGGCGGTCCGGCAGGTGTCGGCGGCTGCGCTCGGGTTCATGCGCTCTCCGTGACTGGATCGACAGAATAGCGAGCGCTGGGGGGCTCGGCCAGCGTGCCGCTGCGGCTGCTCAGCGCTGCGGCGCCAGCAGCTCGAGTGCCCGCTCGTCGGGCTTTCCGCCCGCGCCGAGCGCCTGGATGCAGATGTGATCGGCGCCGGCCTGCCAGTGCGCCTCCAGGCGTGCGCGCACGGCGCGCTCATCGCCCCAGGCGACCGTGGCATCGATGAGCCGGTCAGAGCCGTCGCCGGCAAGATCTGCATCCGAGAAGCCCAGGCGCTTCCAGTTGTTGGCGTAGTTGGGCAGGCGCAGGTAAAAGGACAGGAACTGGCGCGCGCGGGCGCGCGCCTCGCGCGCATCGGTCTCGAGCAGGACGGCCTGTTCGACGCATAAGAGCTTTCCGGGGCCGAGAATGGCACGCGCCTGAGCCGTGTGCTCGGGCGGCACGTTGTAGGGATGTGCGCCATCGGCGAGCTCTGCGGCCAGCGCCAGCATTTTCGGCCCCAGCGCCGCGAGCACCGTACGCGGCGCTGCACCCTCGGGAGCCACAGCCCGGTAAGGTGCCGCCTTCATGGCGCTGAGGTAGGCGCGCATCGTCTCGACCGGTTTGCCGTACACATGGCGGCGCACGTCCTGCACCAGCGGAATGTGCGAGACGCCGAGCCCGAGCAGAAAGCGACCGCCGGACTGCTCGTTGAGGCCCTTCTGTGCCGCCGCCGCGGACACCGGGTCGCGGGCGTAGATATTGGCGATGCCGCTCGCAATCGTCAGCCGCGTCGTGCCGGCCAGCAGCCACGCCGCCGCCGAGAACACCTCCCGTCCGAGCCCCTCCGGCGACCAGAATGCCCCATAGCCCCAGCCCTCCAGTCGCCGCACGAACGCCTGTGCCTGCGCTGCCGGGAAGCCGTCGATATTGGACCAGACACCGAGCTTTGTGATTGCCATGACAGCCCTCCGGTATGCGCGCTCTACAGCACCATCAGATCCTGCCCGACGATGACCTCTCCGGCATAGCCCTGCCGGACCGCATCGATGAACGCGCTCACCGGGTAGGCAAGCGGTGCCGATGCGCCGGGCAGCTGATGGTTCAGCACGACGCTTTTCACGCCCGCCTCCGAGGCCATGCGGGCCACATCCGCGGGAGAGGAGTGGGTGTCGGCCACGTGTCGGAAGATATTGTCTGGATGGCCCGCCGCGGCAGCCGCGCGCGCCCGCTCGCGCATCTGCGCGAGCACCCCGGCGTCCACGATCTCGCACACGAACAGGTCGGCACCGCGCGCCAGCCGCACCACATTGGCGGAGTAGGCGGTATCGCCCGCGAAGACGATCGAGCGCTGCGCGCTGTCCAGTCGCAGCGCGAGGCTGCGATAGGGCATCTTCGCGATCGAGCGGGGCGGATAATGCGTGTTCTGCACGGCCCGCACGCTCACGCGATCATCGGCGAAGATGCGCACCGGCGCATCGCTGGCGGCAACGTCATGGCCGTGGAACAGCGTCGCCGGATCGAGGCTGCGGCCCTCGTCGACCGTGCGGATCTGCGTGTTGGCGCGAAAGAACGCCAGCGCCCCCGAGACCAGCGCCGCGGTTCCATAAGGGCCGTATACGTCGGTCGGGCTGCTCCTGCCGTTGGTCCACTGCAGCGACAGCAGCGCGGCGAGATCGGCCGTATGGTCATCGTGCAGGTGCGTCAGAAAGCAGGTGCCGATGGCAAGGTAGGGCACGTGCGCAGCCACCAGCTGACGCAGGGCACCGTAGCCGCAATCGACCAGGTAGGGTCGGCCTGCCACGAGTACCGCGCTGGCCGTCTGTGCGCGCGAGGCATCGACGCCCGGGCCACCGCGTGTGCCCAGCAGGACCAGCTGGGTACGCGCATCGGCAGCGGCCGCGCCGGTGTCGCTCGAGCTCGAGCCCTGTGCCAGCGCGCTCGTGCAGCGCAGTGACGCGCAGCCGGCGCCCGCCCCGAGCGCCAGCAGCTGTGCCATGAATCCCCGGCGCGAGGCGTGCGGCACGCGCCCCGCCTCAGCCAGCGGAGAGCGTGGAGAGATCCTGCGCGAGCTGCGTCGGGGTCTCGGTGTCCGGCACCAGCAGCCGCGCCCGTCCCTCCGCATCGAATACGAACACGGCACTGCTGTGATAGACCGCATAGGCGCCGTGCGCATCCGGCGGATCGCGCCGGTAGGCGACGCGATAGCGCTTGGTGAGCGCCGTCAATTCCGCATCCGTGCCGCTCGCGCCCTCCACCTGGGGTGCAAAGTAATGGGCGTACTGCGCCAGCACCGCCGGACTATCGCGCTGCGGATCGACCGACACGAACAGCACGTGTACCTCATCGGCCGCCGGCCCGAGCATGTGCAGCGCGGCCGTCAGTCGCGCCAGCGTGGTCGGGCACTCATCCGGACAGTGCGTGTAGCCGAAGTACAGGATCGTCGTCTTGCCGCGCACGAACTGCTGGGTGATGGGCTGCCCACCCGGGCCGATCAGATGGAAGGAAAGCGCCGGCATGATCGAGCTGATATCGGCCGCGTGATAGCTGCCAGCCGGAGCATGCGAGCTGCAGCCCACGGCCGCCACCACCGCACCGGCGAGCAGCAGCGCCAGCCATCGGACCGGAGCTTTCACGGTTCCCCCGCGAGTACCGACAAGTCCATCGAGGTGCGTGTCACGGCGGCCACGGTTGCCGGCAGCGGGGCCGCAGGGCGTGCGACGGCGGCGAAGGGGCCCGTCGGCGTTGCACCGGCCGCGGCAAGCGGCCTGCCAGCCCTGCGCACCAGTTCGTCGTGATACATCCAGCGGCGCAGCACGATGAGCGCGGCGAAGCTGCACATCATGCTGGCCGGAATCCACACGATGAGTCCTCCGAGCTGCTGGTCGGTCACCGCGTCGACCGGCCAGAGCCGGCCGCAGACATCATAGACCGTGTAGACGACCCCCTGGTGCAGTGACAGGTACGCACCGATGATGGTCTCGGGCACCATCGTCAGCAGCGCCAGCAGGATGCGTGGGCCGAGGTACATCGCTGCGCCTTGCGCCTTGGAGCGCGGATCGAGGATCAGCGACCAGAACAGCAGCCCGTCGACAGCCACGCTCCAGTTCATGCACTTGTACTCGCGCAGGCTCAACATGGCGCGAAAATGCACGCTGGGCCACAGCCACAGATAGATCAGGCCGACGAACAGTGTGAAGGCAATCAGCGGCTGCGTCACGATCGCATATATGGCCCGCAATGGGGCCGACTGCCACAGCCTGCGCAGCGCGGCGTGCCAGGCGCGGGGCAGTCCGGTGCCGAGCATCGGCCAGGGAAACGCCAGCGCCACCAGCAGCGAGGCAAAGTCGTGCAGCAGGAAGTGCTGCAGCCGATGCATCCAGAACATGTGCTGCGCGTAGTAGTCGTAACGCGTCTGCAGCGGAATGTAGATCAGCAGCATGCCGATATAGAACACTGCCTGGCGCCAGCGGGCGGGCACTGCTGCACCGCTGTGCCGGCTGCGGTACACGCCGCGCGCGTACAGCAGCACGAACGCCAGGCAGCAGCTGAGCACCGTGACCGAAAAGTCCCAGGGCAGGAGCCAGCGCAGCAGCGTCATCGGCAGAAGTGATGTCCGGGATGGGTCGCGGCGGGGGAGGCCGCGGGATGCCTAGGATAGGCCCGGAAGGCCCCCAGGCGCCAGTTCCCGAGCGATGCAGGGGTAGCTCCGGGCACGACCTCGGACTATTCATGGGCCCGCGAAAGGCGCAGCGCGCGCCCCTCAGGGATAGTCGACGGGTTTACTCGCCGGCCCAGCCTGCGGCGCGGCAGCGTCCACACGCGCCGAAGGAATCGGTGTCTCCGGCAACGGAATGAACTCGCTCTCATCCGGCACGGGGGCAAAGCGTCCCGCGCGCCACTCCTCGGCGGCGCGCTGCACGCGCTCGCGCGAGCTGGAAACGAAGTTCCACCACACCGTGCGCGGCCCGTCGAGCGCTGCGCCGCCGAGCAGCAACACGCGTGCGCCCTCCGGTCCCGCCGTCAGGTTCGCCGCGCCGCCCGCGCGCAGCACGACCAGTGGCCCCGCGCCAATCGTGCGCCCCGCAACCTGCACCTGCCCGGCGCTGACAAAAAAGCCCCGCTCGGCGTGTTCGCTGTCGAGCCCGAGTCGTGCCCCTGGGGCGAGCCGCGCATCGGCATAGAACATCGGCGAGAGTGCCGGCACCGGTGAGCGTGCTCCGCCGAGGGTGCCGGCGATGAGTTGCAGGCGAACCCCGCCATGCTCCAGCACCGGCAGGGCGGCACTGTCGTGGTGCGAGAACGCCGGGGGCATTTCCTCTTCGGCTCGCGGCAGGGCGACCCACAGCTGCAGGCCTGAGAGACGGGAGGGTGCGCGGCGTGCCGCCGGTGGCGTGCGCTCGGAGTGCACGATGCCGCGGCCGGCGATCATCCAGTTGACTTCTCCTGGCCGGATCACCTGTGCGTTGCCGAGGCTGTCCCGGTGCAGCACCTCTCCATCGAAAAGATAGGTCACCGTTGCCAGTCCGATGTGCGGGTGCGGCCGCACGTCCATGCCGTCTCCAGGCGCAAAGCTCGCCGGTCCCATGCTGTCAAAGAATACGAAGGGACCGAGCGTGCGCCGCTGAGGTACCGGCAGCGCGCGGTGTACGACGAAGCCCTCTCCCAGGTCGCGCGACTGCGGGCTGATGACCTGCTCGATCTGCGGATCGGCGGATGAGTTTGCGTCGTTCATACGTATCGATGCCCGCTATCCTAGTCGCCTCGCCTGCCAATCGGCCAGAACCGGCAGGCTCCTACGTCCGTGCGCGCCGCCCTCGGATTAACCATTCCGCTGTGCGGCGCCAAGCTTATCGGCAACCGCCACAGCCGCCTCCGGAGCTGTCCGCATGTCCGCCCCGCCCCCCTCGCTCGAGCCGCCCACCCCTTCAGCGCCGCAGCCATCGGCCGCCGCGCCGCTCAGCGACGGCGATACACCGGGCAATGCAGGCCGCGTGGGCAAGGAGCACGCCGCGCCGACCCCCGATCATCTGGACTTTGCGCCCTACGAGGCGCCATCGGGTGGCTGGGGCTCGGTGAATTCCGTGCGCCGCAGCCTCCTGCACGAGCATGTGCCGTTTGCCGGCTCACGGGTGCTCATGCGTCAGAACAAGCCCGACGGCTTTGCCTGCGTCAGCTGTGCCTGGGCCAAGCCTGCCGATCCGCATGTGTTCGAGTTCTGCGAGAACGGCGCCAAGGCCACCACCTGGGAGATCACCAGCAAGCGTGTCACGCGCGAGTTCTTCGCCAGGCACAGCGTCAGTGAGTTCGCCGCCTGGGACGACCATCACCTCGAGGCCGCTGGCCGGCTCACCGAGCCGATGCGCTACGACGCCGCCTCGGACAAATACGTGCCGGTCCCCTGGCATGACGCTTTCCAGGACATTGGCGCACGCCTGCGCGCGCTGGATCCGAAGAACACCGTGTTTTACACCTCGGGTCGCGCCTGCCTGGAGGCGGCGTTCCTGTATGCGCTGTTTGCCCGCGCCTACGGGCACAATAATCTGCCCGACAGCTCCAACATGTGCCACGAGAGCACCTCGGTGGCGTTGCCCGAGAGCATCGGTGTGCCGGTGGGTACGGTAACACTCGATGACTTCAAGCACACCGACTGCATTTTCTTCTTCGGCCAGAACGTCGCGACCTCCTCGCCGCGCATGCTGCACGACCTGCAGGAGGCCTCCCGGCGCGGCGTGCCGATCATCACCTTCAACCCGCTGCGTGAGCGCGGCCTTGAGCGCTTTGCCAATCCGCAGTCCCCCTCGGAGCTGCTTTCGGGCAGCTCCACGCGCATCAGCTCGCAATATCATCAGGTGCGCGCCGGCGGGGACACCGCCGCCATCCTCGGTATCGCCAAGGCACTGTTCGCGCTCGACGGCGCCGCGCTGGACCAGGCTTTCATCAACGAGCATACCCACGGCTTCGAGCCCTTTCGCGCCCACGTGCATCGCATCGCCTGGGCCGACATCGAGCAGCGCTCGGGCCTCAGCCGCAATGCGATCGAGGCGGCGGCCGCGGTCTATGCGCGCGCACACGCCACGATCTTCGTTTATGGCATGGGCCTCACGCAGCACAAGAAGGGCGTGGAAACCGTGCAGACGATGGTGAATCTCGCGCTGCTGCGCGGGAGCATCGGCAAACCCGGCGCGGGCATCTGTCCGGTTCGCGGTCACTCGAATGTGCAGGGTCAACGCACCGTGGGCATTACGGAGAAGCCCGCGCTGGTGCCCGCGGACAAGCTGCGCGAGCACTTCGGCGTCGATACCCCACCGGACAAGGGCCTCAACACGGTGGAGGCCTGCGAGGCCATTCTGCAGGGACGCGTGCAGGCCTTCCTCATGCTCGGGGGCAATTTCGTGCGCGCGATTCCGGATCGCTCCAGAATGGAGCCGGCCTGGCGGCGTCTGCCGCTCACGGTCCAGGTGCTCACGAAGCTGAACCGCAGTGCCATCGTGCACGGTGAGGTTTCCTACATTTTGCCCTGTCTCGGGCGCACCGAGCTCGATGAGCAGCGTGCTGGCCCCCAGGATGTCTCGGTCGAGGACAGCACCGGATGCATGCACGGTTCGCGCGGTCGCGTCATGCCGGCCAGTCACCAGCTGCGTTCGGAAGTACGCATCGTGGCCGAGCTCGCCAGAGCGACGCTCGCCCCCCGGTCCGGCCTGTCGTGGGAGGCCTGGGCGGACGATTACGCGAAGATCCGCGACGCCATCGCGCTCGCGTACCCGGAGATCTTCCACGACTTCAACGCGCGCATGTGGCAGCCGGGAGGCTTTCATCGTCCCATCGCGGCGCGCGAGCGGCAATGGAACACCTCAACCGGCAAGGCGAACTTCATCCTGCCATCCTCACTCTCGACCGACATCGATACGCCGGCCGAGCAGCGCGACGTCCTGCAGCTCATCACCCTGCGCAGCAACGGCCAGTTCAACACCACCGTCTACAACTACCACGATCGCTTCCGCGGCGTGGACGGTACGCGCCTGGTGCTGTTCATGAATCGCAACGATATCGACCGGCTCGGGCTCGCCGAGGGCCAGCAGGTCATCGTCAGCTGCGCCGTGGGCGAGGACGCGCAGCGCGAGCTGCCGGGCCTGCGCATCGTCGCCTACAGCATTCCGGATGGCTGCGTGGCGGGCTACTACCCCGAGTGCAACGTGCTGATCCCGCTGTGGCACTACGCCGAGCGCAGCAAGGTGCCCGCCGCCAAATCGATTCCCGTGCGCGTGCGGGCGGACGGCGACCCGGCTCTGCAGCGCCGCTCCCGCTAGCGCCTCGGCCTCGTGTACGTCGCTTTCCGGCGTCACGTGTGCCGCCGGTGCGCGCATTGCCGTTGAGTCGGCGCGTGTAACCGGTACACTGCGCATCTTTCCGATTGCATCGAAGCCGAAGCGGCGCCAGAGCCGCCAGGGCCTGGGGATTTTTTTTGGATATGAATGTCGAGCCCGGTCGCGGCAACCCGCCGGACGCATCCAAGGCGCGTGGGCTGGTAGGCGCCGCTACGACCGAGGTCGAGCCGAGCGCCGTCGACATCCGCTATGGCCAGGTGGGACTGGTGCACGTGCGGATCCGCACGACCGATCCGGGCAAGCTTCTGGATGATCTGACCGGGCGCGTCGCGGCCGCGCCGCATTTTTTTCGTCGCACCGCCGTGTGCCTGGAGCTTTCGGCTCTCGAGACACCCGCGGGCGTTCCCGAAGTGCAGGCCGTCGTCGACGCCCTGCGTCGAGCCGGCATGCTCGCCGTGGGTCTGGCGGGCGATGCCGACACCATCGGTGGGCTGTCCATGGCCCTGAACTTGCCGATCCTCTCCAGTTTCCGCGCGCCCACTCGGCCCGTGCCGGTCGTGCAGCCCGCCGAGGCGCCTGCGGCCGCGTCAGCCCTACCCGCGCCCGCCGCCGCTGCCGCCGAGGGGCCGGTGCCGGCGCAGATCCATCAGCAGCCAGTGCGCTCCGGGCAGCGCGTCTACGGACGCAACCGCGACCTCATCGTCACGGCAGCCGTGGGCGCCGGTGCCGAAGTCATGGCCGATGGCTGCCTGCACGTTTACGGGTCTCTGCGCGGGCGCGCCATGGCGGGGGCGCATGGAGAGAGCTCTGCGCGCATCTTTTGCCAGGAGTTCTACGCCGAGCTGATCTCGATCGCCGGCATCTTCCGCGTCTTTGAGACCATTGCGCCCGAGCTCGCCGGCAAACCCGTGCAGGCCTGGCTCGTCGGCGAGGATCTGCGTCTTGCCCGCCTCGGTTGAGCTGACACCGGTGCTGGCGACGGCGAACAGCGAGGCGACGGATGCCCCGCACGCCCCACAGCACAAGGAGACCCGAGCATTGGCCGAGACCATCGTGGTTACTTCCGGGAAGGGCGGGGTGGGCAAGACGACCACCTCTGCCAGTCTGGCCGTCGGCCTCGCCCAGCGCGGCAAGCGCGTGGCCGTCATCGATTTCGACATTGGTCTGCGCAATCTCGATCTCATCATGGGATGCGAGCGCCGGGTCGTTTACGACTTCGTCAACGTCATCCAGGGCGACTG
>DATBPG010000178.1:0-1745 GCA_036561485.1 Steroidobacteraceae bacterium | reverse complement strand
GCAGGACGTGCCCGTGCACTTGCGCCACTACGCCATGATGCATGCGCAGCTGACGCTCTCCGACAAGATGCCCATTGTGATGGCGCGCGGCACGGGTCAGGTCGAGGACAGCTTTGCGATGATCCGCCTCGCGCGCGGTGAGTCCGAGGAGGGGTTCCGCAAGCGCGCCTACACCTACACGGTGATCAACAGCAATTCCCCGCGCGTGCTCGACCGGTCGATGGCGCAGGGCATCATCGACTTCGCCCGGCACGGCCAGCCGGTGATCATGACACCGTTCTGCCTGGCGGGCGCCATGGCGCCGATCACCATCGGCGGCGCCCTGACGCTGCAACATGCGGAGGCGCTGGCCGGCATCACGCTCGCACAGCTTGCGCACCCCGGCGCGCCGCTGCTCTACGGCAGCTTCCTCTCCAACGTCGACATGAAGTCCGGATCGCCCGCCTTCGGCACCCCGACGCACCTGCAGGCGACTCTGGGAGCCGGGCAGCTGGCACGGCTCGTCGGACTGCCATGGCGCGCGGGCGCCGGCACCGCGGCCAACATCGTGGACGCGCAAGCGGCGCTCGAAACCCAGTTCTCGCTCTGGGCCAGCGTGCTGGCAGGGGCGACCGTGTGCCTGCATGCCGCCGGCTGGATGGAGGGTGGGCTGACCAACTCCTACGAGAAGTGCGTGGCGGACGCGGAGATGCTGCAGATGCTGGCTGAGCTGTGCACGCCGCCGCTGGCGGACGAGGATTCGTTGGGGTATGCCGCCATTGCCGAAGTGCAGCCGGGCGGCCATTTCTTCGCGGCGGCGCACACGATGGCCCGCTACCGCACCGCCTTCCACGAGCCGATGATCGCCGACTGGTCGAACTTCGGCACCTGGACGGAGCGCGGCTCGCTCACCGCCACCGACCGGGCGAATGCCAAGTGGAAGCAGATCCTCGGCGAGTTCGCCGCGCCACCGCAGGCGGCTGCCTGCGCGCAGGCGCTCGATGAATTCATCGCCCGGCGCACGGCCGAGGGTGGCGCGGCGCCCTTGAGCTGAGCGTGCGCTCAGGAGCTTCAAAGCCCAGGTGCCGCTGAATGATCGTGCGCCCTCGTGTCAGCCTGAGACTACGGACCTGTCGGGCGATGGGTGGCTGCGCGCTGCTCGTCAGCGGGCAAGTGCCGGGCGGCGCGGAAGTAATGCCATGCCGCCCAGAATCCCGTCGGCACCAGGCACAACATTGCCAGCCGCAGCGACTCGGCGTCGGCAATGTGGTGGGGCGCGAACCAATCGCTCAGCACGCCGACCATCTGCGGAGCGATGATGAGGTTGCCAACGTTGGCCGTTAACAGCACGGTGGCACAGTAGATCGCGCGCATGCCCGGCCGCGCCAGGTTGTTCAGGATGCCGAAGCCGGGGCCGATGTAGACATAGATGGAAGGAATGTAGAGCCAGAAGAGCGCACGGGTGAGGGCGAGCGAGTGCGTTGAATAGATCACCGCCGTCACCACGGTCGCCAGCGCGACGTTGATGCCGATGAGCCGCAGGACGCGCTGCTGGTTCGCGAGCCACGGCCGCGACAGCAGCCACGTGCTGGCGATCATGGCGAGGCTGCCGCCGATGAGGTGGATGGGGCCGAGCAGGGCGCCCGCCTGACCGACGTTGAGCCCGTAGCTGCGCATGAGGAATGCGGGCGTCCACCACATCAAGCCCCAGCCCCACAGCGCGACCACGGAGCTGCCGATGATCAGATGCAGCGCGGACGGCTGGC
>DATBPG010000177.1:0-6680 GCA_036561485.1 Steroidobacteraceae bacterium | reverse complement strand
CCAGGCTGCGCCGAGACGAAGGGGACGCTCTTCGCGACCAGCTGCGGTGCACTGGCGAATACGGTCCGATAGTCGAGCGAGCCGGTGTAGTACAGCACCGCGGCGATGCCCAGCAGGAAGCCAAAGTCCCCTACGCGATTGACCAGGAACGCCTTGAGGTTGGCGAAGATCGCGCTCGGCCGCGTGTACCAGAAGCCGATCAGCAGATAGGAGACGACGCCGACGGCCTCCCAGCCGAAGAACAGCTGCATGAAGTTGTTGGACATCACCAGCATCAGCATCGAGAAGGTGAACAGGCTGATGTAGGCAAAGAAGCGCTGATAGCCCGGGTCATCGTGCATGTAGCCAATGGTGTAGACGTGCACGCACAGCGACACGAAGGTCACCACGACCATCATGAGGGCCGTCAGGTGATCGATCAGGAATCCCACCTGCATGCGCACGCCATCGGTCACGAGCCACGTGTAGAGCGTGCCGTCGTAGCTGGCGGCATGCCCGCCCGTCAGCTGCCAGAGCACGGTGCAGGAGAGCACGCAGGCAAGCGCCACGGCGGTGATGGTCACGGCTGCCGATGCCGCACGGCCGATGCTCTTGCCGGCGAGTCCCGCGAGCATCGCGGCGGCCAGTGGCAGCAGCGGGATCGCCGCCAGCAGCGTCGGATTGAGGGTCGAATGCATACGCGGTCAGCCTTCCAGGCGGTTGAGCTCTTCGACGTCAATGGTGCGCCGATCGCGAAACAGCACCACGACGATGGCCAGCCCGATCGCCGCCTCGGCGGCCGCGACCGTGAGCACGAAGAAAACGAAGATCTGGCCGTCGAGCTGATGCAGGTAGCGTGAGAAGGCGATGAAATTGAAGTTCGCCGCCAGCAGCAGCAGCTCGATACACATCAGCAGCAGCAGCACGTTCTTGCGGTTCAGGAAGATACCCGCGACCGAGAGCGCGAACAGGACGGCCGAGAGCGTCAGGATGTGCGCCAGCGTGATCATTTGCGCTGCGTCGGCTCCATCTTCACCAGCCGCACGCGATCGCTGGCGCGCACGGCAACCTGTCGGGAGATGTCCTGGACCTTCAGGCCCTGACGGTGTCGATGGGTGAGCGCAATCGCCGCCACGATGGCCACCAGCAGCATCATGGCTGCGATCTCGAACGGATAGACATAGTGGCTGTAGAGCAGCACGCCGAGTTCGGTGGTGTTGCTGGCGTTGGCGGCCACCGGCAGCCCAGAGCGGGTGATATCGGCACCGAACCGGGTGCCGAGCACCGCGCCGACGATCTCGAACACCACGACCGCCGCGATGGTGACCCCGAGCCACAGATAACGCGTGAAGCCTGCCCGCAGCCGCTCCAGATTGATATCGAGCATCATGACCACGAACAGAAACAGCACCATGACCGCCCCGACGTAGACCAGCACCAGCACCAGGGCCAGAAACTCCGCCTCGAGCAGCAGCCAGATCGCCGCCGAGGTCGCGAAGCACATCACCAGGCTGAGCGCCGAATACACCGGGTTGCGCGAGACGATGACGCCCAGCGCCGCGCAGACCAGAATGACCGCGAAGCAATAGAACAGGATCAGGGGCAGTGTCATGGGCTTGCCGGCTCAGCGATAGCGCGCATCGGCGCCTTTGTCGGCGTTGATCATCGCCTCGTAGCGCTCCCCGACCGCCAGCAGCTTGTCCTTGGACATGATGTTCTCGCCGCGGTGCTCCATGTGGTACTCGTGGATGCGCGTGAGCACGATGGCGTCCACCGGGCAGGCTTCCTCGCAGAAGCCGCAGTAGATGCACTTGAACAGATCAATGTCATAGCGCGTGGTGCGCCGCGTGCCGTCGGCGGCGACATCCGAGTCGATCGTGATACACACCGCCGGGCACACCGCCTCGCACAGTTTGCAGGCGATGCAGCGCTCCTCCCCGTTCGGATAGCGCCGCTGCGCATGCAGGCCGCGAAAGCGCACCGACTGCGGGGTCTTCTCATCCGGGTAGTACAAGGTCACCTTGCGGCGAAACAGCGAGCGCAGGGTCACGCCCATGCCCGCCAGCAGCTCGGTCAGCAGGAATGTCTTGATCGGGTTGACTATTTCCATGGTCCCACATGCCCCCAGGCCATGACCCCTTCCACGGCGATCCACACCAGTGTCACCGGAATCAGCGCCTTCCAGCCCAGACGCATGATCTGGTCATAGCGATAGCGCGGAAAGGTGGCGCGGAACCACAGGAAGAAGCACAGCAGTATGAAGATCTTGATGACCAGCCATTGAGTACCCGGCAGTGCCAGCACGGTGGCACCGACGAGCGGATAGCCCTGGAAGGGACTGAGCCAGCCGCCGAAGAAGAACACCGCGGTGAGGCCCGCGATGAGGATCATGTTGGCGTACTCGGCCAGAAAGAACAGCGCGAACGCCATACCCGAGTACTCGACGTGAAAGCCCGCGACGATCTCCGACTCGCCTTCGGCCACGTCGAAGGGCGCGCGGTTGGTCTCGGCGACACCCGAGATGAAATACACCACCAGCAGCGGCAAGAGCCAGAACCAGTTCCAGGCGAGGAAGCCGCCCTGCTGGCGCAGCACGATGTTGCCGAGATTGAGGCTGCGCGAGGCCATGAGCACCCCGACCAGCGCGAATCCCATCGCGATCTCGTAGGCGACCATCTGCGCCGCCGAGCGCATGGCACCGAGGAAGGCGTACTTGGAGTTGGAGGCCCAGCCCGCGAGGATGACCCCATAGACGCCCATCGACGTCAGCGACAGCACGTACAGCAGTCCTGCGTCCACATGCGCGATGGCGTAATAGGGTGCGATCGGCACGACCGCCCAGGCCGCGAAGGCCGGAACGAGCGTGATGGCCGGCGCCAGGGCAAAGAGCACCTTGTTCGCACGCGCCGGCATCACGATCTCCTTGATGAGGAGCTTGATGACGTCGGCGAACGGCTGGCCCATGCCCGGCAGCAGGCCGAAGATGCGCACGCGGTTGGGACCCAGCCGCATCTGCATCCAGCCGATGAGCTTGCGCTCCCAGAGCGTCAGATACGCCACCGAGAGGATGAGGATGATCATCAGCACCACGGTGATGACCGTGGAGTGCACATAGACGGGCAAGGAAGCCCAGGTCTGGGCGATGGCACTCATGCGCGCCGCCCTTCCCGTTCGGCCTGCGCCCGGGCAGCCTCCGCCCGCGCCGCGGCCGCGCGTGCCTGGCGCGTGCGCTGCAGAGCGGGGGCACGCCGCAGAACGGGATCGATGGCGTACATCGGTACGTCCAGCTCAGCGTCATCGCCCTGCTCTGCCCCCGCCGGCGGCGCTGCCTCCGGTGCGCCAGCCGCGCCCGATGCGCCATTCGCTGGCGGCGCTGCGCCGGGGGCCTGTGCGCGCGCCGCGGCCTCGTCGCGCACCTGATCGGAGGACTGGTATTCGAATCCGGCAAGGCCAGTGAGATTGCCCAGGACGCGCAGGATCTTCCAGGCCGGGCGGGCGCCACCGAGCGAGCGCGCGGCGGCCGCATAGCTCTGCCAGCGGCCTTCCAGATTCACATAGGTGCCCGAGGTTTCGGCAAAGCTGCCCGCCGGCAGCAGCACCGTGGCCACGCGTCGCATGGCCTCACTGGCGTACGGAGTGACGGCCACGACGTTCCCGGCCCGCGCCAGCGTGTCGAGCGCTGCGGGCAGCAGCGCATCAGCCCAGGGCTCGGTATTGAGCAGCAGATACCCGAGCAACGGTGCCGAGAGCATCTGGCGCGCATTCTGTCCCGGCGTCGCACGGCGCACCCCGCCCACCCCGCGGTTGGGCAACACGCCCGCCAGCGCGGCCCCCACGGCATTGCCGCCTTCCGCCAGCTCGCCAAAGCTTGCGCCGGTGGCCTGTGCGAGCGAGCGCGCCATCGCGCGCAGCGACGCATACTCGCCGCTTCGCGATGCCAGGGCGCCCAACCAGAGCGCGCGGCGCTCACCGGTGCGCAGCGATTCGAGCAGTGCACGATGCGTGTCGCTGACCTGCGCACGCGCGACAGTCTCGGTGAGCCCGGCCGGGGCTGCACCCCCCGCCGCCTGCAGCAGCGCTGCGAGCTCGCCCACTGCAGCGCCGGGCGCGGCCTGCAGTGTGTGCTCGACCGGGAAGAAAAACTCGTAGCGTTCGGGATTGATGAAGCTGATGCGCGCACCGCGCAGCGCCGCCTTGCGCACGCGATGGGCGAGCAGCGGCATCTCCGCTCGCAGGTTCGAGCCCACCACCAGCAGCGCATCGAGCTGATCGACCGCGCCGATCGACACTCCGAGCGAGGGCGTGAGCGCATCCTCGGGCAGCTCGCGAAAGTCGCGCATGCGCAGGCGATGGTCGATATTCGCGCTGCCCAGCCCCTCGGCCAGACGCGCAGCCAAATACAGCTCCTCGAGGGTGCTGGAAGGGTGTGCCAGCACGCCCAGACCAGGGCCCGCACGACGCAGCGATCCGGCTGCCTCGGCCAGCGCCACATCCCATTCGACCTCGCGCCAGCTGCCGTCGGGCTGCCGCAGCGCCGGGGCCTGCAGTCGATCCTCGCTGTAGATGCCTTCGTAGCTGAAGCGATCGCGGTCGGCGATCCATGTCTCGTTGATCTCCTCGCAGGGACGCGGCACCACGCGCATGAGCCGTCCGCGCAGCACGTGCCCATAGAGCTGCGTGCCCATGCCATCGTGGGGGGAGATCAGCGGATGCTGCGTCATCTCCCAGCCGCGGCCGCGGTAGCGGAACGGCTTGCTGTTCAGAGCGCCGACCGGACAGAGGTCGATGATGTTGCCGGAGAGCTCGTGATCGACACTGCGCTCGATATAGGTGCCGATCTCCATGTGCTCGCCGCGGCCGGTGGCACCGATCTCCTGAATGCCCGCGATATCCTGTCCGAAGCGCACACAGCGCGTGCAGTGGATGCAGCGGGTCATGTCGGTGGACACCAACGGGCCGAGGTTCTTGTCCTTGACGACGCGCTTGCGCTCGACGAAACGCGACACGTCGCGACCGTAGCCGAGCGCCAGGTCCTGCAGCTCGCACTCGCCACCCTGATCGCAGATCGGGCAGTCGAGCGGATGGTTGATGAGCAAAAACTCCATGGTGGCGCGCTGCGCGCCGATCGCCTTCACCGAGGCGGTAAAGACCTTCATGCCTTCGGCCACGGGGGTGGCACAGGCCGGCAGCGGCTTGGGCGCCTTTTCCACCTCGACCAGACACATGCGGCAGTTGGCCGCAATCGGCAGCTTGTCGTGGTAGCAGAAGCGCGGGATGTAGATGCCCTCGCGATCGGTCGCGCGGATGATGACCTCACCCTTGCGCGCCTTGAGCGCGACGCCGTTGACCTCGATGTTGACCAGTTCCTCGCCCATGGGCACCTCAGGCCGCCTGCGCCTGCGTGCCGACGATGCTGCGCCCGCCGTGCTCGACCATGTATTCGAACTCGTGACGGAAGTGTTTCAGGAAGCTCTGCACCGGCCAGGCGGCCGCATCTCCCAGTCCGCAGATGGTATGGCCTTCAATGCGATTGGCGACATCGAGCAGCAGGTTCAGATCCTCCATGCGCGCCCGACCGTCGAGAATGCGATTGAGGGTGCGGTTAAGCCAGCCGGTGCCCTCGCGACAGGGCGTGCACTGTCCGCACGACTCGGACATGTAGAAGCGCGACAGACGCTCCAGTGCGCGCACCATGCAGGTGGTCTCGTCCATAACGATCACGGCTGCCGAGCCGATCCCCGAGCCCGCTGCCTTCACCGAGTCGTAGTCCATGTTGGTCTTGAGCATGATCTGCGCCGGCACCACCGGCACCGAGGAGCCGCCGGGGATCACGGCCTTCAGCCGCCGTCCCTGCCACACGCCTCCGGCCATCTCCAGCAGCTCCGCAAAGGGGATACCCAGGGGGACTTCGAAATTGCCGGGCTTGGCGACGTGGCCGGAGACCGAGAAGATCACCGTGCCGCCCGAGTTCTTCGGCCCCAGATCCGCAAACCACTGCGCCCCGCGACGCAGGATCGTGGGCACCGAGGCGAAGCTCTGCGTGTTGTTGATGGTCGTGGGCATGCCATAGAGGCCGAAGGCGGCCGGAAACGGCGGCTTGAAGCGCGGTTTACCGGTCTTGCCTTCGAGCGAATCCAGCAGCGCCGTCTCCTCACCGCAGATGTAGGCACCCGCGCCGACGTAGGTGTACAGATCGTAGTCGATGCCCGAGCCCTGGATGTTCCTGCCCAGCAGGCCCGCCGCGTAGGCCTCGGCCAGCGCCGCCTCGAAGCGCGGCACCGGCTCGCCGAGAAACTCGCCGCGAATGTAGTTGTAGCCCACGGTGGCGTTCATGGCGTAGCCGCCGATCGCCATGCCCTCGATCAGTGCGTGCGGGTTGTAGCGCAGGATGTCGCGGTCATGGCAGGTGCCGGGCTCGCTCTCGTCGGAGTTGCAGACGACGTATTTCTGCATCGGAGCGTTTCGTGGCATGAAGCTCCACTTGACGCCGACCGGGAAGGCGGCGCCGCCGCGTCCGCGCAGCCCCGAGGCCTTGACGGTATCGATGATCTGCTCGCGTGGCGGCTTCGTGGCCAGGATGTTGCGCCAGGCCTCGTAACCCCCGATGCGCTGATAGACCTCGAGTGTCCAGGAACGCTCGTAGCGCAGCGGCTCGAAGCAGGTCAGATTCAGCTTGTCGTCCCACTTTCCCATTGGTACTC